>JAEEYW010000030.1 GCA_016288305.1 Caryophanales bacterium | reverse complement strand
GCTTCTTGAGCTTGTTTTCTAGTACCTACGAAAAGTACTTTTCCACCCTCTTTAGCAATATTATTTAATGCTACATAAGCTTCTTCGATTTTTTTAGCTGTTTTTTGTAAATCTATAATATAGATTTCATCTCTTGCTGTATAGATGTATTCCTTCATTTTAGGATTCCATCTTTTAGTTTGATGTCCGAAATGAACACCAGCTTCAAGTAAATAACTCATTGACACAACTGCCATTTAAATTCCTCCTTTTGTTATTTCTTCCACTGACCTAACTTAAACCACCATATAGGCACACGGCATAAGCATCAATCAATGTGTTTTGTAACATTTTCTTAATTATAAGCAATCCCCGAATGTCCAACGGTTTAAAAAGCCATTAACATTATATCACAGTTTTAATAAAAATGAACTAATTTTTTTCAAAAAATGCATATAAATAATCATTAAAATATATAATTTAATGATTAGGAGGATAATTATGATTAATAAAAGAAGTGTTTGGTTTTTAACTTTATTCAGTTTGATACTTGTTTTAAGCGTTTATTATATAACTATGCCCAACGAATTAGTCTTAAATAATGGTTATATAGAGCCCACAATAGATGTTAATGAAACAACAGCTTTAGTTGCTTTAAGAATTGAGGCTGAGGAAGAAATGATGAAAGAATTAGATAATTTAAAACTCATTTTAACCGATGATAACGCAAGCGCTGAAGATAAAAATAAAGCTTTTGAACAGATGAAGAATATTAATATAAAACGTGGTGAGGAAGAAAAATTAGAGCAAAAAATCAAAACCAAATTTAATCTAGAAGCGTTTGTAAGAATCAAAGATGATCAAATAGAAGTCGTCGTAAAGCAAAAAGAAAAAGATTCTTCCTTAGCTAATAAAATTATGCGTTCCATTCAAGAAGAATATGATATAGATAAATATATAACCGTTAAATTTACAGCTTAAAATAGATTTTTAGGCTTTTTATTTCACACCCTCTTTGAAACCTGCATAGAATAATATGAATAATCCATCCGAGGGAGGAGTTTATGTCTAAAAATATATTAACCAAAAGAGAAAAACAAGTTTTTGATTTATTGATTTTAAATAAATCAACTACAGACATAGCAGCTAAACTAAACATAAGTGAGAAAACAGTAAGAAATCATATATCGAATGTCATGCAAAAATTAGGAGTTAAAGGAAGAGCTGCTGCTGTCGTAGAATTATTAAAACTTAAGGAAATTTCTTTATAAAGGTATAACTTACCTTTTTTTTCATAGTATTAATTAGGTGATTTAATTTGATAAAGAAAAAATTATTAAGACAAATACTTATTGCTACAAGTGCCCTATTTGCCTTATTACTTGTATATTTAATGCCTAGAGAAGAAAATCTAGAAATAAGTCAAGAACTAGAATATATAGAAGAAGTATCTACTAATCCTATTTTTTTATTAGATGATTATAATTATTTAGTAAAAACTAAAATCGTTATTAATAGTAGCGATATTGAAAGTAAGGTAAAAGAATTATTAGAAACACTTATAAGTGGCGGAATTGGAGAAAACAAAATACCTAATGGTTTTAGGTCTATATTACCTAGTGATACAAGAATACTAAGCGTTAAATATGATAATAATCTTATTAAAATAGATTTTTCTAAAGATATTCTTGATATTAATAAAGATTTAGAAGAAAAAATGATTGAAGCCATTATCTATACTGTCACTTCTATCGAAGATATAAAACAAGTTATCATATATGTTGAAGGCAATATTTTAACCAAATTACCACAAACAGGTATCAACTTACCTAGCACTTTAGATAGAAATTTTGGTATCAATAAAACATTTGATTTTACTAGAATTAATGATATAAACCAAGTAACAGTATATTATTTGAATAAACACAACGATAATTTTTATTATGTTCCTGTAACAAAATATCTAAATGACAATAGAGATAAAATTAAAATAATTATCGATGAATTAGCCAGTTCAAATACATATAACACTAACTTATTAAGCTATCTAAATAGTAATGCTAAACTAATTTCTGCCAATAAAAATGATAACATTTTAGAATTAAATTTTAACTCATATATATTTTCCGATGTAACCAATAAAGATGTCTTAGAAGAAGTTATTTATACTATTGCATTATCTGTTAAAGATAATTACAATGTCGATGAAGTTGTTATTAAAAATGATGAAAATGAAATTAACAAAATGGTTTTAAAAACATTAAATTAAAAATATCCAGTTTAAACTGGATATTTCTAGTTTCTTAATTTAGCATTTGTTTTAGTTTCAACATCACTAATAATCTTGTTAAATACTTCCATTACTTCTTCATCAGTTAATGTTCTGGTTGCATCTTGAAACTTAAGGCTAAATGCTATAGATTTTTCATCTTCACCTACATTTTCACCAACATAAATATCAAATACATCTATATCAGATAATAATCTACCACCTGATTTTTTAATTTGATCCATCAATGTTCCAGCTGTTACATCTTTTTTAACTACAAACGCTACATCTTTAGTTATTTCTGGATATTTATTTGCTTCTTTATATTTAAGTGGTTTAACTTGTTTTTCATATAATTTAGTCATAGATAATTCTGCTACATATATTTCATCTTTTTTAACTGATGGATGAATTCTACCAAACATACCAACTGGTTCTCTATCGATCAAAATAGTTGCTGAAACACCTGGATGCATTTCAGGTAACGCATCTACTTGATATGAATATCTATTTTTAAATCCTAAATAGTCTAACAAATTTTCTAATATTCCTTTTACAATATAGAAATCTACTTTAGTAGAACCTTGCCAATTATTAGAAATATAATTTCCTTTTAATAACATAGCTACTTTAGTATCTTCTTTATAGTCTTTATCGTATGTATTAGCTATTTCATATATTAAAACATCATTAACTTTCCTAGCTTTATTATATTCATAAGTATTCATAAGTGATGGTATTAAAGTTGTTCTAACAACTGATTTATCAGCACTCATTGGATTAGGTAACAAAGCATTTTCTTTATTATCATACTTAAATAATTTAGCCATTTCAGGACTTACTAAAGTATAAGTTTTAATTTCATTTAAACCTAAACTTCTTAATCTCTTAGAAATAGTTTTTCTTATTTTAACGCTACCTACATAAGAACCTCTTCTTGTTTTAACTTTTGGTAACGTTGATACTAAATTATGGTATCCATATAAACGTCCTATTTCCTCAGCCATATCAGCTATATTAGGTTCAATATCAAGTCTTCTATTTGGAATAGTAACATCAAATCTACCATTATCATATTGGTATTCAAAATCTAATCTTTTTAATTCTGTTTTAACATCTTCATCAGTTATGGTTATACCTAAAACTTTATTAATATCATTTGCTGTAAAAGATACTTTTTTAGGTGTTTTATCAATAACGTCATGTTTAACAACACCCTTACATACTTCACCAGAAGCATATTGTTCAAGTAATGAACAACATCTTTCCATAGCTTTAATAGTATATTCGTAATTTAAACCTTTACCATATCTAATAGATGCTTCTGATTTTAGTTGTAATCTATTAGCTGTATTTCTAATTGATACAGCGTCAAAAATAGCAGCTTCAATGAAAATATTTTTTGTATTTTCATCTACTTCAGTATTTTCACCACCCATAACACCAGCGATACAAGTAGGTTTAACACCATCAGTAATAACGATATCATTAGTTAATTTTCTTTCTTTACCGTCAAGTGTAATAATGCTTTCATCATTAGCAGTTCTAACTAATACTTCTTTGCCTAATTTATCAGCATCAAAGAAATGTGTTGGTTGACAATACTCCAACATAACAAAATTAGAAATATCAACAACGTTATTAATAGGTCTCATTCCAGCAGATATTAATCTTTTCTTAATCCACTCAGGAGACTCACCAATCTTGACATTTTTAACCATTTTTCCTAGATAAAATTGACATTTATCAGTTTCAACAGTTAGTTTTATATGATTATTAACATCATCATCTATCTCGTTATAATTAGCTAAAGGAAGATGCACTTCTCTACCTAAAATAGTACCAACTTCATAAGCAAAACCAATATGGTAATAAACATCATTATTTCTTCTTTTATGATAATCCAAATCATATAAAGTATCTTCGATTCCAAGATAGTCAATAGGATTTTCACCAACAGGTGCATCATCATTTAATATTTCAATACCTTTAGCATATGTTTCTTCTGTTTTTTCTTCCAAACCTAATTCAAATAAGGCACATATCATACCATTTGATTCCTCACCACGAATTTTACCAGCTTTAATTTCAAAATCACCTGGTAAGATAGCTCCTGGTAAAGCAACAATAACTTTAATACCAGCTTTAACATTAGGAGCTCCACAAACAATTTGGGTTACCTCTTTACCTGTGTTTACTTTACAAACATGTAAATGGTCAGAATCAGGGTGATTAACGCATTCCAAAACTTCACCAATAACTAAATTATCAATATGATTAGTAATAACATTTTCAATATTTAAACCAGCTTTAGTTATTTTAACAGCAAGTTCTTTAACATCTTCACCATCTAAATTAACATAATCTTTGATCCAATTTAAACTTATCATCCTAGTTTTCCTCCCTTCTATCGAAGTTTTTAATTTCTCTTAAATCTGTATTATAGAATGCTCTTAAATCATTAACACCATATTTAAGCATAGCAAGTCTTTCAGCACCAAATCCAAAGGCAAAACCGTGCCATTTATTTGCATCATAGCCGCACATATTAAGTACATTAGGGTGAACCATACCAGCTCCACCTACAGTAATCCAACCTGTTTGTTTACAAATATGACATCCACTACCCTTGCAGTTGAAACATGAAATATCCATTTCTACTGATGGTTCTGTAAATTGATAATAACTAGGTCTAAATCTAGTAGTTGTATCATTACCAAATAGTTTTTTAGCCGCTTCTTCAAATGTTCCCTTTAAATCACATAAAGAAATGTCTTCTGTATCAACTAGTAATCCTTCTATTTGCATAAATTGATGTGAATGTGTAGCATCATCATCATCTCTTCTATATGTTTTACCTGG
>JAEEYW010000029.1 GCA_016288305.1 Caryophanales bacterium | reverse complement strand
GTTACACCACTAACTACACTTATATTATATACCAAATAACGCATTATTTGATAATTTTTAAAAAATATCAAATTTCGTGTGTTTTCAGTGTGTATTAATATATCATAAAAATTAGTAGTTGACAAATCTTAGAATGTCATATAACTGATGTAATATCAGTTAAAATAGTTGCATACGTAAAAAATATATGTTATAGTAAATTACCAATGAAAGAAGTGAACAATTATGACTGAAGAATTAATTAGAGAATATTTTGAAAGAGGAAATACAGGAGAATATTCACACCTTTTAATATGCTGTGATACTTATGATTACGAAATGTTTCCTGTATATGTTAAACATGGAGAAAATGTAGAAGAAAAAATAGATCATTATAGGGATCCTTGGGGTAAAATGACTAATGTTGAAGACATATATGATTACAGTTTAAATTTAGAAGAACAATTAAAACATAAATGTGTTAAAAATGTAAGACTTCTTCTAAATAAAACTAATAAGCAATAAAAAACGTCGAATTATGATATCTACTATAAAGGGTGCATTTCATAATCGACGTTTTTTTGTTAGAAAGTGCATTATCATTTATTAATCTATAACTTATATCTTAGAATTGACAAAAAAAGCCGAATTAATCGACATTTTTCAGACTTTCGACAAATTTTTTGCAATGATTTGTCATTGTATTATTCTTTAAACTTATTATTCCAAATGATATACTTTCTGGTTGTGGTGTAACATTAACCTTGTAAAGGTTACTTTTTTTAAGGTCGTCTTTAACATATAATTCAGTTACATAACCTATTCCATAGCCCATATTAATAAAATCAATTAATAGATTCGAACTTGCAATATTCATTTTAGGCTCAATATGTACATCATTAGCTGCAAAATATTTTTCAATACTAATTCTAGAATTAGCTGGATATTCCTGCAATAATATTGGATATTCTTCTAAATCTTTAGGTACCAAAGCTAAATCTTTCAAATTGAAATAATTCTTATTAGCTATAAATATATACTTTGTTTTACCTAATTCATAATAGCTTAATTCCTTATCAAGATTATCTGGTTTTTTGCCTATTACCAAATCAATCATACCATTTTTTAGTTTTGTAATAAGTTGTTTAGTAGGATCCGTATGAATATCAACGACGATATTAGGATATTTATTATGAAATGCTTCAACATATTTTAATAAATACTTGCGCATTAAAGTAGTACTGATACCTATTTTTATCGTGCCAGCATCCAATTCAGCAAATTCTTTGATATTGTTATCAGCCTCATCCAATAACGTTAGAGCCTGCTTAACGTTAAGAAATATTTTCTGGCCACATTCATTTAAAATAACACCCTTTTTAGTTCTAATAAACAAAGGAGTATTTAATTGACTTTCCAAGTTTTTAATTTGCTTTGTTACTGCTGGTTGTGAGATACAAAGACGCTCACTAGCTTTAGTTATATTTCCTGTTTCAGCAACAACATAAAAAATTCTATACAACTCTAAATTAATCATCATAACCTCCAGTTATAGTAAACATAAAATATTTGTATTTTAATTATACCAAAATATGGTATATAATGCAATTATAAAGAGGTGATGCTATGGCAGAAAAGAAAATAAGAGAAACTATATTAAAAGGTAATACAGGTGAATACTCCCATGTATTAATCGTGTGTAATTTATTTGATTACAAGATTTACCCAGTATATGTAAAATGTAGTGAAAATATCCAAATTGTTATAGCACATTATAACGATTGGAATAATATGAGTAGAGTTATAGAAATATATAGCTATAATTCAGATTTAGAACGTCAATTAAATGAAACAAACGCTTATCATACATATTCTATTGTTAAAACGCGTAAGCCATTAAAAATGGCAGCAAAACAAAGATGCCAATTAAATTATTTTTAACAATACGTAATATTCATCTAAATAAATTAAAAAAACCACTCCACCCACTATAAAAAGCGTCGAATTAATCGACGTTTTTTAAGTTATAAAGTTAAAATATGTTATACCTAATAAAATATATTGGTGCTTTCAATGCTATAATTAAATCCTGTTTAAAACTAAAATTATCATAATACTTTTCATCAAATGATATCTTCTTTTCATGTGTTTCTAAGCCGCCTTTAGTAACAAAAGCAAGACTAATTAAACCAGGTCTAACGAAATATCTTTTATCACTTATTTTAGCTTTTGGCAATTTTTCACCTGGAATAAATGGTCTAGGGCCAATAAAGGACATTTGACCAAATAAAATATTAAATAATTGAGGCAATTCATTCAGTTTTAAATTATCAATAACACGTGATACCTTTGTATATCGATCATGTATAGGTAAACTATCGGAATTCATTTTCTTTGTCCTTAGTTTAAACATCAAAAATGATTTTTTATACATTCCTTCACGATACCTGTTTTGATTTAATATAGGAAAACCCAAATCAATCAACAAAATAAGTAACACAATTAACATTATTGGCAATGTGATTATAATTAAAACCAATGACAAAAAAATATCAAGTAATCTTTTAATATACCAATAAGGTTTTAAAGTTAGCTTATTCATAATGTCCCTCCCTATATAATTCAATTAAATTATGAATAACCATCACAGTAGTAATAGGACCAATGCCATTAGGTACAGGTGTTATTAGAAAACATTTATCTTTAACACTTTCAAAGTCAACATCACCATATAATCTATCCTCTTTAACAATACCACAATCAATAATAACACTGTTTTCCTTGACCATATCTTCTTTGATCAGATTCTTTATACCAACGCCTGTAATAATAATGTCCGCATCTTTAGTATTAGCTTTCAAATCAATTGTCTTAGAATTACATACTGTGGGTTTTTTATCAAAATATGAAAATAGAGGCTTGCCTATTAGATCACTATAACCTACTAATGTCATTTTAGAATTAGTGTTTATATTATAACGATGAAGTACTTCTAAAACCGCCAAGGCAGTACATGGCATGATTTTTTTGTTAACTAAACCATCTACGTCTTTATTAGCATTAATAAGATCAAGTGTCTCTCGTTTATTTAAATAACTAGGCAAAGGTAATTCAACCATTATACCAGTTACACTATCATCACAATTAAGTTCATCAATTAAATCGGATAATTCTTTTTTAGAAATTTTATCATACATAAATATATCACAGGATACACCAACTAAATCACATACTTTTTTCTTATTCCTAACATATATTTTGCTAGCCTCATCATCACCAATACATATGATAGCTAACTTAATCTTATAATCATTATCATCGATTTCTTTTTTATATTTAGTAATTAAACTATCTCTTATTTCGCGTCCTGCAACAATCACGCTAATCACCAAATTAATAGTAACACAAAAACATACGTCAATCAAGTAAAAATAGTTAAGCATATAAGCCTAACTATTAATACTTTAAATTATATTTTTTTAATGATGAACAATATTCATCATATACATAACAAGGATTGATATATTCATCTTCAGCTTCAATAGGTTTATAATTAATAGCTTGAATATACATTGAATACTCTTTACCTTTATACTTTCGTAAAACACCTTCTATCTCATACCATCCAGAAGTTAACGAAGCACTTCTAACAATAAAACCAGTCAGTGTCGCATCAGCTACACAGCAACTTACTAAATATTTTCCAATCACAACATAACCATTTGGCAAATGAGATGTTTCAACAAAAAAGCCTTTAATTCTAATAGTCTTACCTTCGTAAATAGTAGCATTTTTATTAGTAATAAAATAATTACTCAAGGCATCATAATTAGAATCTTCAACATCAAAATCAACATTACTAAAATCATAAGTATCTTCAACTGAAGGTTCTACATCATTCTCAATAATTTCTACCTTATTAATAATTTTGTTACTAGCCAAACTTATTGAAAGCCTACTATCGAATGATACCGCAAATAACAATACAGGCAAAAATAGAATTATATCAGATTTTTTAAACTCCGCATGTTTAAACAATAATACAATTCCTATAGCTAATAATGGTATAAAAGATAATTTCGCATATATCTGCATTTGAGGTGCTAAAAAGTTTTTTAATTTAGAAAAAAACCAAGCATAACCAATAATCAATGAATATGATATATAAACTATTCCTAAAAATTTTTTCATAATCTATACACCACCATACTAAAGATAAATATAACTATAAATATTAAACTTATCAAAGTTAAAACAAAATTTCTTTTATAATTACCCAAAAGAACTATTGTATTTTTAATGTCGATCATAGGCCCTAATAGTAAATACGCCATAATAGAATTATTAGTAAAGATATTAGTAAATGTCTTACCTATGAAAGCATCAGATGTTGAACATAATGATATTAGATAAGCAAATACCATCAAAATCAAAACTGATAATATATTATTATTATGGAAAATAGCAAGAACATTTTGTGGTAATAAAGCCTGAATCAAACTAGCTATTAAAGCGCCTACTATCAAATATTTTAAAACCTCATATAAATCAATACCTGTATGTTCTAAAACAGATATAATACCTTTATGATGATGGTGGCATTCACATTCCAAAGATGGCTTAACAACATCTTTTTTATCAAATATTAGTCCCATAATATAACCGATAATAAAAGCTATAATAATACCATATATTAAACGATACCAAAACATATGAGGATTAGTCTTATAAAAGGCATTATAAGTCGCCAATAAAACTACTGGGTTAATAATTGGTGATGCCAACATAAATGAAATAACTACATTAATAGGCACACCCTTTTGAAACAATCTTTTAGAAATAGGGATAACCGCACAATCACAAGCTGGTAAAAAGAATCCGCAAAAAATACCAGCTATGGTCCCCAATATCTTATTCTTAGGAATTAACTTAGCTATAGTATCATTAGATACATAATTTTCAATAATAGAAGAAATTAAACTACCTAACAATAAAAATGGTAAGCTTTCTAAAAATATCGAAACAAAAATAATCGAAATATTTCTAAACACATCCATACTATACACCTTTAAATTACAAAATCAACAAGGATACCAATTAATACACCAACAAAATAAATAATAGATAAAACAGTTAAATTTTCCTTTAAATTTTTATTAGTCTTAAATAGCAATAATATACCTAACCCACTACCAGTTAATAAACCAGCAAATAATGTTCCTATTGATATCAAGTTAGTCAAATACAACTCTGTTATAATAACACTACCCGCACAATTAGGAATTAATCCAATCAAACTAGATACAAAATAAGTTAAAACGTTATTATTTAATAAAAGATTAGATAAATTATCTTCTCCAACATAATAAATAATTATATTAATAACTAAATTAGCTATTAAAATAAATAAACCTATTTTCAATGTATGCAATAAACTTGATATTAAAATACCATGTTCATCACAGTCACAATGATCATGTTCGCATAAATCGTGAATCTCATTCTTTAAATCTTTTCTAAATATAATATCAACAATAAAACCTATTATTACACCAACAAGAACTTTAAAGCCAACTATCTTAACCACTGTTAAAATGTCAACTTGTTCACTAATCATAATAGGTAACATTTCATCACTAGTCGATAAAAATACAGCTATTAAAGTACCCATACTTATTACTCTAGCTGAGAATAAACTAGCAGACATAGAACTGAAACCACATTGTGGTAAAGCACCTAATAATCCTCCTAAAATAGGGCCATACTTCTTATTAGAAGATAAGATTTTCTCATTTTTTTTACTTAATTTATTTTCTATAAACTCAAGTACCAAGAATGTAACCAATAAATATGGTAGTAATTTTAATGTGTCTAATAATCCATCTACTATACAATCTAACATATATTTTTCCTCTTTTCTTATTTGCATTTGCAACATAGTCCATTAATAACTATGCCCTTTTTATTTAATTGAAAACCATGCTCTTTTAAAATATGTTTTTCTAATGTTTCAATACAATCACAATCAATATGTTCTAAGCATCCACAATTAGAACATTTTAAATAAAAATGATTTTCTTCCTCACACGTACATAAATACTGATAATAAGTTATATTATCGTTGCCAATATATTTTTTTAATCTGTTGTCAGCAACCATTTTATCAATTAATCTATAAATGGTAGTTAAGCCCACTTTGGCATTCAGTTTTAAATAAATATCATTTACTGTGAACTCTTTACCATAATTTAATACTGCATCTAGTATCAAATCTTTTTGCTTTGTATTGTATGACAAAATACCCCTTCTTTCTAAAATGAAAATGATTTTCATATTCAATTATACACTAATAAAAAATAAATGCAAGAAAAAAAGCAGAAATTTCTGCTTATCTTAATATTAAAGTTTTACTATTTTCTGGGAAAAGGTTATCAACCAAAGGAAACTGTGGTAAAGAAGATATAGCCGGTAAAATAATGCCTACCGTTTTATCGTCAACCATTTTTATACCTCGACAATCATCTTGAAAAAAGTTAACATTTGATCCTACTAATCCTACTAATCCAAAATTTCCAGGAACAAAATCAGCATATTTAGGAATTAAACCATTATGCAAATGACCAGAAAGTATTAAATCATAATTAATATCTTGTCCAATACTTTCTCTTATTCTTTTCAACACTTCAAGATATACCCTTCTTTTCATAATATTATTAGGAGTATGATGTAAAAGAACATTATATGATGAAGCAGTTAAACCATCTACCAAATGATTTTTAATACTTTCATCTACACATTTTAAATAAGATTTTTCATTTTCCATATCATCATCGTAAAAAGTTGATGGTAAATTTATACCAGTAAGTCCTATATTTTCAGGCAAAACAATACTTTCATCATCAAGAATTGAAAAGTTTTTAACACCTTTTAACATGTCTAAATATTCATCATTAATCATTTCAACCCACTTACCATTTTGTTTAGTCTTAGTATCATGATTACCATATACAAAATAAACAGGCGCTACCTCACTAATGCTTGTAAGATATTTATTAATGCTTTCAATTGTTTTAGATGAGCAATTAACATCCTCAACAATATCTCCTAAAATAAAAATATAATCAGGTTTTACATTCTCAACCTTTTTTAAAGTTCTTGTATATCTCTTTTCATCAGCGCTTTCCCTAACGTGAAAATCACTAAGTAAAGATATAGTTGTATCCTTATTAACTTTACCATTTGTATCTAATACATATTTTTCCATATAAATCCCCCTTTTGATGTGGTTTATTATATAATATTACATAATATTTGTCAAATCACAAAAAAAGCAGAATTTCTGCTTAATTATCCATATAATCTTTCAATTTTCTAGAACGAGAAGGATGTCTTAATTTTCTTAAAGCTTTAGCTTCAATTTGTCTAATTCTTTCACGTGTTACACCAAACATTTGACCAACTTCTTCAAGTGTTCTAGCTTTACCATCTTCAAGACCAAATCTTAATCTTATAACTTTTTCTTCTCTCTCAGTCAATGTTAATAAAATATCATCTATTTCATCTTTTAACAATTCATTAGTTGTGTACTCTTCTGGACTCATATTATGTTCATCTTTAATGAAATCTCCTAGATGTGAGTCATCTTCTTCACCGATTGGTGTTTCTAAACTAACCGGTTCTTGACTAATTTTGTAGATTTCTCTAATCTTATCAACAGAAGTATTCATTTTTTTAGCCAATTCGTCTTCTGATGGTTCTCTATTTAATTCAAGAGTTAATTGTCTTTGAACACGCGCTAATTTATTAATTGTTTCAACCATATGAACAGGAACTCTTATTGTTCTAGCTTGATCAGCTATAGCTCTTGTTATAGCTTGTCTAATCCACCATGTTGCATATGTTGAAAACTTATAACCCTTAGTTACATCGAACTTTTCAACAGCTTTCATAAGTCCAATATTACCTTCTTGAATTAAATCCAAAAATAACATTCCACGTCCTACATAACGTTTTGCTATACTTACAACCAAACGTAAGTTAGCTTCAGCTAAAATTGTCTTAGCCTGTTCATCACCAGCTAAAATTCTATCAGCTAATTCTAATTCTTCTTGCATAGTTAATAACTTAATTTGTCCTATTTCTTTCAAATACATTCTAACAGGATCATTGATAGTTAAATCCTTAGTTAAAGTATTATCATCTAATAATAATTTGTCGTCTCCTTCATTATCATCATCAGATACAATAGTAATATTATTTTCACTCAATACATTGTATAAATCATCCAAAGCATCGGCATCTAAGTCCAATCCTTTTAACCCATTAGCTAAATCTTCATACGTAATGAATCCTTGCTTTTTACCTAATTTTACTAATTCTTCTTTTCTTTCATCAAAAGTCTTAATTTCGTTAAACATCTTCTTCTCTCCTAATCAATAATTCATTTATTTTTTGTCCAATTTCTTGTTTTTTCAATATATCTGTTTCTTGTTCTAATTGTTTATGTAGTCTTTCATACTCGTTATCAATATTATAATCATTAATATTTTTTAAACACTCATCGATTAGATCCTGTGTATATTCTTCTTTTAAATCCAATGCTTCAGTCATACCTATTGTCTTAGCCATACCATCATCTAAATCTGATAATATTTCACCAACATCGATATAATCATGTGATTTATAAAAACTAATTATTTCTCTAGATAACAATCTAAAGTCTTTATTTGGAAAGTAAATATTCTTATTTTCCACCATTTTAATTACTTCTTTATATCGTAACATATAGTATAAAAGCATAAGTTGCGCCATATCACTACAATTAGGTTTTAAAACAACCTTAGGTTTATTTTCAACAACTTGTTTTGGTTCTAGTTTAGATTTTAAAAATTCTACATCCAAATCTGTTTCCTTACTTATTTTATTTAGAGTAACTTCTCTTAAAACATCATCATCTATATCGTTTAGCTCTTCTAATATCTTTTTAGCATAATCAGCCTTATCTATTGTCTGCGTTAGATCCTTATCTTTCTTTAAATAATCTAGCTTAAAATCCATAACGCTAATAGGATTATTAATTTTATCAATAAATCTATCCTTACCATATTTTAAAACATATTCATCTGGATCTAAATCCTCTTCAAGTCTTACTATTTTAGGTGTTATACCCATAGATAGTAAAATATTACTACAAGCATAAGTAGCCTTAGCTCCAGCTTTATCACCATCGAAACACAAAATAACATTTTTAGCTAATTTTTTAATTATATTAGCATGTTCCTTTGTAAAGGCTGTACCTAATGTTGCAACAACATTTTTAACACCTACACTGTAAGCCCTTATAACATCCATGAAGCCTTCCATAATAATAACTGTGTTTTTAACTCTGCAATCATTTTTGGCTTTATTATAATTATATATAAATTCACCTTTTTTAAATAATGGATGTTCCTTACTATTTATATATTTTGGTGCGTTATCATCTTTGTAATATATTCTTCCACTATAACCGATAACCTTACCATTCATATCATGTAATGGAAACATAACTCTGTCATAAAAGAAATCATGAAAGCCTCTATCATCTCTAACCACTAAGCCACTAGCATCTAAATCTTTATCATTGAAATTCTTTTGTTCCAATAATTTTGATAAAGCAGTTGTATTTTTGATAGCAAGTCCAATTTCAAATTCTTTTATCATTTCTTCAGTGATACCACGATTAATTAAGTATTCTTTAGCTACTTTACCATATTGTGTATTAATGTTATTGACATAAAATTTTTGACCGATTTCATAAATATCATATATTTTACTTTGCTTATGGAAAGTAGTATTTGTTTGAATATCAACACTAATACCAGACATATCAGCGACCATCTTAACAGCTTCCATGAAACTAATATGTTCATATTCCATCAAGAATTTGAAAACATTACCAGCCGTATGACACGAAAAACAAGAAAAGATTTGTTTATCCGGTGATACCGACAAAGATGGATCTCCATCCTCATGGAATGGGCATATACCGAAATAATTCTTTCCTTTTTTTGTTAAACTGATATACCTTGATACGACATCAACTATATCAACACTTAAACGTATTTCATTAATTTGTTCATTTGATAATGTTGTCATAAAAACTCTCTCCAATTATTAATATACGACAAAAAACATCAATTTCCTTTTTTATTTACATATTTTTTTAATTTTTTTACATATTATTGATAAAGGAGTACATATATGAATATTAAAAAAATAAAAATTATTGGTGTTTTTGGTATTTTTATCATGTCTTTTATTGTGCATTTTTTATATAAATTAATACCTATAACCATCATAAGTATTCTTGCTCCTGTAAATGAAAGTATATGGGAGCACATGAAAATAATATATACATCGTACATATTATACAGCATTATTGATTATTTGTTGCTAAAAAAATACAATATCAATAATTTCAGCTTACAATTATCATTAGTACCTTTGATAGGTATTATTGTTTATCTAATGATATATATACCAATTTATAATATAATTGGCGAGAACATAATTTTTAGCATTGGATTACTTTTCGTTATTATAGCTTTAGAACAATTTATAAATTATCACTTATTAATATATAAAAATATAAGATGTGGCAACATAATTAGCTTAATAACCATCATTATTATATATACTGTATTTGGTTATTTAACATATCACCCAATTAAAAATTATATTTTCTTTGATACCAAAGAAAGTAAATACGGTATTAACATATACGCAAAATAAAAGTAGATACTATACAGTATCTACCCTTTTTTTAAAGTATTCAATCAAGGAATTAAATAGTTTTTCATCATTAACACTTTTTAATACTTCATTATCGTTTTCAAATATTTCAAACTCTTCGCTTAAATTATCTTCACCATCTAATTTGCTTACAAGATAATAACTTTTACCATTATAATTAGCTTGATCTAAAACCATATATTTTTCATTGTTTGAAAGAGTTATAATTTTATCAATTCTATTATCCATACTATTTTATCCTTTCATGTTCAATGCTATTCAAATATTCTTCTTCGGTTTCATTATGAACAACACTTGATTTTTGATAAGTTTCTAATGTGTCATGACTATAACCATAACCGCAACAATCATATGTAACATATCTTACATTAGATTTATCACGACTATTACCATCATATCCAATTTCATAGAATCCTGATTCATACCACTCACCATCTTTTTTCGTTAAAAGTTGATAACGAGCAGTGGTGTTGCCTAGCATAAAACCACTATTCACAAGCATTTTATTAGGATCACCAACTGGTATGTCGGCAACAGCAAATTCTCCAGTTGCAACCCATGGGCTGTTTTCATTTTTCCTTATTTCCTTTTGATATACCATAATTCCAAAACCAGTAGCGGAATAATCCATCGCAGCATAATATGTTTCACCATCTTTTACTAAACTTGCACCATAAGGCGTCATATAACCAGTTACAACATACTCACCAGTGGAATCCTCTTTGACATATTGTGTTACTGTAGTTAATCTTTTAAAAACCTGTGGTTGTTTATAATCATATGCTGAGCCTATATAAACATGTTTCTTATTTTCAGTATTTCTAAGTGGAAAAGTGGAATATTCTAACCCATCTTGTAAAACCCATTCAGAATCTGGTCCTTCTTTTATATATGTTTGATATACATATATTGTGTATATATCATCACTATTTTTTTCACCAGCAGTTTTAATTGCTTCCTCATAATTTTTAAGCGTCTTTAAATCATTTTTATTAACAAATTCTGCGCCCTCATAAAGATAACGAACATTTTCCGTACTTTTAAGTGGCATCGTAGAATATCTTACCCCAGAGAAAGTCCATTCAGAATCTGTTCCTTCTTTTACATATGTTTGATATTTACACAATGTAACTATATCATTATCATTTGTCTCAGAAGTATTCTCATTAATTGTTTCTTCATTATTAGTTTTATCTTTCTCACTAGTTTTAACTACTTCTACGCCATCATAAATATATTGTTCATATTCTGTGTCATTAAGGAAATGATCAGAAGTTATTATTCCGGCATAAACTCGTTTATTGTTTCTTTCTTTTATATATCTTTTATATCTGTAAACTGTTTTTGTCTCTGAAGCGTTCTTCTCAGCTTCAATTTGATTTTCAAGATTTTTAATTCTTGCCGCGTTCTTTTTTAGAGCTCCAAACAATATTTCTTCTGTCGCTTCTAGTTCAATTCTAGCATCTTCCTTAACTTGATTAATCTTAGCATGAGCACCTGCAATAACGCTTCCAGCGCTAATTCCAGCTATAGCTAAATATGTTGCTATTTTGTTTCTTAGCATTCTCTTTTGATTTTTCTGCGTTTCGGAAGCTGTAAGAGTATCTATTATTCTGCTTTCATCAATTTCATTTTTTCTTTCAAAGTCTTCCATATACATTCCTCCATATTTTCAGTATATATTATAGATAATCATATGTCAAGAAATGATGTTTATAAAATGTAAACTAAAAATTTAAATTATATTCTAACATATTTTAACTAATGTATTTATAAAAATAAAAGACCATAATGGCCTTTTACTTTGAAGATCTTCATCTATATTAAACGCTAAAAGCATTAGCGTGCCAAGATGAGAATATTAATATATTCTTCAGTTATATTATATGAGTATACCATAAATTGTATACATCATTTGTGTATTTTTCTAACCATTTCTACTGGTTGTGGTTCAAAATTTTTAACACGACGAATTAGAAACTTAGAAGGATCAAGATTTAAATGCTCATAATCTACATCATCAATTATAAAAACCTTTGTAACTTTATTTTGAGCTTTCATATTTTTTAATTGATAAATGTCTAGGCATAAAGTATTACCTTTATTTTTTTCAGCCATATACTTCCATATCAATGTTCTAGCCGCATTACATTTTTTACTAACAACGCAAACAAAATGATCACTAGCATCAATTGTTTTTTTCAATAATGTAATTAATTCTGTAACATCTGCTTTATTGTAAGCTAAGCCATCCATAAAATAATACTGTGGATATTCTTCATACGTCTCAATACCTAAATAATTAACTCTCATATGTATCACCTATTTCATCTAATTTAGATAAAATCAATTTAACACATAAATCAATAAATTTTTTAACACTATCAATATCAAAAGTAAACTCTTTTCGTTCTTTTGAATTTTCAATAATAATAGAAGCTTGATCCATAATTATTTGTAATTTATCCATTGGTATTTCTTCAATAATATTATCTAATGCAGGTAATTCATTATAAAATATGCGCAAATCCATATCGTATTCTTCCAACAATCGTGTGTTCAAATTAGTATAATCACTATAAATATACAAACTCATCATACGACCATTACATTTTACCTTTGTACCATCCAATTTTGTTATAACACTTTTATTAGTTATCTCTGTCATAAAATACTTGTACCATAAATAATCAGTATATAAATGAATGAAATACCCCATAACAAAATCATCAGATAAATACTTCCCATATTTTTCTAAAAATCTTTCCATATTAGGAATACCTGTTGTAACATCATCTAAAAAATGACTTTCTTTTTTAGTTTGCCCTACATGCTTAGAAATATCAGGAGCAATAGATCCTATTAACAACTTATCATTATTTCTTTTTAATACTTTATTTACTTCATTTCCTACTGCCATATGTATCATAGAAGATGCCATATTTAATCACCCACACCATTATAACACATTATTCTTGACTTTTGCATAGTAATATCATATAATAATCTGGCTTTAAAAAGAGGTGTTTTATATGGAAAAAATAAAAGTTTTTTCTGATGTTTTTTTAGACTATATTAAAGAGAATGGATTTAAACCCGAAAATAAAAAAATAATTGAATTATATCAATCAGCTCCTGATTCTATATCACGTTACTTAAAAGATAGTGATACATACCTCTTATCAGACAGCGTTAACTATGATGAATTAGATGCTATGGGTTTAAACGGCGCTAGAGGACATATAGAAAATGGTATGGTTGTTATTCCAAAATCAATAATTAATGACAAAAGATTCTTGCAAGCAAGCAAAAAGACATTTATGAATCATGCGTATCCAACACCATCTCTTAGTGAATTTGATACAATTATAGCTAACTATCTATTACAAAATAATGGAGATTTCACAGTCAATCCAAATTTGAATCAAGATTTATTTTTAGGGTTCTGCGCTAATAAAGAACAAGTAACATCTGCTACTTTAACAAATTATAAAAAAATATTATTTACATTAAACTATTTCAGTCATAGCAAATTTGAAATTAAAACTGATACAGTTTCATGCATGCAATTGTGTTTAATAAAAAGGAAATAAATTATTTAGTGTCTACCAAATGGGGTGCACTATATAAATTATTTCCTTTTTATTTTTAAAATTGATAATATAATCAAAATTATACCTACTATATATGATGGCCAGCACAAATATGAATATAAAAGTATACTATCAAAGAAAGCACTGAAACCATATCGCATGCCGCAGAAACACAAGCCACTAAATCCTACTATAGCATAATATATTCCCATACCAAGAGGTATAACAAAAGTTAGTGACCCCATTACCAATAAAACTATCCATATTTTTTTCATAATTAAACCTCAAACAAATTATCAAATATTTTATCAATTATTTTATATGTTAATAATTTTCGTTCTTCTCTAGGTAAACACGTATTATGCATAACATTACACATAACAATAACAATAATCTTATTATCAAAATCAATCGTAAACATTGGGCCTGTATAACCACTAAATGTTATAGAATTATCGCTAGCTTTAGTAGGAATATCATTCATTTCCAATATGTCATTACGATATCTTGTACCCATATTGTTATATGTTTTAGGAGGCATATAACTATCTTTTACCATATCATATGCTTTATTGATATCATCTTCTTTAGTCATTTCTTTTAATTTAATATAGTTTTCATAATTAGTATTTTTATGTTGTAACATCAAATCAATTGTTTCTTTTTTCAGTATCTTATAATCCAAAAATGATTTTAAAAAAGTAAGCAAATCACCACCTGTAGTAAAGATAGAAGCATGACCTAAATTCATTTTAAATTTCTTAGCCATTCTACCTTTAGTATCATGAATTAATCCAGGATAAATATCTTCAACAATTTTATCACTTGTATGTTCATAATTACTTGAAGCACATATCTCGCCATCTGGATTAAAAGTTGTATGTTGCATATTCAAAACATTAAATATCTTTTCTAAACATAATTGTTCAAAAGTTTTTTGATATATTTTTTCTAATAAAACACCTAAAATTATATAATGCGTATCAACATATGTTGGGATTTTATCTTTGACATAGGCCGTATATAAAATATTATAAAATTCATCGATACTATTTATACCACCTAAATAGCCATTCGTCCATATATTTTGATTATGAGATAACAAATCTATGATTTTAACATCCTTTAAACTTGCGAAATGATCATCGATACTATATACAGTAGCATTTAAATCAATTTTGTTTTCCTCATATGCCTTATATACCAAAACACTAGTAAATGTCTTAGTTAATGAGGCAATATCATATAACGTATCATGTGTTACCGCTTTGACTAAAGGGTTAGTCATCCTATTACCTATAATGAATTCCTCAGTAACATCGTTATGAAACACTTCAATAACATATCCAGGGGAATGTTTTGATAAATATGTATCAAAATCAATACCTTCCAATATTCTATTCATATTGCACCTCACTTTATTTACTCGTTAATTTTTTAATATACATAATTTATATAATAACTATTATCTAATCATTTATTATAATAAACACTTCCTAAATGCATTATATCACAATTATGATATGTATGTTCTTATTTTTAATTTATTCTTCAGCTTAAACATAATACTACCTCTCGCATATACTTTATATATTTTGAATTATCTAAAACTTTATATGGTCATATGTGGTAATACGCGTTTGTGCATACAGATTTATACAAAGAAAAAGAACTATCATATTGATAATTCTTATTACATTTTTTTAGAAAACTTTTTTGCAACCAATTCTTTTTTCTTTTCAATAAATTCTTCACTATTAACTATAGATATTTCTTCATCTGTAAGTGGTTGAACTTTTATAGTTTGATTAAACATCTCTTTCTTTTCATCAGATAATTCTCCAGAAATATCCTCATATTCACGGCAAAATAATTTATTATCTTGAAAGATATTACTATATACAACTAAGTTAGTTGCTGTTGCTAATATACCATCACCAGTATATGTAATTAATGATTCATCTATATTAGAACCATTAACTCCTAAATTTTCAATTCTATATATATTCTTTTCAAGCAAATCATTTCCTTTAAAATGTTTGCATAACATACCAATGTTATAAATCATATAATCACTCCCTGTAAATATTATATCATACTAATTCATATTCTGTAAGTCGAATTAATTTCTTTTAATACAAAGAAAAAGAACCTATTGGTTCAATTTGTTATCTAAATATTCGAAAGCGCATTTCTTTAATTCTTCCATTGTTGAATTATCAACTTTATACTCAAATCTATTGAACAATTTATTTAAGTAATTATTTTTATTTATTAGTTTATAACTGTCTTTAAATTCTAGACCATATATAAACGCTATATATGAAACCCAGATATCCAATCCGGTTTGTCTATCTTTACTTAAAATTGTTTTATGTTCTTTAAATGCATTATAAACTTTTTCAGTTACTTTAGAATTCTCAATATCCTCTTTAGTAATGTTAGCCATAGTATATATATCATCAGTAATCTTAGCTCTAAATGAATCAATCTTGTCAGCGTCTCTAATTATTTTGCAGTGAAGTATTTCAGCATCAGTCATATCTGTTTCATCTAAAATATATTTACTATGATTAGCTATTGCTTTTTCTATTATTGGATAAAATTGTTCATCATTTACATAGTTTTTTATTTCACCTTTTTCAAATAAAAGTTTTACTCCAAGTGTTGCGTGATCAAAGTTTGTAATATCTTCTCTAAATGTTTGCATTTCTTTTGCTTGATCAAATCTTCCAATATCATGAAGTAATGCAATAATTAATGCTAATTGCGTATTTGTTTCATCCAAATTTAAACATTTACATAAATACTTTGCATTTTCGACAACATTATATGTATGGTTTATTTTGTGACTTATTTTCTCATTATTAATATCAAAGTTTTGATTTAGAAATTTATCAAAATATTTTCTAGCATCGTCATAATTCATAAAATCACCTCATATGTACATTATATCATACTAGTTCATATTCTCTTGCAATAATCCTATCATCTGAACAATATTTAATCACATACTCATTATCTTGTTTGGATATAACTATTCCAACTGTGGAACTTTCATCAATTGCTGTTCTAGATTATTAAATTCACCACAATTAAAGATTACTTTTTCTACTTTAAAATTATTTACTAAATTGATAGCTTCTCTCATATGATCATAGTCTCCATGTAGTGACATACGTTTATGCATACGGTTTTTTCAAAGAAAAAAGATTGCAATTCGCAATCAATTAATTATATTTTTCTTTTATGTATTTAATTAACTCTTCCTTTTTATAACCTTCATCATATTCAATTGTAAATTCTACATTAAAAGCAGGCTTATCAAAGTCAAAATTTGATTTAACAGATTTTATTTTATCATTTTCAAACAAATCCATAACTAAACCCATATAGCAATATTCACAACACATATCATCAACTATATATTTTAATATTTTTGTTTTTCCTTGATACTCTTTATTAAACTCTACCAAATTAGAATATTTATATTCTTCAAACAATTCAATATATTTCATAACAATATGAGGATTTGTTTTTTCATTAAATTTGATATCCAATTTAATAAAATAATCGTTATAATCTATTTCTACATTAGTTATTCCTTCTTGGCTTAATAAGAAATCTTTTATTTCGGGATTTATAATGCCATCTAGTTTAATTTTCATAAATATACACCCCTCACAGTTATTATATCACATTTTTCTATTCTTTTAATTTCTTATTATCTTTTCCTAATTCTCTTGCTAGCCAATATTCATTGCCTTCTTTATTTATGTGTTTTATATCTTCAAATACTTTTTCAGTATACTCTTTTATTTCATTCATTTTAATTCTTCTTTCTATGGACTACAAGTCTCAATTTCTAGTTTATTATTTTCAATTTTAAACATAATACTTCCATCTTGATCTGTTCTATATATTTTTGAATCTCTCAAATTATCTAAAACTTCTTTATTTGGATGACCATATTTATCTTTCTTTCCAACTGGTACTAAGCAGTTAATACATATAAATAAATTCCTATTTATAAAAAAGAATTATCAATTATGATAATTCCAATAATATTCACTATCTCTTTCTTGCTTCATATAATTCCGTTGGTAAATCATATGTGTCGTCATATGCCATTGTTCTATCATCTTTATCTATTAATTTCTTTGAGTCAAATTTAGGATTATAAACTATTTTCTTATTTTCAATATCTAAATACCCAATAAATAATTCGGATTCATTTATTTCATATTTCCAAAATTCCAATGATTCATCATCGGGATCAAAACTCACAGAATATCTATTGCTAAAAAACGATTTATCTCCATCTGGTATAATTGCCATTAGGATATTAGCACATGGTTTATCTCCATAATGTGCCACAAATCTTAATAAAAAATCCGCTATTGAAATATTTCCTTTTAAAAATCTATTAGATAAGTCTTGATCCCAAGAAATTCCATGATATTCTTGTGGTTTCACAATAGAGTTTTCAATAAATCCATCATCATTTTCGCCAATACCAGTTAATAAACTTTCAGGATATTCTATACCTGTTTCTTTTATAAAAACATCTTTAGATATTCTCTCTGAAGACCAATGAAATCCATTTAGTAATATATTTTTGCCATCATCGTGTGTAAATCCATGAGTATATAGTTTATATCTACTATTAGTTGTATAGTCCATTATCTTATATAGTTGTTCTACCACAGATTCACCAAGATATTCTTCTGCTTCTTCTTCGGTTAATAATGGTTCAATTTTTTTCTCTACTCTATCAGCAATTAAAACTAATAATTCTTTATAACTCATTGTTATCACATCCTATAACCATTATATCATATTAACAAATGATTATGGACTACAAGTCTAAATTCTTAACTTACCATTCTTAATCTTAAACATAATGCTACCATCTTGATCTGTTCTGTATATTTTTGAATTATTTAAATTATTCAATGCTTCTTTATTTGGATGACCATATTTATTTTTCTTTCCAACGCTTATAATAGAATACTGTGGATTAATTTTATTAATAAAGTATTCACCACTACTTGTCCTAGATCCATGATGGCCTACTTTTAAAACATCAATTTTAGATAATTTATATTTTTTTAATATTTCATTTTCCGTTGCAATAGATGCATCTCCCATAAACATAAATTTATAACCATTTATCTCTGTGTATATAACATTGCTATTATCATTTTCATTATCAAAATCTCTTGTCTGTAAAAAATATAATTTATTATTATCTATATCTAATTCATTAATACATGAATAATAAGGTATCTTCTTTTTATCTAATAGCTTCATCAATTGCTGTTCTAGATTATTAAATCCACCACAATTAAAAATTACCTTCTCTACTTTAAAATTATTTACTAAATTAATAGCTTCTCCCATATGGTCGTAGTTGCCATGTGGCGATACTCGTTTATGCATATGTATTTATACAAAGAAAAAAGATCTATTTCTAGAACTTATTATATTTCTTCATCATTTAGTAAACCATCACTTATAAATCTTTTTATCTTATTAATTTCATTCTCTGCCAGCTCATATAAATCAACATTATTTATAACATTTTCATAACTCAACTTAGAATTATCAGGATATTCATAAAGTAATTTGTTATGATATCCATTATAATCCTTTTTTATTTTCATACTAATTCTTCTCAAATGAGGTTCATTAGAAATTAAAATTATTTTTTTATTATCAATTTTATCTTTTAACAAGTTAAAAGTATTTATAATATTTTCTTCAGTTGTAGTTGACTTATCCTCAATAATAATCATATCAGCATCTACATTATGACTTATTAAATAATTAAACATAAATTCCGATTCATTATAATCACCATTTTTCCCCACCCCACCAGTAACTATAATTTTATGAACTTTTTTGCTACTTAATACCTCAAGTGCTTTATTAAGTCTTTCAAATGTTAATTCTTTCAAATGACAACCGAATATTATCATATAATCTGCCTCATCATATTTAGTTTTAGGAAGATCAAATAATACTTTTTCTATTATATTTTTATCTATTTTTTCAATATTACTAATTTTCATCTTTTGCCTCATTTAACTCTAGCAACAAATCTTTAATTTCACCCCACGAATTAACTCGAGTAAATCTTGTGCTTTCTTCAGCATTTATTTTGCTATTAAATAATACTGGGTATTTACAAGCATCAACATTATATTCTAAACCTTTTATAGAATCGTCTATAAAAAAATCAATTTTTTCAGAAATTAAAATTTTGTGTTTATCATGTTCACAAAATAATTTGTCATATATAATATCATTTTCATCTAAATATCTTTTAGTCTCAGAAAAAGCATTAGATAATACCTCATTGTTTCTTGCGGTAATAATAATTATTTTGAAATTGTTGTCATGTAAATATTTAATTACTTCTCTGGCTCCTTCTTTTATTGAAATACTATTTAGAAGCTTATGACTTCTTAAAAACTCGATAAACTCTCTTTTTTTATCTTTTAAATTGTCAGGATAATTATTATATGAGTATTTGTTTTGCTTACAATAATTTATATCTAGATTAAAATATTGTGCAAAATAGGGCATTAAATCTTCAAATGAGTTTATTATTGTATCATCTAAATCTATTCCTATGTTCATAACAACACCTCATATGTACATTATATCACACTAATTCATATTCTCTAACTGCAATTCTTTCATCTGAGCAATATTTAATTACGAATTTATTTTCTTTCTTACAAATAAGTATTCCTATTGTATTATTATGATTAATTTCTTTAACATTTCTATCTATATAATTCATATACTTTTGAACTTGTGCAGTATATTCTACTTTAAACTCTGTTACTTTTAATTCGACTACTACATAACAATTATATTTTATATTAAATAATAACAAATCTACGTAGTGATTTCTATCTCCTATTTTTATTTTATATTCACTGCCAATAAAACTAAATGAATTACCAAGTTCTTTCATGAATGAT
>JAEEYW010000028.1 GCA_016288305.1 Caryophanales bacterium | reverse complement strand
GAAGATAATAAAATCTTTACTAGATATTTAATTGAGGGCGTTCCTGTTCAAGTAAAAACTAGTACAGGATATCAATACAAGAATGTTAAACTAATTGACTTTGAGCATATTAATAACAATCATTTCCAAGCTATTCAACAATTTACAATTATTGAGTTTGATACTAAAAGACCAGATATAATAATATTTATAAATGGTATTCCTTTAGTAGTAGTAGAATTAAAAACAGCTATTAATGAAGATGTTAAACTAGAAGATGCTTATACTCAATTAACTGGGTATAGAAATGTATATATTCCATCATTATTTAAGTATAATCAATTCTTAGTAATAAGTGATGGTGTTACTGCAAAAGCAGGAACTATTACAAGTCCTTATTCAAGATTTAGTGATTGGAAGAAAGTGGAAGATACTGATGAAGTATTTGAAAATATGCCAACACACGAAACTTTATTTAATGGTATGTTTAGAAAAGATAGATTACTAGATATTATTCAAAACTTCATATTATTTAGTGATGATAAAAAGATACTTGCTCAATATCATCAATATTTTGGCGTTAAGAAAGCTATAGTATCAACTGTCACAAAAGGTGTTAAAACTGGAAAAGCTGGTATAGTATGGCATACTCAAGGTTCTGGTAAATCATTCAGTATGGTATTCTATTCTGGTAATATGATAAAGATGTTAAATAATCCTACAATAGTAGTAGTTACAGATAGAAATGATTTAGATAATCAATTATATGAAACTTTCGTTAAGTGTGATTATTATTTAAAGCAAAAACCTAGAAGAGCAGATAGTAGACATTCTCATGAATCATTGGCTAGTGAAAAAGAAGATTTATCATTAGATGCCTTATTAAAAGATAGACAAGCAGGTGGTATTTTCTTCACAACGCTACAAAAGTTTGAGGAAGAAACAGGCGTCTATTCAGATAGAGATGATATTTTAGTATTAGTAGATGAGGCTCATAGAAGTCATTATGGGTTAGAAGCTTCTGTGAAAATAGATTACAATACTAATGAAGCAAAAGAAAAATATGGTACAGCTAAGTATTTACATAATGCTTTACCAAATGCTATCTATATTGGATTTACTGGAACTCCAGTGGAAACAAAAGATAAATCAACATCGTCAATATTTGGAGATGTTATTGATACATATGATATGACTCAAGCAATTATGGATGGTTCCACAGTCCCTATTATGTATGAATCAAGAATGGCTAGAGTAGGATTAAATCAAAAATTATTAGATGAAATAGATAACTATTATAAGTTTGTTGAAGAAACAGGAGCAGCCGATGAATTTGCTATTAATAAATCTAAACAAATGATGGCTAAGATATCTCAAGTAGTAGAAGATCCGGACAGATTAGAATTAATAGTTAAAGATGTTATCAACCATTTTGAAGATAGAAAAGATATGGAAGCAGATCATGCTATGGTGGTAGCTTATTCTAGAAAAGCAGCTTATACAATGTATCAAAAGTTCTTAGAACTTAGACCTGATTATAAAGATGTAGTTAATATGATTATTACGCCATCTAATAAAGATTCAGAGGAAATGCAAAAGGCAATTGGTACTAAGAATGATAAGAAAGAATTAGAAATTAGATTTAAAAATGAAGCAAATGATCCTAATGAAAAGTTTAAGATTGCAATTGTAGTAGATATGTGGCTCACTGGATTTGATGTCCCTAGACTTGGTGTTATGTATATAGATAAACCAATGAAAGCTCATAACTTAATGCAAGCTATTGCAAGAGTAAACAGAGTTTATAAATCTAAACCGGCAGGTTTAATTGTAGATTATATAGGATTAAAAGCTTGGTTATTAGATGCATTAAAAACTTATACATCTAGAGACCAAAGACAAATAGTAGACAATGAAGAATTAGTTAATGCATTGAAAGATAAGATTGAAGTAATAGATGGGATCTTAAATGGATTTGATTATTCTAATTTCAATGAATTAGATAATACAGGTAAGTATAATCTTATTAAAGATGGTGCTAATTTAGCATTAGGTTCAGAAGATAAGAAGAAGAGATTCATGAAGCATAGTTTAGATGCTAAGAACCTATATACATTATGTAATGGTATTTTAGAAAAAGAATATAAAGATAAAGTATTATACATTATATCTGTTAGGTCATTTATATCTAAAATTACTAATGATAATAAATTAGATGTATCAGAAATTAATAGAACAGTTGGAATAATGTTAGAAGATGCTATTAAAGATGATGAGCTAATTAATCTAGGAGAATTATCTAGAGGTAATAGTTTGGAACTATTAAGTGATAGTATGATGACTAAATTAAGAAGCCTTAAAGATAAAAATGTAGTAGCTGAAATATTATCAAGAGCAATTAAAACAACTATTAGTGATATTGGTAAGATAAACTTAACATTACAGGAAAAATTTTCGACTAAATTTAATAAGATAGTTGATGCTTATAATGAAAGAACTGATATAGCTGATATAGAAAAAATCATTGAAGAGATGATTAAATTAAAAAAAGAAATTGAAGATGAATTAGAAAAAGGAAATGAATATGATTTGTCTTCTGAAGAAAAAGCATTCTTTGATGCTTTAGGCGCTGATCCAGAAATAAAGGAATTAATGCAGGATGAAACTTTAGTTCAAATAGCTAAAGAATTAGTAGAAATCATTAATGAGAATTTAACTTTAGATGCATTTAAGAGAGAAGATGCTAGAGCTCGAATTAGAGTCAACATAAGAAGATTGTTGATTAAGTATAATTATCCTCCGGTAAAACGAGAAGGGGCAGTTGAACAGGTTATTAGACAAGCAGAATTAAAATATGCTACTAATTAATAAAGATATTTATCTGATTTATATAAAATGATATAATAGTATATATAATAAGAGTGTGTTTCATTTTTAAGATGGAATATGCTCTTTTTTGATTGGAGGTTGATTGCGTGAAACAAACTAAATTAAAAGGTTATATTTATGATTTGGAACATAAAAACAAAAAGTTTTCTTTTAGGAAGACAATGAAAATATTAGATGTAAGTAATGCTATTTATTTGGATTTAATAAATAAAACAAATATTAGTGATATTTCTGATTACCAAAAGTCTAAATATATGTATAAAGAAATCGTAAAAGAATTTGAAACAGTATATAAAATGTTAGAAGATGGTAATGTATTGATGGCAGTTTGCCTGTTGAGAAATACGTATGAAGAAGTATTGTATATAATGGCAACTTCCTTAAACTTGACATTGGATATTAACGTTCAAACAAAAGCTGGATACTTTAAAGAAATAGTATGTGAGCATATTGATGATGTTTTAAATGATAATTTTGAAAAAGAAGATATAAAAGATTTATATAGTTATTTATCCAAAATAACACATGTTACAAATATGAAAGAGGTTATTAGCTATTTGATAGGCAACAAAAAGATTAAAGAGTATATTATTAATGAAATCAAATATATACTAATTAATATTGAATCAATGTTATTAGACTTTATTAATAAAAAATGTAATAGCGATAATTCAATGAACAACAATATTTTATTAGAAACAACATATGTAAAAATGATAAACACGCTTTACTATGCAGCCAATGTTACTAACAAAGAGAAGACACTAAAAATGTATTTTTATGGTGAGAAGAATCAAAAATATTTAAAAGAACAAAATGAATTATTAGTTGAAGCAATTAAAAGTATGAATTCTTCAAAAGATAAAATTCAGAAATCGATTAATACAGTTGCTAAAGAATTGAATCTGCAATTAAAAGAATCAGGATATATGGAATTAGCCAATTCAATTTTAAAGTCAAAAGATTAATTTTAGGTACGATGAAACTAAATAGAGATGGTAAATTACGAAAAAGTCATCAATAAAATAGCACTTTTTCATCCAAAATAGCCCATTTTAGATATAAAAAACACATATGCTCTCTTTCCACTGAAGAGAGCAACTCTTCAATTTTACCCTTTATTTATGTGCTTTTTAGAGCATAAAAAAAGAGCGCTTACGTCCCCTGCCATTAATTTATGCTCAATTTGCCCCGTATTTACGATTTTTTTCTTTTTTGCATACGATTAAAGCGAGGATTGGTATAAATAAACACTGTTCATGCAAGTTAAAACGATATTAATTGTAAATAATTCTTGCTTTTTCAAAAAAAATGTCGTAAAATGTAAAAATATGTAGTTTTGAGAGAAAAATTCTCCTAAGTATTGCATTTTTATATTATAATGTTATAATATTATTATGAAAGAGGTGGGTGTGCTTATGTTATTGCAGTTTAAAGTGAAAAATTATAAAGTGTTTAGAGATGAGGTAGTGTTTGATTTAATGGCAACTCAAGAAAAAGGTCATCTTGATTCTTTAACTTTAATTAATGGTAATAAAATATTGCCATTAGCAGAAATCCATGGTGCGAATGCTTCAGGTAAAAGTAGTTTGCTTGAGGCTATAGAATTAATGTTTAATATTATAGTTCATTCAAATAGATTTGATGTCAATCTTGATTTACCATATAATCCTTATTTGTTTGAATCTAAGTCAAAAAAAGAAAATACTGAATTTGAAATATCTTTATGCTTGGATGATTACGAGTATAGATATGGTTTTTCAATGAACAATAAGAAGGTTGATGAGGAATGGTTATATACAAGAAAGTTTTCCTCAACTACTACAGCGTCAGAAAAGTATATTTTTGAAAGATTTAATAATAAAACAAATTTTGCTTCAAAATATAATAACTATAAAAAAATATGGGAACTATTTGGAAACGAGATGAATGTATCTACCGATAAACTATTAATTTTAAGCACTATAGCACTTAAAGAAGAAAAAGGTACATTAAGAGATATTTATAATTATATCAGTAAATCATCTTTTAGATTGAATAATTTGTTTAGACAACTTGATATTGAAATATTAAGCAAAGATAGTAAGTTGTTTGATAAGTTTAATAAAATAGTCTCAAAATTTGATCCGTGTTTACATGGTGTGCATATTGAAGAATTAGACAAAGAAAATCATAGGGTACGTATTAATGGTGTTCATAAAAATTTAGATGATAATTCTAATTGCTTTTTGCCTCTTGAGAGAGAGTCAGAAGGAACTTTAAAAATATTTAGTGTGTTACCAATGATTTTAAATAATCTTGAAACTGGTGGAGTAATCTGCATAGATGAGTTAGATACTCAACTTCACCCTTTACTGTTTAGAGAAATTGTTAATATGTATAAAAACAAAAAAATTAATACAAAGAATTCACAGTTAATTTATACTGCACATTCTACATTCATGTTCAATAGCGATAATTTGAGAAGAGATCAAATATATTTAGTTGAAAAAAATAATGAAGGAAAATCTAAACTATATTCTTTATCTGAATTCCGTAATTTAAGAGTAGATGCTGACTATGCGAAAAAATACTTATCTGGAGAATTCGGCGCAATTCCTTATAATGATTAATGGTGGAATATGACAAGTGATAAAAGACTTAGAAGAAATGCAGCAAGGCTAAAAAGAAAAGAGAATGTAGAGAAACTAAAACCAAGCACGTGGTTAATTGTTTGCGAAGGAGTAGAAACTGAAGTTAACTATTTTAAGAAAGCAGTTGATTATTTTAATAATAATATTGAACCAGGCTATAAAATCAAATGTGATGTAAAAGGAAAGGGAATGGGAACTACTTCTTTGGTTACGGCTACAGATAATTTGCTTAATTATATTGATAAATGCAAAACTAAAACTGTACCATATGGAAAAATTTTTATTGCATTTGATAAGGATGATTTTAATGATCGAGATTTTAATAAGGCAGTAAAAATATGCAATGAAAAAGGATATATACCATTATGGTCAAATGAAGCAATAGAATTGTGGTTTTTGTTATATTTTATGGATGTTATTTCGATTTCAAATAGAAAAGAGTACATCGACAAATTGAATGAATGGTTTAAAAAAAGTGGGAAAAAAATAAAGTACGATAAAAATGATGAACAAATTTTTAAATATCTGGTTGAGTGTGGGAATCACGACCTAGCCATTAAACGAGCTCGCAAAGTTTGTTTGGATTATCAAAAAAGAAGGATTAATCCTTCTCATTGTTATAATTGTACAAATGTATTTAGATTTTTTGATGAAATTGATGCACGAATAGAAGAGTTAAAATAGCTTAGTTATTATCTTCTAAGCTATTTATAACAGAAACAACTGAATCGAGTGTGGTGCTAAACATATGAGAATATGTATTTAGTGTCTCCTCGATTTTTGTGTGCCCTAAATATTTTGTGACCAATGTAACATTGGCACCATTATTAATTAATAATAAAGCCCAGCTATGCCGGAAATCGTGAATTCTTATTGCTACTTCAGTTCATCGCATATAGCGTTACGATAAAAGGAATTGGCTGAACAATAGGCCATAACTTCGGGTATTACATATTTTTTAATAAAAGCACAATAATTATTGCAAAAGGCTCAATTATTTTCATTATTGGTTTTATAAATAAGATGCTAATGCATCTTTTTATTGTGTATCCATATATAAAGTGATATAATATAAAACAATTTTTAGGGGGATTATATGATACTTTATAGGGCATTAAATAAAGATAATGTTGATGGGTTAAATAAGGGAGAAAATATTGGTTGTAGCCTTTATAATAATTTTGTAAAGCTTCAAAAGGATAAGGCTGAAATAATTGAAAAAATGAAGAAAACTAAGTCAGAAAATCTTAAAAAGAGATATTTTAGAAAAATGACTAATACTGAACAAAATGCATATATCTATTATTATGATAGTCTACATTCTAAGTCTGTTGTTGCTGAATCACTTGATTTAATAATAGGCCATGTATCAGGAGCTAAGCTTAAAAGTGGCATATCACCTTGGATTTCTACATCTACTGATTTGCCTTTTGTAATATCTGAATATGGCGTTCCTCAAGCTGGAAACTATAATACTGAAAAAGAAAGAAAACCTATAGCTATTATTGATTATGATGATTCTAAAGTATATAGCACAGTAGATAGATTAAAAGAAATAAGAAATAAAGTTAATAATTTTGATTTTGCTGTCGATTTAAGGGATGACAGATTAAGAGAATACTATGATAGTGATGTTGTAATGGCTGAGCAAGATAATTTTAACTTGATTGGTGGCGGTCTAAGTGGTAAGCGTATATTTGGATATAAAAGTGAGGTAAAGGGCTTTTCAACATATGCAACTAGAGCAAGTGAGGTATTAATTCATGGTGTTATCAGAAAGGATAATGTAACTAAAATATTATATCCTTTATTTCAAGATATAATATATTCCAGTAATTTAGATGTTACTAAAAATCTTAAAGATATTATTGAAAAACAAGATGATATAAATAGTATAATGGAGTCTAAACTAGCCAAGAAAACAGAATATCAAGAACTATACCCAGATATTTCAAAAGGGACAAATTTGACAGATTTTCTTATAAGAAACTACAGTAGTATAGAAGGGGCTACTACTGAAGATAAATATAAAAATGCAATGATTATGAAACTAGCTTTATTAAGAGAAATAATTTGTGATCTTAAAGAGAATAGTATACTTGATATAAGTGATCCTACCAGAATATTAGATACGGGATTATATTTTAACAGTTATAGTTATCTAACTAAGTTGACACAAAGAAAAACAAAAAAGGAAATGCAGTGTTACATGAATGACTTAATTGTTATTGAACGTGATGGAACTTTTTACGTATATGACGCAAAAAACAAAGGATATGTTAGTACGAAGAATGATAGTGATGTAATTTCGAAAAAAGACATATTAAGTTTAAAACATAGATAGGAAAATGACAAACTAGCTAAATGAAGTGAACTCTATTTTGGACACTTTAAAAAAGCTAGTTTTTATTTGTAAAACAAGTGAAATTATATGTTAATAATGTCATTTGGAATAATTGACTAAGCATTGTCAATGTGTTAAAATAAACATCAATTATGAAACAAAGGGGGAAATTTAATGAAGGGTGAATTACGCTTAGTAGATGAACTTTCACCGTTTAGTGATAATGAATTTGAAGTAGGAACATCTTTATATGGTTTTAAATTAAACATTTATGTTGATGATACAAAAACTTTAGAAAAACAGTTGAAGAACAAGGAAACATTTTATAAAGAAATGGATGCTCAAGAAGCTGGTTATAGAGCTATGGATTTTAACGATAAAGAAGTATATGAAGAAATAAACTATATGAGGAAACATTTTGACACTATTATGGATAGTGTTGAATTTATAAAGCTATCATTCGAAAAAACTAATGAAAAAGAATATATAACTAAAAACCCTATAATCAAAACTAAAAAGATTGTTTTAGATATTCGCTTGAAACTTACTGAAACAGATCGTATGGTTAAATTATTGGAAGAATATCGTGACATTAAAGATATAGTTTATATTTATCTAGATGGTAATATGGGATATGTAAGCTTAAATGATGCTTATAAAACAATGCTTAGTATACAAGAACAAGCTGAGAAAATAAAAAAACTTAATTTATCACCTATGGAAACTATCATGTATGTTTATGATCAAGTAAGATATAGAACATATGCATCTGAAGAAAAAGGTGAGTCATATTTACAATCAAGAGATTTATCAAATGTCCTTTTTGGAGATAAGATAGTATGTGTTGGATATTCTAGAATCTTCGCATCTTTATTGAAATGTTTAGGTATTACAGTATATATGGTTGGTCTATTAAATAAAGCAGGCAATGATGGACATGAAAGAAACTCTATATATGTAAAAGATGATAAATATGGTATAGATGGTTTTTACTATTTCGATGCGACATGGGCTAGTAGAGACGAAAGCACTAATAACAATTATTTATATAACTATCAGTTTTTTGCTAAAACAAAGAGTTATATGGATAAATTTAAAAAATATGTTGAAGAAAGAATCCCTATTTATTCTGAAAATATGTTTGATGATGCAATTAAGGCGATAGAGAATAAAGATACCCGCTTAGCTATACAGTATATTAATTCTTTAAATGCTATGTCTATTAGAATATTAGGATACGAATTCATGCCTTATGAATATGTTATCATACCAAATGGTGTCGAAATTTTAGATATAGCTGAACTTAAAGGAAAGTTTGAAAGAATATATAAAAAATTTAATACCGAAATACCTGGTGATGTAATGCTTAGAGTATTTAATAATGTTAGAAAGATTGAATATTATCAAAATAGCGAGTTGTATCCTTATACATTGAGTGATATATATGCTACTATGAAACGATCAGATTGGAAATTACCAGAAAATGAAAAAACTAACGCAGCCATTTTATTAGCTTGTATTTTTGGTGAATCAGAGTCTGAAGCTAGAAAAGAAGAATTCAAAATCTTTTGTAAAGATAATGAAATAACCGATGATGTTACTGGAGTAAGACTAACTAAGGTTTTACAATTAGTACGTGATAAAAAAATAATTGACACCAAAAATAATTAATGATAAAATTTAAGTACATCTTATAAAGAGTGATGGAGGGACTAGCCCTATGAAGTCACACCAACCTATTAAATTAGGTGGTAAAGCTAGATCGATAAGATAACTTTTCATACTCAAGGTTATCTTGAGTATTTTTTTGTTTATAAGATGTTAGAAAGGATAGTTTATTTTATAAATAGAAAGAAGGTAGGTAATATGATAGAAAAAGTAAATCCATCTCATCCGGATAAATTAGCTGATAGAATAGCTGGTGCTATAGTAGATTTAGGTTACAGGAAAAGTATTAATCCTAAAATAGCTGTGGAAATCTTATTGGGTCATGGTAATTGTCACGTAATAATTGAAACTAGTGAAAACTATAATTATGAAGAAATTGATGATATAGTAAAAAGAATAGCAGGTAATTTAAAATTAAATTTACAAATAGTGGAACAAGATGAACATTTAGCTAACAATCAAAATGATAAAATAAGATGTGGCGATAATGGTATATTTAAAGGTGTTCCTTTAACAAAAGAAGAAAAAGAATTATCTTTAATAGCGCATTCAATATATAATAAATATCCATATGATGGTAAATATGTTTTAGATGATAGATTGATTATATGTCAAAGTAATGCATCTAAAAAAGATCTAGAAAAAGAATATAAAGGTGCTATTATAAATCCATTAGGCGATTGGACTGGTGGATCTTGCGTTGATAGTGGAGCTACTAATAGAAAATTAGGATCAGATATGGCAAGTAGTGTAACAGGTGGCGGCTTACATGGTAAGGATCTATCTAAAGGTGATGTATCTATAAATATTTATGCCTTTTTAAAAGCGCAAGAGACTAATAAAGAAGTAAAAATATCATGTGCTATAGGTGATGAATATGTTGATGGTAAACCATATAGTGAAATAGTTGAAATAGCTAGAAAATATATCAATGAAAAAGGCGGATTTGAAAAATTTGCTGAATGGGGATTATTTTAAAAAGCACTTTATAGTGCTTTTTGTTTGAAAATAGTAAGCTTTTTAATAATTGCAGGTACTTTATTGTATTTATATTTTTCAGCCATATTAATTATCTCTTTTATTTTAGATAGATTGCTTATGTATATATTTATTTTATTCTCATCTACATGATCGTGATTTATTATTTTTCGATATGTTATAGGATTGATACCTATGATTTTTTTAAACATCTCGGAATAGTATTCTAAAGAATAAAAACCATTTCTTAATGCAATTGTTAAAAGACTATGTTTTTCCTTTAAATAATTAAGGCTTCGGTATACTTTAAGAATATTTATATAATCTATAATGGATACATTAAGCTCTTTTTTAAAAATTTTCATAATATAAAACCTATTATAGTTAAATTGACTAACTAAATCATCAATAACTATTTTAGAATTTATATTTTCGTCTATGTATTTTAAAATATTCACGACTAATTCTTTGGACATAGTATCCCTTCTTTAAGACAATTATACATTATTTTAAATTAAAAAGCCACTATTGTTTAAAAAATATCAATAAATGTGTGGTTTAATGTACTTAAGGGGGGAAAAATATGAGTATTAATGCAAAGATTAAGTTATTGCAAGAATATAAGTGGCATTTGTTATTTGAAGAACGCGAAAGACAAAATAACATATACGAAAGTATAACAAAAGAAATACCTAAAGTTTTGGTTCTAAGAAAAAAACTTAATGGTAAGTACTTAGATGTTTGTTAAATGAAATATTGCTACCATATAAATTATGGTATAATACAAATGGAGGGAAACTATGGAAAAAACAAATTATGCGTCTTTAGAAGAAATAAACGCTATATCTACAAATATAAAAGAAAATAAATCAGGAATTGTTTTTAAAAAGAATAATGAGGAAAGAGTAGTTAATAACAAATATAATACATTGATTATTGGTGAAGATGATAATCAAAGTTTGGAAGGAATAATTTTACCAACATTAAAACAAATGGCTAAATCTAAAGAATCATTCGTAGTAAATGATAAAACAGGTAAGATTTATGAACAAATAAAAGATGAATTAAATGATTATAATATTGTATGTTTAAATTTTGATGAAGTTAAGGATAGCTTTAATATCTTTGAGTTGAGTTATAATTTATATAAAGAAGGTAAAACCGATAAAGCTTTAGAGATACTCGAAAATATAGCTTATTATTGTTTATTTGATAAGCAAGATAAAAATGCTGATCCTTATTGGATTAGTGCAGCTACTAATTTATTTGTTGGTAGTGCCTTATATATGTTCGAAGAAGGTGAAACATCACTTAAAGAAATATATGAAATAGCAGGTGAATTAATAAATAAGGAAATAGCTAAGGAAAAAATATATTATACTTATTTAGCTTCCGTTTTATTAGCACCACAAGAAACTAAGATGAGTGTTTTAACAGTATTTATGCAGAAGTTAAACGCTTTTGTTTCAAAAGAAAATATCTGCAATATGCTTTCTTCATCTAGTTTCGATTTAAATACTGTTTTAGAAGGTAAGATGGCTATATTTATAATAGAAGGTACTAATCCAATAGCTAGTAATTTTGTATCGCTTTTTGTTAACCAATTATATTATATGTCTAATATATATGGCAATAATAATGTTAATATTGTATTAGATGGTCTTGATAGGGTATGCCCTATTAAGAATGTTGATAAAGTTTTAAACAATAATTGTTCTTTATCAAATATAATAGCTATAATTAATAGCTTTGCTCGTTTAACAAATAACTATGATAGTGAAGCATGTGAAATAATTAGGTTACAGTTTTTAAATAAAATATATTTACTTTCAAGCGATATTGATACACTTGAATATATTAGTAAACTATGTTGTAATAGTGTATATGATTTAATGAGACTTAAAGATGATGAAGCATTGTTCATAATTAAAAGATGCAAACCATTTATAACTGATTTAAAATAATATAAATTTAAATAAGTAAATCAAATTATTATTTTGATAAATCTGCTACTAGTATTAAGATTATAATACTATGACGTTGATGAAAAAGTAGTTATAATTGAACTTTAAAATAAGCACTTTATAGTGCTTTTTTCATATACTATTTTAGGTGATTATAATGGATTATAAAATAGTTATAGATGCAGGTCATGGTGGTGATGATGCAGGTGCTGCCGGTAATGGCATAATCGAAAAGAATATGACTTTAGATATTTCTGAATATATGTATGATAGATTAAGAGAATTAGGTATTCCTGTTAAATTAATTAGAACTACTGATGAAACTATATCTCCTAACGATAGAACTAATAGAATTTTAAATGCTTTTGGTAATAGCAGGGATGTTATCGTTGTATCTAATCATATAAATGCTGGTGGAGGTGAAGGTGCTGAAGTTATATATGCTTTAAGGAATAATAGTGATTTAGCTAATAATATTTTAGATGAATTAGAAAAAGAAGGACAAATAATAAGGAAAGCTTATCAAAGAAGATTGCCAAGTAATACTTCT
>JAEEYW010000027.1 GCA_016288305.1 Caryophanales bacterium | reverse complement strand
GCACTCTTATAGTGCTTGCAATATTAAAAGATAGTACAAAATTATCTAATGATGTTCCGTGGATTATTATAATCTTATTATTCCCTATATTTGCGACTATTTTATTGTTAACGTTAGGTAGAAATTATTCTAAAAATAAGCTTATGAAAAATATTAAAACAGAAGAAGAAAAAAACAAAATATATTTAAATCAAGATAATGCCGTTTTAGATGAAATAAAAAAACGTTATTCAAATAACTTAAATTATATATTGGATATTACAAATTATCCTATTACAACTAATAATAAAGTTAAATATTATGATATGGGTGAAAAGTTTTATGAAGATCTATTGCTTGAGCTAAAAAAAGCTACTAAATATATTTTTATGGAATATTTCATCATAAATAAAAAAAGCGAGATGTGGAATAATATATTGGATATTTTAAAAGAGAAAGCAAGCAAAGGTGTGATTGTAAGAATTTTATATGACGATATTGGTAGTATTATGGTTTTATCACCTAAATATCCAAAAGAATTAAAAAAATATGGTATAGAATGTATTCCATTCAACACATTAACGCCATTAAAAGGGATATTTATGAACAATAGAGATCATAGAAAGCTTACAATTATTGATGGTAAAGTTGCTTTTTCAGGTGGTGTTAACATAAGTGATGAATATATAAATAAGTATGTGAGATGTGGAATTTGGAAAGATAATGGTATTAAAATAGTTGGTGATGCTATATGGAATATGACAGTTATGTTTTTATCAATGTGGAACGCTAACATGAGTGAAGATACCGATATTTCTAAGTATAGATATAGCTTCGATGAAAAAGTTAATAATGGTTATATGGTTCCTTTTCCAGATGGACCATTAGATCAAGAATTAGTTGGAGAAAACGTTTATATAAACATGATTAATTCGGCTAAAAAATATTTATATATCATGTCGCCTTATTTGATAATTGATACTGATATGATAAATTCTCTTATACGTGCTGCTAAAAATGGTGTTGATGTAAGAATCATAATACCTGGCATTCCTGATAAGAAAATAGTATATACCCAAACAACTTCATTTTTTAAAATATTACATGAAGGTGGCGTGAAGATATATAAATATAGGGATGGATTTATTCATTCTAAGGTATTTTTATCTGATGATAACAAGTCAGTAGTTGGAACTATAAATCTCGATTATAGAAGCTTATATTTGCATTTTGAGAATGCTATTTATATGGAAGATGTTGATGTAATTAAAGAAATAAAGAAAGATTTTACTGATACATTCGCTAGATGCGACATAATCACGTCAAAAGATTTTGAAATTAATTTTATAAGAAAAATTTGGCAATCGATTTTAAGACTGTTCGCGCCATTATTTTAACTTAGTTTTATACTAAGTTTTTTTAATCATAATTCTATCATATTAGTAATAATTATGTTATAATATCATATAGGAGATGATATTATGAAAAAGATGAACGAAGAAAGTAAACGCTCATTTGTTTTATTAGGGTTAACTATATTAGTAATATTAGCTATTTTATTTAGTTCTATATTAACAAATGTAAGATCTCATAAAATTTTAAATGGCGTAAAAGAACTTATGGAAAGCGAGACTGCAAAAGCGGTTTATGTTACTAAAGATGGTTGTGGTTATTGTGAACTAAATAAAAACAATATTAAATCTTTGGAAGATGAATATGGTTTTGAATATTATGGTGTTAATACTACAAAACTTACTAAGAAAGATCTTAGTGCATTAATTTCGTTATTAGAATTAGAAGAAAAGGATTTTGGAACACCACACTTAGCTATATATAAATCAGGCAAAGTTGTTGCTTCATTAAGTGGACTAAAGCCTTATAATCAAACATTTAATTTCTTAAAAGAAAACGGATTAATAGCAAAAGATGCTAAATTATATTTGAATTATCTTAATTTGGATGAATATAAAAAAGCTATTAATTCTGATGAAAGACAAGCTATTGTATTAGCGTCATCAACTTGTGGTCACTGTGCTAATGAGCATCCTGAATTAATCAAAGTTGCTAAAGAAACAGGTGCAAAAATTAATTATGTATATTTGGATTATATGTTTAAAACTCAAGAAGAATATGATGAATTTTTAAGTTCATTATCTTGGTTTAGTGATAATTCTAATTTTGGTACTCCAACTACCTTAATTGTTAAGAATAAGACTGTTAAGAACTATCTAGTTGGTTATCGTGAAGCAGATGAATTAATAGAATTCTTCACAGAAAACGGAATTATTAAGTAGGTGTATTATGAAAAGTGTATATGATTTTTTAAAAGAATATAAAGCTAAATATCCCGCTACTATTCAATGGAGATTAAAGGCTCATGCCAAAGTTGTTGAAAAGCATCTTAATCCAGGTGAAGAAGTATATTACGCTTTCGGTGGACAAAAAAATGAAACTTCAACAGATATGTTTCATACATATGTAGTTGCAGTTACTTCAAAAAGGATAATAGTTGCTCAAAAAAGAGTGTTATTTGGATATTTTTGTGTTTCAATTACACCAGACTTATTCAATGATTTAACTGTTGATTCTGGTATGATTTGGGGTAAAGTTATTATTGATACATTAAATGAAAAAGTTGTTATTTCAAATGTTGATAAAAGAGCTTTACCAGAAATTGAAACTGCAATATCTACATACATTATGGAAGAAAAGAAAAAATATCAAACTAATGATAAATTTGAAAACGCTTAGGCGTTTTTATATTTGATAAATTTAAGAAAACAATATATAATAAATAATAGGAGTATGATTTATGAAAAAAATGTTTAAATTATTGGTAATATTGTTTATATTATATTTTGGTGTTCAACAATTATATGTATTTTTGAATCGTGAGCATAGCGTTTCTTATAAAATACATGATGTAATGGTGAATGAACTTTATAGAAATAAAAAAGGCATTACAGATGGATACTATTTTGATGTTGTCTATAATGAATATAGTTTTCCTTTTAAAATATTTGATAAACTAAATAAACAAAAACATATTATAGATGATGTTAAAATATATGAAGGTGATATATACGTATGCGCTAATATATCAATAAAAAAAGATTTCAATGCTACTAATATAAAATGTTATAAAGATGATGTTTTATATTATTATAGTGACATTAAGGGTATTGATAGCAAATTAGATAATATGATCAAAGAAAGTGCTTATGACATAAATAAATTTACTGGAGATAGTAAAGGCGAGAATAAAGATGATGTTACATATTATATAAATAATTTTTATAAAAAGCATAATATATTGTTAAGTGTTTATAAAGGTGCATATTTATTTGGAAACAAAGTTACTAATAACGCGAGATTTATTAAATTATTCGATAAAGATCAATATAATAAAGGTTTAGAATATGCATTAGATAAGTATTATATTGTTGCTGATTATAATGATACGCATGAGTTTTTATCATTGAAACGTATCAATATTGCGACAGGTGGTTTAGATGAAATCAAAATTGTAGATCCAATATCTTTTGATTCCTTTATTCAAGGTGGTGTAGATAATAAATTATATATTATCGATAGACCTAATAAAGCTCAATATGAAATAGATTTAAAAACAAAGACAGAAGATATGGTAGGTGGAATAAACTCTGGCGCACAAGTATACACTAATAACGAGTGGAAGACGCTAAATATAAATGATGTGATCAATGATAATATTGTATTTAACGATGATGTATCTAATTTAGTATACGGAAATCAATATGAATTTGTTAAACACTATGGAAATATATATGTAGTGTTTGAAAAAAATGAAGATTATTATGATGCATATATGATTTATGAAGAAGATAACTGGCATGCTAAAAATCATATATTTAAATGTTCAGATCCTTCAAAAGTAACATATAAAAACGGATATTTCTATTACACTTTAGATGATGAAATTAAAATATTTAAAGATAGTATTGGCAATAGAACATTAATTAAATATTCTGAATTAAAATATAATAAAAATCTAAATTATTTTGTTTATTAGCAAAAAACATATACGTTATTCATAAAATGTTTTGAGGTGAATTTTATGAATGACAATAGAGTATATGCGAATAAAATAACAAAGAAGTTTAAAAATAATGAAGAAGTTTATTATGGGGTTTCTAAAGAAAGTGTTAAACCCAAATTTGAAAAAAGTGTTAGGCAAAAAATAAACGATATATTTAGTTCAAGGAATTATGTCTATAAGGCAGATGTATTTATAAAAACTAAAGATTCTAACCTTGAAAAAACTATAATAGGTAGAAACAGGGAATACTTAATAACTTCTTCTGGTGAATTAATTCTGATTAAAGATATTTTAGATATTAATAAAAAACAGTCTTAGACTGTTTTTATATGCATTCAACATAAGTGTCATTTAAGCATCGTAGTGCACAGCAGCAATCCAAATTCATAGTAAAAAATGAATTTGTTGCGACATATGGTATATTTGTCTCTGTAGTGTCTGGATTTGGTTCTAAAACTCTAAATGTCGCACAGCAACCATCTATTTTTTCAATTCTAAATACATTTGAACAAACAACACCTTCGTCGCCACATACTACATCTTCTCTAGTTGTCGGCATACTCCAAGGAATACCGTTGCCTGCACATGTATAAATCATTATAGGTCTTGTATTACATAATAAAGATGTTGTTGAACATCCAAGGAATCCTCTATCGCATGTATTTAAAATGTTTTCACCGCATTCCGCGTTATTTTGCAATATATTGATGGTGTTTAAAATATCTGCTATACATTTGCAACCTTCATTATTGTTACACATATAATCCACCCCTTCGCTAATATAACATATTCAATTTTTTTTAAATGTGTGAATAAATAACCTAGAATAAATGATATAAATATTACAAAAAGGGGGTTACAAATTTGCAAATATTTGATATAATGATAATGAGAATAAAGGGGATGGTCGTATGGATACTATCGTTTTATACAATCAAAATGGTCAAAAATTTGATGTTGAAGTAGTAAGATATTTCCAAAAAGATAAGAATAGATATTTAATTTTTAGTTTAAATGAAAAGGATAATAATGGTTATGTTCAATTATATTTAGCTAAAGTTGAGGAAATTGATGGCACTTATGTAATGTCTAATGTTAGTGATGAAAAAGAGTGGTCAAAATTTAGAGATACTATTCAATCTATTGTAAATAATAATAAAGCAGGCGTACCAAATAATGATGTATTAGATCATAATGTATTAAGTGGTTCTACTGTTTCTGAATTTAGAATATTTAAATTAAAAGAGGAAGTAGCTAAGGCTTTATCTGAAAAAGATAGTAAAACTGAAGTTGTTGATAAGGCAATGGATTTGCAATCAGCTTCAGCTGTTGATAACGGCCTAAGTATTGAACAAATTTTAAAAGAAGTATCAGATGGTGCTAAAAACGCTAGAGAAGTAACTAATATAGATTTAAATAAAAAGAAACTAACTATAGAAGATCTATTAAAAAATAACAAACCAGAAGAAGTTAAAGAAGAGGCTAAACCTATAGAAGAATCTTCAGAAGATGAATTTGTTAAAGTTGATAGCTCTATACCATTTGAATCTGAGAAAGTTAGTGAAGATGCTACTGAAGTTTTAGATGTTGACTATGAGGATAAATACAATAAAGCCGAAGAAACAATAAAAAAACTTGAGCAAGAAAATATTAGATTGATTAATGAATTAGTTGAAGCTAATGCTAAATTAGAGGCAATTAAAGATTTATTATAGAAAAGCTATGCTTTTCTTTTTTTTCATAACAAAATTCATTTTTCGTATAATTAGATAGGAGGATTATATGAAAAATGTAATACTTTATTATTATAATTTAGAAGTCTCACATATAAGACAAATTGATTCTCACTATTATTTATTAATAGATAATGAAAATTATTTGTTTACTGCTTGTGATATTGAAAGATTAAAAACTAATATTAAGTATCTAAATTCTTTTAACATGCATACAATTATTACTGCAACGAATGATCTGCCATATGTATTTTATAATAATGCGTATTATGTTTTGCTAAAATTAAAGGGTATTAATAAACAGATTAATTTAACTGATATATTCGATTGGTTTACTCCAATAGATGTGGAAATTGATATTAAATCAAAATGGATAAAACTATGGTCAGATCATATTGATTATATTGAATTTCAGATGAGCGAATTAAAAAATAAATATCCATATTTATCATTGTTAGTAGATTATTATATTGGTATGACAGAAACTGCAATTCAATTTTTAAAGTCACTACCAATTGATAAGGTTGATTTATACTTTACACATTTACGTATTGGTCCAAATTCTACGTTTATTGATCTATATAACCCTTGTGAGTTAGTCATTGATAGTCGTGTTAGAGATATATCTGAATTCATAAAAGGTAACTTTTTCCTAAAAAATATCACTGAAGTTAATGCCTACTCAAATATACTAAATTTGCTTGATGAAAAAGAAAAATGTCTACTTTTTACACGTATGTTATACCCTTCATATTTCTTTGATCTATATGATGAGATAATTAAAGGTAAGGAAGATGAAGACTGTCTCAAAGTTATAGTATCTAAATCGGTATCATATGAAAAATTTTTAAAGGATCTGTTTTACTATATAAAAAAAACAACCTATATCAGAGATATAGATTGGATTATTCACTAATATTAATAACACCCTTAACTTCTTTAACTTCTTCCATAATAGTGCTTTCGATTCCTTCTTTTAAAGTTAAATCAATAATACTGCAATCAGCACATGCACCTGTTAATTTTACGTAAACTATATTGTCTTCATATTTAACAAATTCGCAGTCACCGCCATCGCTCATTAGATATGGTCTGATTGTATCTATGATTTCTTTTATTTTCTTTTCTTGTTTTTTTGTGTCCATATTTCTCACCTACTAATATTATATATAAAAAAAATAAAAACACAATAAAAATTAAGTAATTGATTAAAAAAAATATATATGTTATAATCGTATTGCTGGTGTAGAGGTGTATTATGAAATATGGTAAAGGAGATATAGTGGTAGGTGTCGTAACAGGAATAGCTAATTATGGTATATTCATGTCTTTTGATGGTGGTTATGATGGCATGGTTCATATATCTGAGATATCATATGATTATATTAAAGATATTCATGAATATATCAGTGTTGGTGATGAAATAGAAGTACGTGTTCTTTCTGCCGATAATAAAATTCGTAGATTACAATTAACTATGAAAGATGTTTCTGATATTAAGGTTAGTAAAAAAAGAAAAATTATTGAAACTGCAACTGGATTTTCAACTTTAAAAAAGAAATTACCTCTTTGGGTTGACACTAAATTAAAAAACATCAAAAACATTTAAACATTCTATTGACAAAACAAAATAATAATGTTATAGTTAAATACGTCTAGTGACATGGGAGATTAGCTCAGTTGGTTAGAGCACCTGCCTTACAAGCAGGGGGTCATAGGTTCGAGTCCTATATCTCCCACCATGCCGGAATAGCTCAACTGGTAGAGCAACTGACTTGTAATCAGTAGGTTGTGGGTTCAAGTCCTATTTCCGGCACCATTTTTTTTCGGAAGGGTAGCGAAGAGGCTAAACGCGGCAGACTGTAAATCTGTTCCTTCGGCTTCAGTGGTTCGAATCCACTCCCTTCCACCATTTCTTATTACAAGGCATATTGCCTCG
>JAEEYW010000026.1 GCA_016288305.1 Caryophanales bacterium | reverse complement strand
GAAGCTGTTTCAAATCGGTATTCATATACCTTTCCACGTTTTCTTACGCTTACCATTTTTATACTCTCCTTTTCTAAAATTGGTAAACAAAAAATGCCATCGAATGATGACATTTATCTTTATAAATTGTCCACAAAACGTGTACTAAATTTCAAAGCATTTTTTGTCCTGTTGTCCACAATTTTAAATTTACGTGGACAAAATGTGGACAAATGGCAATTTTCGGTCAATTTTTACGTGGACAAAATCCTCGCAAACCCTTATATTTCCTACTACTTACCACAGCATTGTTTGTATTTTTTCCCTGAGCCACAAATACAAGGATCATTTCTACCTATTTTGTTTACTCTTTTTGGAGTAGCTTTTTTTGTTGTAGATTTATCTTCATTAGTTTGTGTTTTGTTTGATACTTGCTTTCTCTCACTGTTTTGTCTTACTTCTGCTTTTAATAAGTAAGTAGTAGTTTGAGCATCTATCCTAGATAGTAAGTTATCAAACAATTCATATCCTTCTGTTTTATATTCTCTTAATGGGTCATTTTGAGCATAACTTCTTAAATGGATACCTTCTCTTAAATGAGACATTGTATTGATGTGTTCCATCCAATAAGTATCTATTACTCTTAAAGATATAGCTTTTTCAAATTCATTTACTATTTCTTTAGGTAATTTTTTTATTTTATCTTCATAATCATTTGTTATTTTAGAACATAAATAATCCATTAATTCATTAGGGCTCATAAGTTCTATTTCATCAAAATCTATTTTATTTTTAAGTAAATCATTTATTCCTTCAATTATTTCTGATTTATCGTTTCTACTTAAACTATCTGTTTCTATCATATGATTATATACTGAATCTTCTGAATAATTTTTAAACATTTCTAAAATTATATCATGTACTGATTCATTATCTAATATTATATTTCTTTTTTCATATATAATAGATCTTTGTTCATTTATAACGTCATCATATTCAAGTAATGTTTTTCTTAAGTCAAAGTTATTACCTTCAACACGTTTTTGAGCTGATTCTATAGAACTAGAAAGCATTCTATTTCTTATAGACACATCATCATTAAATCCTATTCTTTGTAGCATTAATTTAGCTCTATCAGTACCAAATCTAACCATTAGATCATCTTCAAATGATACACAGAATTGACTTTCTCCTGGATCTCCTTGACGTCCAGAACGTCCTCTTAACTGATTATCTATACGTCTTGATTCATGTCTTTCAGTACCTATTACAAATAGACCACCTAAAGCTTTTACTTCATCATCTATTTTAATATCTGTTCCACGTCCAGCCATGTTTGTTGCGATTGTTACAGCACCTTTTTCACCAGCTTTAGCAATTATTTCTGCTTCTCTTGCGTGATTCTTAGCGTTTAATACTTCGTGAGGTATTTTAGCTTTTTTTAACATTTCACTTATAAGTTCACTTGTTTCAACGGCTACTGTACCTACAAGTATCGGTTGCCCTATAGCGTGTCTTTCTTTTATTTCATTCACTATAGCCTTAAATTTACCATTTTTTGTTGCGAATAATAAATCACCATAATCTTTTCTTATTACTGGTTTATTTGTAGGTATTTGTATAACATACATATTATAAATATCTCTAAATTCTTCTTCTTCTGTTTTAGCAGTTCCTGTCATACCAGATAGTTTTTTATACATTCTGAATAAGTTTTGGAATGTTATAGTTGCTAAAGTTTTTGTTTCTTCATTAATTTGTACTCCTTCTTTAGCTTCTATTGCTTGGTGTAACCCATCAGAATATTGTCTACCGTGCATTAGACGTCCTGTAAATGGATCTACTATAATTATTTGACCTTCTGTGACTACATAATCAACATCTTTTTTCATAGCGTAATTAGCTTTTAATGCTTGATTAATGAAGTGTACTAAAGTTGTATGTTCTATATCAAATAAGTTGCTTATACCGAAGGCTTTTTCTGCTTTTTCAATACCTGTTTGATCTAGGTTAACTGCTTTAGTTTTTTCATCATATATATAACCATCATTTTCCTTTAATGATTTAGCAAATTTGTCTGTTTGCATATATAAATTAGCTGATTGCATAAACCCACCAGATATAATTAGTGGAGTTCTTGCTTCATCTATTAAAGCTGAGTCAACTTCATCTATGATGGCAAAGTTATAACCACGAGCTACTCTATCACTAGCTTTAACTACCATGTTATCTCTTAAATAATCAAATCCTATTTCATTATTTGTTGAATAAAGGATATCACAGTTATAT
>JAEEYW010000025.1 GCA_016288305.1 Caryophanales bacterium | reverse complement strand
TATAAACAACTACTTCGGGGTTATTGGCGGGCAAGAAACCCATAAAACTTGTGATATAGTTACCGACCATATATTTACCATCTTTAACTTTTTGCGCTGTTCCTGTTTTTCCGCCAACACGATATTTGGGTATATAAGCGTTTCTTCCTGAACCGTTAGCTACAACACTTTCTAGAGCAAATTTTACTTTATTACTTGTATCTTCACTAATAACTTTTCTAATTATTTGTGACGTGTTTTGATATATGACGCTATTTGTTTCGGGTTCATTTAAACTTTTAACTATGTATGGTTTATATAGTATTCCGCCATTTATAGCAGCAGATACAGCGGTTATTTGTTGAATAGGGGTAACGGATACACCTTGGCCAAAAGCGGTTGTTGCAAGTTCTAAATCGGTTATCTTATCAATGTTAAAGATGATGCCGCTAGCTTCACCATTTAAATCGATATTGGTTTTATTACCAAAGCCAAATTTATCGATATAATTAAAAAGAGTTTCTTTACCAAGCTTTAAACCAAGATTAACAAAGCCTGGGTTACATGAATTTTCAACTACTTGTAAATATGTTTGGTCGCCATGCCCACCATGTTTCCAACAATGTAAAGTTGAACCTAAAACTATTATTGAACCAGAATCATAATAATGGTCATTTAATAAATCGACCTTTTTTTCTTCTAAAGCAGCAGCTAGGGTTATGATTTTGAAAGTTGAACCTGGTTCATATGTCATCCAAATAGGCAAGTTACGATTGATTGTTTCGTTGGTATAGTTTTGATAATTGGAAGGCTTAAATGAAGGCCGTGATGCGATAGCAAGTATTTCGCCATTATTGGGATTCATAACGATACCTAAAGCTTGATCAGGATTATATTTACTGATAGCGTTATCTAATTCTCTTTCCAAGGCTATTTGTATATCATAATCAATAGTTAAATAAATATTAATACCATCCTGTGGTTGCTCATATATTTCATTTAATGATAATCTATTTCCTTTGGCGTCACTAAAATATTTTATGGCGCCATAACTTCCTTCTAAATACTCATCATACATGAGTTCTAAACCGGAAAGGCCTTGATTATCAATACCTACAAAGCCTAGTGTCTGCGCTAGCAGCTCATTATGCGGATAGTATCTTTTACTTTCTTTTAATAAATAAACGCCAGGTAGTTTTAAAGCATTAATTTTATCTGCTGTTTCATAGTCTAGTCTTCTTCCTTCGGGATGGATTCGTTCAATAGATACCTTTTTATTTACATGTTTGAGTATTTCATCATATGAAACATTTAATATTTCGGCGATGCTTTTGGTGGTATTTTCTTTATCAATAATTTGATTTGGTATTAAAACAATGGAGGTGGTTGTGACATTGTCTGCTAGTATTTTACCGTTTCTATCATATATTTTGCCTCGTGAGGCTTCAATGGGTAAGTTTCTGCTCCATAAACTATTAGCGTAGCTATTTAATTTTTTATATGAAAAAACTTGGATGTAAAAGACTTTACCAATAATTATTAATAGAAGGGCAAATAGTATTAAAGAAATAATTTTAATTCTAATATGAATGTTTTTAAAAAACATATCTTTCACCTAAATCATTATATGTACAAGCAACGTTAAAAATGAATTAAAATATATAAGATATTATTGCTTTATTTATAATATTTGATATAATTTAAATAGGGTGATACTAAGATGGATGTTAATATTTTAAAAAACAATGGTGTTAATATTGATAAGGCTTTAGAATTGTTTGGTGATATGGAGACATATAACGAAACATTACAAACATTTTTACAAGAAATAGATGAGAAACTTAGTAATATAGCTAAGTATAAAGAAATAGCTGACATGGCTAATTATGCTATACTAGTGCATTCTTTAAAAAGTGACGCTAAATACTTTGGTTTTGATAGATTAGCTGAGATGTCATATCAACATGAATTAGAAAGTAAGGCTAACCATATTTATTTCGTATATGAAAACTATGATAGTTTAATGCAAGAAGCAAGACGTATTGTAGCGCTTGTTAAACAATATTTTGGTCAAGAAGTTATTATTCCTGCTACATCAGTAAATCAAGTTAAAGATAAAAAAATATTAGTTGTTGATGATTCTGATGTTATAAGTGGATTTATTAAAAGAGTATTTAATGATTCATATGATGTAGTTGTAGCTAAGGATGGAGCTATGGCTATCAATTATTTAACAGGTAGTGAAAATTTCTGTGCTATGCTACTTGATTTAAATATGCCAAATGTAAATGGTTTTGTAGTACTACAATATATGAAGAATAATGATTTATTTAGTAAAGTTCCTGTATCAATCATCACAGGTGTTGGAGATGATGCTATTATATCTCAAGCATTTATGTTCCCAATTAAAGATGTTTTAAGAAAACCATTTAATGAAAGAGATGTTAAAATGGTTGTTGAAAAAACTATAGCTGAAGAGGGTGAATAAGATGAAAAAAGGATTTACATTAGTTGAATTATTATCTGTTATTATTGTCTTAGGTATTATTTCTTTAATCGTATTCCCTGTAGTACGTAATCAAGTTGAAATAGCGCGTGCTGAAGCTTATAAAAGGACGGTAACATCTATTGAAGCAGCAGCTCAAAGATATGGTACAACACATAATTTAGGATATCCCACTACGGAGAGTGTTATCCAATTAGATACTTTAATTAATGAAGGTTTGTTAGAAAGAAAAAAATTAGTTGATCCTACAACTGATGAAGCTTTAGAAGGTTGTGTTTTCTATAAATGGAACGAAACAAATAAAGTTTACGAATATCGTTATGAACCAAGTTGTTAAATCTGATTTAATATCAGATTTTTTTTATTGTCAAATTTTTTTGTATGAATTTTTTTAAAACGACGCAATATTATCATAGAATAATATTGGAGGGATATTATGTTCGGACAATTTACAGAACAAGCAAGAAAAATATTAGTTAATGCGAAAGTGGAAATGAAGAATTTAAAACATCCATATGTGGGATCGGAGCATTTGCTTTTAGCTATATTACATGATAATAATGTTGTTGCCAAAAGATTAAAAGTCTTAAATATTGATTATGATAAGTATAAGGCTAAATTAATTGAAATTATTGGTATAGGTAGTAAGGAAAGTCAATGGTTTATTTATACGCCTTTATTAAAAAGAATTTTAGAAAACGCTATTTTAGATAGTAAAGAAATAGGGGTTGAACAATTATTTTGTAGTTTATTAGAAGAAGATGGTGTGGCTACAAGGATACTTATTAATATGGGTGTTGATATTGATATATTGTATACTGAGTATAATAATAAAATAGCTAAGAAAAGGAAGAATAAGAAGTTATTATTAGAAGAATTAGGTATTGATCTAACTAAAAAAGCTTCGGAACTTGATCCTGTTATAGGACGTGATACAGAGATTAAAAGAGTTTTAGAAGTTTTATCACGGAGAACAAAAAATAACCCTTTATTAATAGGTCCTGCTGGTGTCGGTAAAACGGCTATTGTGGAAGGTATAGCTAAATTGATTAGTGAAGGAAATGTTCCAATGAATTTAAAAAATAAAAGAATAATTAGTTTAGATATGGCCACCTTAGTAGCTGGTACTAAATATCGAGGTGAATTTGAGGAAAGAATAAAGAAAGTATTAAAAGAAGTAGAGGAAAATGATGATATTATTTTATTCATTGATGAGATTCATACTTTAGTAGGTGCAGGTGGCGCTGAAGGTGCTATTGATGCTTCTAATATTTTTAAACCTGCTTTAGCGCGCAATAAATTAAGATGTATAGGGGCCACAACGATTGATGAATACAAAAAGAATATAGAGCAAGATAAAGCTTTAGAAAGAAGATTCCAAAAAATTAATATCGAAGTACCGTCCTTACATACAGTAAAGGATATTTTGGTTAAAATAAAACCTATATATGAAAAGTACCATAATGTTATTATAAGTGATGATATACTTGATAAAATAATTAATTTATCGGAAAAATATATATTTGATAGATATCAACCTGATAAAGCTATCGATATTTTAGATGAAGTATGCGCTAAGACAAGTTTAAAAGAAAGTAAAGAAATAAAAAAATATAATAGTTTAAAAAAAGAGTTGGAAAGTATTATTAGTAAAAAGAATAAAGCTATCGATAAAAATGATTTTTTAAGTGCTACACAAATTAAAAATAAAGAGTTTGAACTTATGGATAAGATAAATAATTTAGAATTGAATTTAAATAAACATATTAAAAAAGTTGAATTAAATGATGTGGCAAGTGTTATATGTTCGAAAACAAAAATACCTGTATATGAAATATTACATTGTGAGAAAGCCACCATTAATAAAGTTTACAAGGAATTACATGATAAAATTATAGGACAAGATGAAGCTATTAATCATTTAACTAATATAGCTAAGAAAATTAAATTAGGTTTTAAAGATGATTTTAAATGTTATGCTTTATTATTTGCTGGCTCATCAGGCGTTGGTAAAACATATTTAGCTAAAACTTTTGCTTCCTTATTAGCTTCTAAAAATGTTATTAAACTAGATATGAGTGAATATAGTGAAGCTCATAGTGTTAGTAAATTAGTGGGTTCACCAGCTGGATATGTTGGTTATAATGATAATAAAAATATTTTAGAAGAGGTACGTAATCATCCTTTTTCTGTTTTGATTTTAGATGAAATAGAAAAAGCTCATCAAAGTGTTATTAATTTGTTATTTCAAATACTTGATGATGGTGTTATAAAGGATGCTAAAGGAGTTGAAATAAGTTTTAAAAATGTTGTTATTATTATGACTTCTAATATTGGTTATATGGATCATGATGTTGGTTTTAATAAGAATATTGATCGTTTATCCAAATTGAAAGAATGTTTTAGTATGCCTTTTATAAATAGAATAGATGATATTATTTATTTTAATAATTTGGATGAATATAGTATTAATTATCTAATAAATAAAAAATTACATCAATTAAAACTTAAATATAAAGAAAAAGGTATAAATATTCATATTAGTAAAAAGATAAATAAACAAATTATATCATTAACTAATTATGCTGAATTTGGGGCACGAAAGATTGATAAAATAATTAAAAATGAAATTGAAAATTTAATTATTGATAAAGTTATAGAAGGAAGTAATAATGTATATATTGATAATATTTGTATTATGGCATAAAAAAAAGCTTTGAAATATTTTTCAAAGTTTTTTATGCTTCTTTTTTTAATGTTCTTAACTCTCTAGCACTCATTCTAATTGTTTCACCATTATCAAGTGTTACCTTTTGTAAATTAGGTTTTCTTAAATGTTTAGTAGCTTTACATGAGTGAGATCTCAAGTTACCTGCTAAAGGTTTTTTACTAGTTACTTTCTTAGCCATAAATCCTCCTTGTTTGTCTTGCTTAATAATTTTACTATAATATTTAGAATAAGTCAAATATATATTTAAAAAAAATTAAAAATATAGTAAAATAATTATGGGAGAGTGATAGTATATGACAGCGCCTTTATATGTTAAGACACATAATAGTTTACTAAAAAGTTTAATTACTATTGATGATTTAATTTCATATGCTAAAGCTCATGATATAAAAGCCTTAAGTATTACCGATGATAATATGTATGGTGTTTTAGAATTTTATATAAAATGTCAAAATAACCAAATTAAACCACTTATTGGTTTAGAAGTTGCTTCTATTGTTTTATATGCTATGAATTTTAATGGTTATAAAAACTTAGTTAAACTTGCTACAATTAAATCTAAAGATAAAGTAACGCTTGATATTTTAAAACAATATAGTTCTGATGTTATATGTATTGTTCCTTATGAACATTTATCTTCTTATGATGATTATAGCTTTTATGAAAATATTTATAAAGGGTATCGCAATTTGGATGAAAAAAGGCATCTTACAGGTAAATGTGTATATTGTAATCCTGTATTATATTTGGAAGAAAAAGATAGAGAATATTTAAAATATTTATACGCTATTGATAAAGGTTGTGCTGCTTCAATAGATTTAGTTACAACTTTTGATAATCATCTTTTAAATTACCAATTATATGAATCAAATGAATTAGAAGAAATTGTTGATATGTGTAATATTGAAATACCATTTCATCAATCATTACTTCCTATTTATGATTGTGATGGTATGGATAGCTATACTTATTTGAAACAATTAGTAAAAGAAGGCCTTAAAAATATTTTTGGTGATACCGTTAATAAAAAATATGTTGACCGTTTGAAATATGAATTAGATATCATTAATAAAATGGGCTTTTGTAATTATTTCTTAGTTGTCAGAGATTATGTTATGTTTGCTAAAAATAATAACATTATGGTTGGCCCAGGAAGAGGTAGTGCTGCTGGATCTTTAGTATCATATTTATTAGGTATAACAACTATAGATCCTATTAAGTACGATTTGTTATTTGAAAGATTTTTAAATCCTGAAAGAATTAGTATGCCTGATATTGATATCGATTTTGAATATACAAGAAGAGAAGAAGTTATAAATTATTGTATTAATAAGTATGGCTCTAAAAAGGTGGCACCTATTATTACTTTTGGTACATTGGGTAGTAAACAAGTTTTGCGTGATGTGGCTAAAACATTAGATGTTAATGCTAAAGAAATTGATACTTTAGTTAAAATGATTGATCCACATATTAGTTTGATGGGTAATTATAAAAATATTAAAATTAAAAATTATGTTGATAAACATGAATTGATGAAGAAAGTTTATAAAATATCTTTAAAACTAGAAGGTTTAAAAAGACATACTTCGATACATGCTGCTGGTGTAGTTATGTGTAATAAAGATTTGGATGAAATTATACCACTTGATTATCATGATTCTTTTTATACAACGGGTTATTCAATGGAATACTTAGAAGAATTAGGATTATTAAAAATGGATTTATTGGCTTTAAAAAATTTAACTTTAATTAATGATATTCTTAAAGAAGTTAACATTGATTTTGACAAGATTCCGTTAGATGATAGTAAAGCTATTGAAATATTTAACAAAGTAGATACTATCGGTATTTTTCAATTTGAATCAACAGGTATGATGAATTTTTTATCTAAATTTAAAATTACTAATTTTGACGAAATAGTTGCTGCTCTAGCGCTTTTTAGACCAGGTCCTATGGGTAATATTGATACTTATATTAAAAGAAAAAATGGTTTAGAAAAAGTTAATTATATAAATAAAGATTTAGAAGTGATTTTAAAGCCTACTTATGGTATAATAGTATATCAAGAACAGATAATGCAAATAGCTAATGTTATGGCTGGTTATACATTAGCTGAAGCTGATGTCTTAAGAAAAGCTATGAGTAAGAAGAAAGAAGATATTTTGATTAAAGAAAAGGATAAATTTATTAATCAAAGTATTGCTAAAGGTTATACAAAAGAAGAAGCTGTAAAAGTTTATGATTTAATCTTTAAATTTGCATCTTATGGTTTTAATAAAGCTCATTCTGTTTCTTATGCTATGATAGCTTATAAAATGGCTTACTTAAAAGCGCATTATTATTCTGTTTTTATGAAGCATCTATTTTCTATGGTTATAGGTAGCGATGTTAAAACGGGTGAATATGTTAAAGCATGTAAAGGTAAACTTGATGTTTTAAAACCTAGTATTAATTTAAGTGATATATCTTATACTATTTGTGGTGATAAATTAGTTTATCCATTAACCAATATTAAAAATGTTGGTTTGAATGCTTCACGAAGTATCGTTGAAGAAAGAGCTAAAGGTAAGTTTAAAGATATATTTGATTTCTTTGCTAGATGTTATAATAAATGTGTTAATAGTAAAGTTATTGATAGTTTGATTAAAGCTGGTTGTTTCGATGAATTTTTGAATCAAAAAACTTTAGATAACAACATGGAACTTCTTGCTAACTATAGTGAATTAGGTGGATTATTAGGTGATGATATGAAACCCGAATTAGTAATGTATAGTGAGTATTCTAAACAAGAATTATTACAAAGAGAAATTGAAGTGTTTGGTACATATTTAACTAAACATCCTGTAACTGATCTTAAATTGAAGTATAAAGCTATTAATTTGAATGAGGTTAGCAACTATTTTAATAAGGATGTTGTATCAGTTATTTATATTGAAAGAATTAATAAAATCAAAACTAAAAATGGTGATGATATGTCATTTATAACTGGTAGTGATGAAACAGCAACTTGTGAATATGTTTTATTTCCGAAAGTTGATGGTGAAATTAAAACAGGTAGCATATATTTAATAAATGGTAAGGTTGAAAAAAGATTTGATAAATATCAAATTATAATTAATAAAGTGAAGGAAGTGTTTTATGAATAAAAAAGGATTTACGTTAGTGGAATTGATAGCGGTAATAGTATTACTTGGTATTTTAGGACTTATTGCAACAGTAACAGTAAGTGGTGAAATTAAGAAAAATAAAGATAGACTATATGATGCACAAATATCTTTTATTAAAGAAAGTGCTTCTGTATGGGCATCTGAAAATGTGTTTAGTCTTCCTGAACAAGAAGGTGAATACATCATTATAACATTAGGTCAATTAAAACAAGCTGGTTTTATTGATGATGTTGTTAATCCTAAGACAAACAATGAATTTTTAGATAGTTTACAAATAAAAATTACTTCTATCGGTAATAATTATGTATATGATGTTATAGAGTAGGTGAAATATGAATTCTTTGGATATTATTATAATTGTATGTATAGTTATCTCGGCAGTTCTTGGTTTTAAAAGAGGATTTACTAATTCTGCTATTAAATCACTTGGTGGTATAGCTGAATTAGTTTTAGCTTACTTATTGAAAAATCCAGTATCATTAATTTTATATGATAAGTTACCATTTTTACGTTTTGGTATGATTAAAAACACGGATGTTATTAATGTTTTTGTTTATGAAGTTTTGGCTTTTCTTATTTGTTTAATTGCTTTTTCATTGATAAGAAAAATATTATCAGGCGTAACTTCTATTTTTGAAAAATTTTTAACAGCAACTATTGTTTTAGGTATTCCATCTAAAATCATTGGTGCGGTAGTAGGGGCTTTAGCTTGTTATATATGGCTTTTCTTAACTATATACTTATACATAATGATATGGCCAGGCGCTTATGGTCTTGAAAATTCTAAACTTGCTACTAAAATATTGTACGATACACCGGTTTTATCAGCATATAGTGATAAAAGCTTAGATGTTCTTAAAGAGTTTAATGAGCTTAAAAATGCATATGATGATAAAACAATTAGCGAAGATGAATATACATATGAAGCTTTTGATTTATTTATAAAATATGATTTTATTAAGATTGAGACTTTGGAAAAGTTAGTATCTAAAGGTAAGGTTGCTAAATTTCAAAAATATGATGAACTTATTAATAAATATAAACCTGTAGAGAATAATGAGAATATTGAAGACGTTTCTAATGTCGAAAATAATGTAGAGGATAATGGTGAGATAGATGGAAATAACGAGTGAACAAGAATTTAATGAATTTATTAATAACGATTTAGTTATTATTGATTTTTATGCAACATGGTGTGGCCCATGTAAGATGCAAGGACCTATTTTAGAAGAATTTGCAACTTCTTGTAACATTAAAACAGCTAAAGTTGATGTTGATAAATTTTCTTCTTTAGCGCGTAATTATGCTGTTATGTCTATACCAACATTACTTTTATTTAAAAAAGGTACTTTAGTTGATAAGAAAATAGGTCTAACAGCTTTATCTGAACTTACGGAATGGGTTAAATAATGCAAAGATATTTTTCAAATAAAAAAATAGATAATAGTTTTTTATTAAATGATGATGATTGGTATCATATCAGAACTGTTATGCGTATGAATAATGGCGATAAAGTTGAAGTTGTTCATGATTCTAAATTGTACATATGTGAAATAGATGATAGTACTGTTAGAATTATTAAGGTAATTGAGAGTGAAATAAATAAAAAATATTATTGTTTATTGTTGCCTCTTTTACAAGAGCAAAAAATGTCTTTTGTTTTGCAAAAAGCTACGGAACTGGGTGTCGATGAAATTATTCCTATTCTTACAACACGTAGTAAAGTTAAAATTGATGAAAAGGAAGATAAAAAAATTTTGCGTTGGACACGTATATGCAAAGAGGCTAGTGAACAGTCAAAAAGACTTACAATTCCTATTGTAAATCATATTTCTAAAATTGATGATTTGTCTTTAGATGGCTTAAAAATAGTGTGCAGTACAAAAGAAAAAGATAATACTTTAAAAAAAGTGTTAAAAAATAATTTAAAGTATGATAAAATAATAATGTGCGTTGGTCCTGAAGGTGGCTTAACTAACGAAGAAGAAGATAAATTAATAGAAAAAGGTTTTATACCTACAAGCTTAGGTAACAATATAATGCGTGTTGAAACAGCGCCAATATATTTACTAAGTGTTCTAGATTACGAATTAATGGAGTGAAGTATATGGAAACAATTTTAAATCATCTTTTTATGTATAAGTTTTATTATATGGCATTTCTTGTAGTTGCCATAATCGTTGTTTTGATTGTAACTAAGCCTAAGAAAGTTAAACCTATTAATATTACTATTGATGATGAAAAACAAGAAAAAAGTGATATTGAAAAAGTTTTAGAGTCTTTAGAAAAAACAGAAGAAAGTCGTCCTATGACTACTTTTGAAGAAGAACAAGAGGCTAATGCTATTATAAGTTATCAAGAATTAGTTGCAGCTGTTAAAGCTAAAAAAGAGGCTATGGCTGTTGAGAGTAATGTTAACATGGAAGTTAAGGCTGAAGAACCTAAGAAGTTTAAAAGTAGTGAATTTATTTCACCTATATTTGGAAAAGATAGTAACAGAACAAATGATGAATTTTTAAAAGAATTAAAAGATTTTAGAAATAATCTATGAAATATTATATAATTAATCTAGGATGTAAGGTAAATGCTTATGAATCTAAAGTTATGAGTGATTTACTTGATAATGCTGGATATGCTAAAGGAAGTATTGATGACGCTGATATATACGTTATCAATACTTGTTTTGTTACTAATGTTGCTGAGCATAAGTCTTTTCAAATGATTAGAAAAGCTATTCGTAATGATCATAAAATTATTATTGTTTGTGGTTGTTTATCACAAATGAGGGCTAATGAAGTAGCTTCAATTGATGGTGTTGATATTGTTATTGGTAATAAAGATAAAACAAAAATAGTATCTTATATCGATGAATATTTAAAAAATAAACAACCTATTACAAAGGTATATGATATATCTAATATTCCTTTTGAGGATATGTGTTTAAATAATTTTGATAAAACAAGAGCTTTTGTTAAAATTCAAGATGGATGTAATAATTTCTGCTCATATTGCGTTATACCATATACAAGAGGTGGCCTTAGATGTAAGAGGAAAATAGATGTCTTAAAAGAGGTTACAACACTTGTTAAAAACGGGCATAAAGAGGTTGTTTTAACAGGTATACATACAGGAAATTATCATGATGGTACATATGATTTTGCTGATTTACTAAATGATTTAGCTAAGATAGATGGTTTAAAAAGATTACGTATATCATCTATTGAAATTACGGAAATAAATGATAAGGTATTAGATGCTATTAAGAATAATGATGTTATCGTTAATCATATGCATATACCATTACAAGCTGGTAGTGATACGATTTTAAAATCAATGAATCGAAAGTATGATGTAGCTTATTTTATTGATAAAATAAGTAAAATAAGAGGGTTAAGACCAAGTATTTCTATTACAACGGATGTTATTGTTGGTTTTCCAGGTGAAACTTTAGAATTGTTTGAGGAAACAAAAAATACTATTAGAAAAGTTAATTTTTCAAAGTTACATGTTTTTCCTTATTCACTTCGCGAAGGAACAGCTGCTGCTTTGATGCCTGACCATGTTAAGGAAGAGGTTAAACATCAAAGAGTTAATGAATTACTTGAAATTTCGAAAGAATTAGAAATTAATTATATGCGTAATTATGTTAATAAGGTCGTAACTTTTATACCAGAAGTATATAAAGACGGTTATTTGATTGGTCATACAGAAAATTATTTATCAATTAAAGCTTTAGGAGATAGAAGTTTATTGAATACTTTTGTTGACGTTGAAATAGAAGATATTGCTTATCCATATTGTATAGGTAAAATGGTGTAAGTATTGTTTTTAGTTCTAAAAAGTGTTATCATATAAGTATGATAGAGGAGGAACTTATGAAGAAGGGTTTTACGTTAGTTGAATTGTTAGCTGTAATAATTATTTTATCCGTTATAGCTTTAATTGCAACACCAATAGTAATTAATGTTATTGATGACTCTAGAAAGAGTGCTGCTTATTCATCATCAGCTATGGTTTTATCTGCAGCTCAAGGATATTATGATAGACAATATATGAAAAATATGGGAAGTTTTGAAGAATATACTTGTATGATAGTTGATGGAGTTGGCTGCCCTGAAATTTTATTAAATGGTAAAAGACCTGATAATGCTGTTATCAGTATTAATGCTAAAGGTATTGTTAATGGAAGTGCTACAATAGGTAAATATACATATTACTATTGTGATAGTTCATTAACTGAACTTGATTGTGGTAACGTTAAAACGGCTATGCAAATTGGTTATACTAATGAATTGTCTCAAAGAGGATGCACGGACATTAAATGTTCACTAGATGAACTATTTGATAGTTTTAATTAAAATGAGGAATTTTCCTCGTTTTTTTATTATGTTATTTTTAAAATTTATGGTATACTATAGATATGCTTAAGAAGGTAGTTGAGGGTATGAAAAAAGGATTTACATTAATTGAATTATTAGCTGTAATTGTTATTTTATCTATAGTTTCTTTAATTGCAACACCAATTGCAATTAATGTTATTGATGAATCTAAAACAGCTACATGTACTTATAATAAAGGTATTATAGAAAGAAGTGCTGAATTATATGTTCGTTCTGGTAAGGCGACATTTGTTGATGGCATTAGTAAACGTGTAACTCTACAAGAATTGGTTGATAACAATTTAGTTGAAGGGCGTATTAGAGGTTTCTGTGATGCTGAAAATTCTTATGTTGATATCGTACGTGATGGTTCAAATTATGACTACACAACTACAATGTTATGTTCTGTTTGCTCTACATCACCAAATCAAAATAATGATACACCACAAGATACATATTGTGATGTTAATGAGGTACATTTAAATTATGTTTTTCCTGATGATGCTTACGGTATTAAATGGCGTGTTAGTAATCCAGGAGAGGTAAGAGATGATCCTAAATTAGAGTGGCAAGATTATCCTGCTGATGGTATTTGTGTTGATCCTACTAAAGTTAGTAATGTATGGACAAAATATCAGTTAGATGGAACGGATGTTGTTATTCCTCCAACAGGACAATTAATGGTTAATATAAATTATTATCCTAATGATGTTGTTACAAATAAAGTAACCGTATCAATTGATTATAGTAATGATGCTACAGTTAAGGCTTATCGTATTCTTTATGATAATCATAATACAGGATGGTTTAACTATACAGAACCATTCGAAGTTACAGAAAATGTTACTATTGAAGCTAAAGTTGGTAAAACAATTGATATATATGATGTTGATGGTACATTCTTAGGTACTTCACTTATCACTAACGTTGATAGTGTTAAAATTAAAAATATTGGTAAGGTTGCTACATATGAATCTATAGCGCCAACGATTATAGCGCATGAAGGCGTTTTAGAAGATGAAGTGGCGCGTATTGATATTGAATATCCATTTAATGTTGATCCAAGTTTTTATAAATATAAAATTAATTATGGTGAAGAATTAACTTATAACGATACTATTTCTATCAATGAGTGCGGTAGTGAAATTATTGCATACTATTATTTTAATGGTTCACAATCTAAGATAGCGACACATAAAGTTGTATGTAATAATAGTAGCGCACCATTTGAAGATACTAAGTTTAGTGTTGACATAATTATGACTCCTGATCCACAATTGATGCCTGATATTGAATCTTCATATATTAGAATTAATGTTCCTGATTCTGTTGAGGCTGTTTATACGATTGAGAAAAGGGTTAAGGAAGGTGGGTTAGAAAAAACATATGTTGAAGGACCATATGTATATAAAGATCCTATATATGTTTATATATCAGGTAAAATAAATGTTACAGCAACAGATAAAATTACAGGTGAAGTTGTAACGGCTTCTAGAAGTTATGTTTTTAAAGAACAAACAAAGATTATTGATCCTAAAATTATAAGCACATCAATTGATGATGCTACCAAAGAAGTCTTAAGTTTAGTTTATACAGATATTGATGTTAGAAGAGTTAGATATAAACTAGATGGTGGTAGATTCATTGATTATACAGAACCTTTTGTTTTAGATGAAAATGGTATTGTTGTATATGCTGAGGTTGAATATAACAATGGTATAGTTTATGCAGCAAGTTATGTTACTAGTAAAATAAGAAGTTTTAGAGAACCAGTTATTAGTGTTGTTAACTATTATGGTAAAGAAAAACAATTAATTGGTATAACATATGATAAACATTATTCAAAAGGCGCTAAATATAGTATTGATGGTGGGGAATTTAAAAATTATACAGAACCATTTATAATATATGATAATAATGTTGTTATAGCAGTTGAGAATATTTCAAATGATGGTGTTCGTCATTATGTTTCATATATGACGTCTGGTATTGAAAAACAAGTTAAACCTATTGTTGGCAGTAGAGGTGTATCAGATGATACTAAGGAAGCTTTTACAGCTACATTCGATGGTAGAAGTTTGAAAGGCGCTTATTATGTTATAAATGACGGAACAAGTGTACCGTTAACTTTAAATAAATATAATACCGGTGGTATGACAACCACTAAAAATGGCGATAAAGTTATTTTCTATGCTGTATATGACGGCGATTATGTTGTATATAGTGATGAATATGTCACAAGTAAGATAAGAGGTTTGCGTGGTCCTCGAATTGAAGAAATAGTTGTTGATAATGATAAAAATGAAATATATAGTTTAATTAAAATTATTCCTGATTATTTTGCTGTATCAACAAAATATAAACTTAATGATTCAGATTACATTGATTATGTTAATCCATTTAAAGTTTATAATGATGGTGATGTTATAACAGCTGTATCATATGATATTGATGGTATTAGTAAAATGACCGTATATTCTGTTAAAAATGTAGCTTATATCAAAGATCCTGTTATTACATCAGAATCAAAGAATGATAGTTTAATTGAACGAATCACTATTAATTTTGATGAAAGATTATTAGTAAGTAAAAAATATAGCATCAGCGGTGGGGCTTTAATGGATTATACTGGCTATGTTGATATTGATCACAATGGAGAAGTAATATATGCTGAAGCTAGATATAGTGATGGTTCTATTAAAACTGCCTCATTTGTAACAAGTAAAATACGTTCTATGCGTAATGCTACAATTTCAAGTTATGATGATACTAAAGAATTACAAGCACATGTAACTATTTCTTATGATAATGCTTTAGCTGTTAAGAAACAGTATCGTATTGATGATGGTGCTTTATTAGATTATACCGGAGAAATAATATTGACTAATAATGCTACAGTAACAGCATATAGTGAAGATATCGATGGTAATGTAAAAGAGGTATCTAAGAATGTTGTTATAACGCCTATTAGTGATATTTATATTAGTTCTAATATAAGTGGTGATCAATTAGGTTATATTATTGGTTTATCTTATGATACTAGAGCATTAGAATATGTTAAATATAGTATTGCTGGTAATGAATTAAATGACTATACTACAACATTTGAATTATATGATAAAGATATTGTTGTTTATGCTGAAGCTAAATATAAAAATGGTTTAATTAAATCATCAACTTATGTAACAACAAGTGGTCTTAAATATGTTTCTAATCCTAGTATTTCTTCTTCATATACTGATGATAATACGGTATCTAATCCGGTTATATATATTGATGGTAGAAGATTTAGTGACGCTAAAATTTATATTGGTGATTATGAATATACTTGTGCTTGGAAAGATATTGAAAGATCTACAGATAAGAGATGTTTCCTTCCAACGATAAGAAGTAATGGTACTAATATTACAGCTACTATTAATTATAGTCATGGTGTTACAAAAGAAGCTAGCTATACAGAAAATGGTATACGTGATATCAAGGCACCGATAATTACTTCAACTGTTGATGGTTTAGGTGAAAATGTATGTATTTATTTTGATAATTATTTAGGTATTAAATTTAATTACACAATAGATACCAAAAATTATACAACAGTGTCTCCTTCAGTATGTTTTAAAACATATACTAATGATACAGTTATTTCAGCAAATCAAACTAGTAAGATAAGTGGTTTACAAGCGGATGCTTCATATGTTACAACTAAAGCTACTAGTGCATCTGATATTAGAATTATATCTTCTTTAAGTGCTGATAAACACTCTGAATCATTTGAACTAGTATATAGTGGAGCTGATTTAGATTCTGTTACTTATAACATTGATGGTGGTAGTGAAATACCTTATACAGGTAATTTTACAATTCGTAAGAATGATACTATTTTAAGTTTTACAGCTAAATATAAAAATGGTGAAATTAAAACAGCTAGTTATAATGTAACTAACATTATTGAAGTTTTAACTACTAAGATAACAATATCACCTAATGTTTCAACTTTAGTTGAGAAGGTTATGGTTACTATTGATTATGATAGTAAAGCAACTGAAAAAGTTTATACTATTAATGGTGGCGTTGAAAAGGTATATACAGGTCCTTTTGAATTAACAAAGAGTGCTACTATTAAAGCTATTGCTAGAGCTAAGAGTGCTTATGGTGAATCTAGTCGAATGGTAAGTAACATTTTAAGTGATGAGTTAGCTAGTCCTGTATTTAGTATGTCTAAGATGGCTGGTGTAATTGGTGAGAAAGCTGTTGTCACTATTGAATATGATAGTAAATCTATTAAAAAATTATATAGTTTAGATGGTATTACTTTCAACACTTATACCGCTCCATTTATTGTTGATGAAAATGAGACTGTAGTTTATGCTATGTCACAAGATGCTGATAATAATAATGCTCAAAGTCAATATGTTGTTACAGGCTTAGTTCAATATGCTATTGTTCCATTAGATGGATATTCAATTTTAAGATTAAGTTATCCAAATGGTTCAATTAATCAAGAATATAAAACATCTGATGTTGGTATTTGGAAACCTTATTATGCGTCTAGAGGTATAGCTGTTATTGATTCTTTATATGCTGAACAAGCTATTACTTCTGGTGTTGTTAAGTTAAGAGATGAACGAGGTAATTTAATTGATTACAGTGATGATTATTATATTTCTGATAATTTATCAACTTTCTTAGCTGGTATATCAATGCGATGGGATGTTGAAACTAAACAACCATTACGTATTGTGGCTACACCGGATAATTCTATTACAACGGATACAACTTATGTTATTATCTTGCCTCCTGCAGGTACTGTTAGTACAGAATATACTGTTAATGATTATGGTTATTATCAAACTTATACTAATGCTTTAAGAGTTATTGAAAACAACACTACAATAACAGCGCGTGTTAAGTATAAAGATGGTACATATTCTGATACTGTTTCTTATAAAGTTACGAATATTTCACGTGAAGATGACGGTATTAGTAGTGAGAAAATATATACAGCTATTGATTTAAATGCTATAAGATACAATTTAAATGGCCATTATACATTGATGAATGATATTGATTTAGCTTCTAGTGATTATGCTTTATCGTTTAGTACTTTAGGATGTTTTAAGGGTACTTTTGAAGGTAATGGATATAAAATTAAAAACTTAGCTGTTTCTGACAAAGGTTTATTTACATGTTTGGAAGCTGGTTCTGTAGTTAAAAATTTAACTATTGAAAGAATGTTTATTAATAGTACTAATGGTGATAAAGTTGGTGGTTTAGCTGGATATATCAATGGCGAGAATGTAACTATTGATAATGTTAAAATAACTGGTTCATCAACAATAAGAGGTACGACTAATGTTGGTGGTTTAATAGGTTATAGTAATCATGCTGTTACATTGAATAATGTTGGTATATCATCTTCAGTAAAAGTAACTGGTACAAGTAATTATATTGGTGGCTTAATCGGATATGGTAATAATGTAAATATTACAAATAGTTATAGTAAAGCAACTGTAACTGGTAGTACAAGTGGTTATGGTAATGTTGGTGGCTTAGCAGGTCATATGACAGGAAGTATTACTAACAGTTATGCATCAGGTAATGTTATAGGATGCGATAGTGTTGGAGGTTTAGTTGGATATGCTTCAAATGTTATAACGATAACGGAAAGCTATGCATCTGGAAATATCACAGGGCGTAATACATTGGGTGGTTTAGTCGGATATCTAAACTCAGGAGCTACTATATCACGAAGTTATTCATCAGGTAATATCACAGGAAATGATACATTAGGCGGCATAATTGCATATGTAAATAGTAATGGTGTCAACATATCACAAGTTTATTCATCAGGTGATATAAGAGGAACTAGTAATAACGGTGGAGGCTTAATAGGACGCACATATTATGGAGCCAATATTACTGATGCTTATGCATTGGGTAATGTAACTATGAGAGGGTATGTTGGAGGCTTAATCGGAAGTGGTGAAAGAGGCTCAAATGTAACCAATGCTTATACGATAGGCAAAGTAAGTGGTGCTTCTTATAT
>JAEEYW010000024.1 GCA_016288305.1 Caryophanales bacterium | reverse complement strand
TAAAAATCATTAAAACTAAAAGTAATCTTTTATAGTATTTTATTCCTCTAGTTAATTTAGATATACCAACAGTAAATATAACAACACCAAATACTGAATATATTGATCCCCAACTACTTTCGCTTGGAAATATCATAATCGCAGACATAGATATAAATAGTCCAAATACAACTAATAATAGTCCTATTACACTACCATATTTATTAATTTTTTTAGTAGAATAATCAATTGTATTAACGATATTTTCTTCAAATTTTTCTTGATATTCTTCTTTACTAATTCTCTCACCACTTAATAAATCATTAATTGTAATTCCTAACTCATCACATAAAGGTTTAAAAAGCGCTAAATCAGGCATATTTCTGCCATTCTCCCAATTACCAATAGATTTATCGGTAACACCTAATCTTTCAGCTAATTCTGATTGTGTCATTTTTTTGTCCTTACGACATATAGCTATAAACTTTCCAATTTTTTCTTGATTCATATTCATCCCTCCACGCTAAAATCATATTACCATTATCATAGATTTTACAGGAAATAATCCTAGGGTTATATGTAGAAATTAAATTTCTACTCAAATTCTTCGTCAATAGTATAAGTCATATTCTTTCTGCAATACTTTACATTTTCCTATATAAATCATGTTTTATTCCCCTATAGGTTTATTATATCATAATCAATAAAAAACAAATGATAAAATCATTTGTTTAAACTATCTTGTAATCTCTAATTCACTCAAAGCTGTGGATATCACATCATACCAAGAACCAGAATCTAACATATAAAACTTATCTAAATATTTTGATATAGCACTTATATCGACGGGATTATTATATGATTGATTGTATTTGATAGAACCTACTAACAATTTAGTCAATACAGTATCATCTAATTTTTTAGAATCTAATTGACATAAATCAGCTCTAGATATAACATTTTGTCTTTCTTCTAAATCATTATAAAATGCATCTAAAGCACTTACGTCACTTTTAAAATAAGCATTTAATAAACGATTATTACAAGACATAAGTAAGCTAGCTAAAGAAAGATACCCCGGATAACTACCTGTATATTCACCAGTAATCATTGTCGTTAATGATTCAGTTATCCCCTCATTTAAACCATCTGATGATAGACTATTATCCATGTGATAATCATTTAAATTTTTATCAAAATAATCAATCTTAGTACCTGTTTTAGTATAAACGATACCGTCTTTATAATAATTATGCTGATTAGATGAAATAACATGAAGCAATTCATGAACTACTTGATGTTTATCATAATTAGGTCGTAATGCAATGCCAGGAATTATATGTATTTCATCTTCTTTAACATCTATAGCCATATTAGTTTTAAAAGCCGCAGCATTATCACGATATTTATATGTTTTAAAATTTCCATCATGCGCTAGAACAGTATAAGAATTACCATCTGTTAATTGAATGATAGAATGATTACAGTTATCAATTATTTGTTTTAATAATTGATCATCATCTATTTTAGTTTTTAGAAAACCTATTATCTGATTATAAATATCATCAAACATATTATCTTGGCATTCTTGAAAAGAACTGTTAATGATTTTCATGCTATCAACTCCTATATTTTTTTATCATCGTTTACACTGGTGTATGATAATCTTCCCTGTTATAAATTTTTACGTATCAAATGCATCCACTATCACAGATTCACATCCAATTGTATTATATCATGTTTTTTAAACCAAGCATAACAGTAATTTGCGTCTTTAAATTGTTCCAATACAAATAATAAACTCTTATCTATAGAAAATTACTAACAGCTTGGGGCAAAGAAAAAGCCAGGAAACCCTTATATTTCGGTTCTATAATAAATAGTGTCAGCAATTTTCATCACCAACACTATTTGACAAAGAGTCTTTTTTTGTGTCTACTTTTATTTTATCAGTTCAAATTCTCATCCGTTCTATATATCTTAATCTTCCGATTGTTTTATTTATCCAATTTTATTGTTGAAAAAACTAATAATAATACTCCAATAGTAAATAATGCTCCACCATAAAATGTATTTAATTTATTTGCAAATACTCCTATTAGAATTCCTCCTGCACCACATAAAATTCCATATATTATTTTTTTCTTTTTCATAAATCCT
>JAEEYW010000023.1 GCA_016288305.1 Caryophanales bacterium | reverse complement strand
TTTAAACGTGTTTCATTTAATCTGTTTTTAAAGTTCCTGCGTAATCTAGCATTACGATCATCACGCATTTTATATAAAGCTTCTTGAATATTATATCCTTTATAACCTTTGGCATATAATTTAAACCATAAATGGTAATCTTCTACTCTTAGCAAGTGATCAGCAACACTATATCCACCAACATCTTCCATAGCTTCTTTTCTAATAATTATTGTTGCATGAGAGAAAGGTGAACCAAAACGGAAATCATCTTTTTCCACTTTTTCAGGGTGTCTAATGGTACCAAAATTACCATTTTCATCAAAACTAATCATACTTGTACTTACTAAAGCATAATCTTTGTGTTCTTCCAAAAAAGCCATTTCCTTTTCAAATCTTTCAGGAAGTGATATGTCATCACCATCTTGACGAGCTATAAATTCTCCTTTAGCTTTTTTCAAACATTTATTAAGTGTATAATTAAGTCCTTTATTCACTTTATTTTTCAATACAATTATCTTATCTGGATATTTTTCTTGATAAGATAAAGCTATTTTTAAAGTGTCATCTTTTGAACCATCATCACACATTATCAATTCCCAATTTGAATATGTTTGATTTATAATTGAATCAATACTCTCTTTTAAGTATGGAGCACAATTATAAATACCCATTATAATTGAAATTTTTCCTTTCATAACTACTCACCATATACTTCCATAATACTTTTTAAAACATTATCTAGTAAGAATTCTTCAATAATTTTCTCATCTATTTCAGCTATATTTTTCTTCTCACTATCTTTTATTTTAGAATAATATAATACCTTCTTACAAAATTCATAACTATCATTTTTAGATACTATATATCCATTTTTACCATCTTTAATTAAATCTCTATTTCCTCTGCAATCAGTAGCTACTATAGGTAAACCACAATAAATAGCTTCCATTATATTTACAGGTAATCCCTCTTGTTTAGAAGAAGATACAGCTAAATCAGATATTCTTAACATTTTAGGAATATCTCTTCTAAAACCTAAAAATTTAACTTGTTTTTCCAAGGATAATTTTTTAACTAAATTTTGACATTCACCATTCATTGAATCCTTACCTGGCAACAACAATTTAAAATTACTATTTTTATCTAAAACAGGTTTTAAAGTATTGATTAACCAGATTTGACGTTTTCTTGGTAATAATTCAGCGGCAAACAAGATAATAAAATCATCTTTTTTAAGACCTAATTCTTTTAAATAATTATTCTTATCGTCAAATTTAAAATCAAATTTACTCGTATCCATTCCAACGCCATGTACATAATGAACATGTGTTTTAAACTTTTTACTAGCAATATTATAATCCTCTAAATTAATTGTTATTAAATCATCAGTATATTTAGCTAAATACTTTTCAGCAGGATAAAATAATAGCCAATTTAATAAAGGAGCACCTTTGTAAAAATGAAAGCCATGAGCCATATATACCATCTTAGTGTTTTTTACTTTACTATTTTTAAAAGCTAAACGCGTTGTTGCTGCACCAAATGGTGTATGACAACTTACAATATCATAATGATTATTTTTAAATATTTCTTTCATTTGCTTATAAGATTTAATGTTATCTTTTATATTAAAACCACGCGCAAAAGAAACATCAAATTTTTTATCACAATATGGTATATCCATATTCTCACTTTTTGATGCTACATGTACCTCATAACCTCTATCTTTAAAATACTTTAATTGTGGTATTAAAAACTTGATAAAAAAAGAATCTATATTTGCTGCAAATAAAATTTTTTTCATACTGTACTCCTTAATTTTATACTTGTTTATCCGTATTCAATTATACCATAAAAGGGCATGTTTTTAAACACTTTATAACTATTTTAAGATAGAATTTAATTTTTATAGACTATATTAATAAAATTTGGTATAATTAGTAAGGTGATTTTATGAATTACGTGTTATCAAGAATAATTCAAATGGTATTAACTACAACATGTTTTGTTGGTTGTATAACACCTGTAATAAAGAAAATAGCTGAATATATTGGAGCTATGGATATTCCAGATAAAAGAAAAGTACATACTGAACCTATTCCACGTTTAGGTGGCTTAGGAGTCTTTTTAGGATTATTATTAGGGTTCATGATATTTGGTGAATATAGTAATGCTATGGGTTCCATATTAATGGCCGGTTTTATAATTGTTATTACTGGTATGATTGATGATATCAATCCCCTACCTGCTAAATATAAATTTATAGGTCAATTAATTGCTGCATGCATAGTTGTTTTCTATGGTAAATTATTAATTACAGACGTCACTTTCTTTGGCGTGAATATAACATTTGGATATATGTCATATTTCTTAACAATATTTTTTATTTTAGGGTGTATTAATTGTATTAATCTAATTGATGGTTTAGACGGATTATCAAGTGGTATATCAGGTATATACTTCTTAACAATTGGTCTTATATCGACTATTCAAGGATTCTTTGGCTTAGAATTCGTATTATGCTTTGTTATGTTAGGATGTTGTTTAGGATTTTTAATTCATAACTTCCATCCTGCTAGAATCTTTATTGGAGATTCAGGATCAATGTTATTAGGATTAATTATTTCTGTTATCGCTTTATTAGGATTTAAATCAGCTACAATAACAAGTTTAATTATCCCTTTACTTGTCTTAGCTATTCCAATACTAGATACATTATTTGCTGTTATAAGAAGAACATTAAAAGGTGAAAGCATTGCTAAACCAGATAAATTTCACATTCATCACCAATTATTAAATATGAAATTTGACCAAAGACAAACAGTATTAATTATTTATGGTGTTGATTTATTATTTGCTAGTGCATCTATCATATATGCTTTAGGTAATCCTAAACTAGGATATATTATCTATGGTGTATTACTATTATTAGTTCTATGGTTTGTTTCTAAAACAAATATTATCTTAGACCATAAAAGCATTAGTATCAGCAATATCACAAAAATATTTAGAAAAAAATAAACTCTACATTTGAAATGTAGAGTTTTTTATTTATCTTAATACTGAACGGAACGAAATGCCGCCATTGGCATGGCCGTAGGTGTAGGCGAAGGCGAACACGCCCGCTGCAGCACCGTCGGCCCAATTACCGCCACGGAAGAACCATGGATAGCCCGAACCAACAAAGAGCGCGTAATCCTCATAGAAACCGCTGTGTTGACGATTATTGTTATCAACATCTTTCCAATAAGCAAAATTATCTAATTCTAACGTTGCATCTCCTAATTTTGCTCTTATTATTCTTCCTTGATTACTCTGATAATAACCTGTAGATTCTGTTCCATATTTATATAAATCATAATATTTACTTTCTGGGAAAGCAACTCCCGTTATACTTATAATACTTGCATCTACGCCACTTGTTGTTGCATCACATGTTGGACATGTTAATTTACCTGTAAAGCCTGAATTATACAAATTATGTCTTCCGGTTGTTGGAACGCCACTATCAGTAGCATCTTCCATAACGCCCATAACATATTCCCAGGATCCACCATTCATATCATATATGCCATAGATATTTCCTGTGGTACTTGCTTTAATGCCTTGTGTTGTATACCATTCATTCTCACACCCTGCATATGGTCCTTCTGTATGATTTGTTTGTGTCATCTTGTCATATGTCCCATAGCCTTTAGTCGCAGCTGCAGTTGCTGCACATCCTGTATTATAGATTTTACTGTTATTTATCATTACTTCAGTTGTCTCTTGACCATAGATAGAGGCTGTTAGATAAGCTACTACTCCCCATTCTGAATTCTTTAGCATCGCAGCATCTTTCGTTGTTCCATAATTTAGTTTTTTTGATGTTGTGAATTGTGCTGATACATTTTGACTTCTTAACGATGTAATACTTGATGTTTGGCTATATCTTGTATCGGTTGGTAATATGGTTGGATTAGATGCATTTCCAGTTGTTTCAAATTTTCCTACCCAAATTCCATTTAATTCTTCAGTACCGAATGTAAATGCTGGATGTGTTAACCATTCTCCTACTGCAGTACCATTAGATTTTGAAATGTCTTTATTTTCAAATACCACGTCAATTAAATGTGCTACATTTACATACGCCTCTGGCCCTGAAATAACACCTAGATTCGTTATATGATTCGTATCTGTAAATATTTGATACCTATATCTTGGTATCCATACATAGAAAGCTAAAATATCTTTCATTTGTATTGTTGTACCCGCTTCAGCATTCTTATATGTATTTCTAGTCGCATCTGTTACTAATACTGCATTAGCCCATTCTTTATTTGAATAGTTATACCACTCTTCTCTGATATTAGCTTTTTTAACAATACCATTTTCATATACAACTGGTATCATTCCATCATCTAATTCAGGAATAGCACCATTTACAGTAGCATCAATATACAATCTTTTACAATTTTCAATATCTTTAGATTCTATTAAGGTTGATGATCCATAATCTTTAATAAAACAAGTCTTATTATAAACTAAAGCTAAAGATACTTGACCTTTATTATTAATATATATTTCACCACTTTGAGGTTTCTCACCTGTCATACCATCTGTTACAATATCGAATAGATTATTTTCTTCATCAATAACATATCCATCATTTATCATACTTTTCGCATAATAACTTTCTGCTGCATCTGATATTCTCCATACAGAAGATGTATATGCACTTCTTCTTGATTCATCTATTATTTTGATTGTTATTGGTGTGGCTATCAAAGCTATAACAGCTAATATAATTATTACAGCCAGCAATTCAATTAATGTAAAGCCTTTTTTCATATCATCAACTACCTTTATGTATAAATTATAGCATAATTATATTTTTAAATTCAATAAAAAATTCAAGATTATATCTTGAATTAATTAAATATCAAAATCATATTTTTCTTTTTTAACTTTTTTAGTTTTCTTACCAACTTTATTTGCTAATATAATAATAAATAAAATATATGATACAACAATAAAGCCTAGAGAACTTACAGCTATTATGAAATACAATTGTTCATTAGTTTTGATTTCAATATTTTCCATTCTTTGAATAGTATTTTCTTTAGCATCATACTTATACAATGATTTTTCTCCAGTTTTAACATTCATACCATAGATAACAGGATATTCATACCCCTCTTTAGTATATGCTGTATAAGATTTAGAACCAATATCTATCTTTGTAAGAGTATAACCATCTAAAGGTGTATCCAAATCTAATACTTGTATATAAATATTTGCAAAAGCAATTTCTTCATATAATTTATATTTACCATCGTATATAAATAATTTAGTACTATCACCAGATCTTAAACCAACCAAAGTCATGTTAGTTTCTTCATTAACATAACAAGGTATCTCATTGTCACCTATTTTAATGATACTAGCTTTAAAATATGGATTAATAGTTGGTAATAACTCTTTTTTTCGAATAATAGTATATTTAGAATCACCAACGTTAACTTCAATAGGTTCTAGTTCTTTAACAATGATATTTACGGTATATGTTCTAACATTACCATTCTGAGCAGTAACATCAATATCAAAGGTATTAACACCCTCTTCTAAAGAAACTTCACCTGTACCTTTAACAGATGATGAAGAACTATCTCTAGTAGCATATATATGCACCTTTCTAACATCGTTAGGTACTTCAACATCATATTCAAATACATCTTCATCAAAAGCTGGCGATAAATCATAATCATCAACTTCTAAATTAGATAAATAATTATTACTTGAAGGCCATGAAACAATGATTTTAATTGATTTAGAAGCTGTATATTTTGTATTATCTGAATAATCAGCAACATCTAATGGCGTTAAAGTTACAGTTGCCGTACCTGAACCATTAGCTGTAAAAGTAAATGTTCTTGATTCATCGTCTAAGAATATACCACTAGTACCACCTGATAAAATACTTGTATCAGAAGAAGTAACTTTAAACTTACCAGCTAAACCACTTACATTAACTGTTACATATACTTTATTACCAACTAAAGCATAACTAGAAGCTGTAGTTATACTTGCTGTACCAGCATAGACAACTGACTTAAACATGAAACATGAAATAATCAGTAAACAAGTTAATACTTTTTTCATTTTAATCACCTCTTTATAACACTATCATTACCCATGATATAGTTTTTAATATTTACATAATCAACTGCTGTTATTTCTTTATCATCATTAACATCAGCTGCTAAAGCATAGGCTCCCTCTAAATTTAAGTTACCCATAATTTTATTTTTAATCATAACATAATCAACTGCTGTTATTGCACCATCACCTGATGCATCACCTGTTACAACTACATCATATGTAGCATTCTCTTCACCAACAGTTACTTTAACCTTACAACCAGTAGATAAAGTATTAGTAACTTCCCCATTTTTAGTTATCTCAATAGTTGCAAAAGAATTAACATTCAAAATATTATTTTTAATATCATCTACACTCTTCATATTGTATAAATAATTATCTTTAAGATTTGCTTTAAGATTAGTTATAGTATCATTTAAAGTTAATTTGTAATCATCATTTAGATTAACCGTTATATTATAAGTTTTAACATTATTGTTAGAAGCTCTAACCGTTACACTAATAACTTGCTTATCTCCCGTTATAGCAATATCACCTGTACCTGTTATAACTACCTTAGATACAATAGGATTTGCTTTTATATTAAGTTTAGTAATATATGATGGTATAGTAATAGAATAATCATACACTAAACTATTAAAATCACTAACCATGTTATCATTAATTAATAACTCTTTTAAATAACTAATAGGATTAGCACTATCTGGAAGTATTGTAGCGTTAGGCATATTATCATACACGGGAATAGTAAAGACATAGCCTATATTCTTCATATTGTCACCTAAAGCATCTTTATATGCCTTATATGTTTGAGCAGCCTCATTATATGGAGCCTCAATATTTTGCATATATTGGTGTTTGTAACATGTACTATTATCACCACATATAACATCCCATTTTTGGAAATAACCTGTATCTTGTCCAGAAGAAACATATGAAGATGATAAAGCTATGGCTCCACTTATAATAGCTGTTCTTTCAGATGACCAACCATTACGATATGCATAATCCAATCCATTTTTAACAATATTATCACCGCCAGCATTGATATTATAAAAATTGTAATAACCATTATATTCTGGATATTCCAAATATTCACCCAAAACAAGAGAACTTCTTGTAGAGCCAACTTCTTGTCTAATTCTACTAGCTAAATAATACGGATTAAGTTCACTATTGTCAGCTGCTTCCATAATAACTTCCGAAAACTTTTTCATATCTTGAGTATCCTCAGGTAATTCAGATTCAAAATAATCAACATAAGCATCATGCATAAAACTACCTGCTAGAATAGCTTCAACACCTTCGATACTATAGTATTGTGCATCATAATATAAACTTTCAAACATAAAGATATATCTTTCATCAAAGAAATTACGTGGATCCATATAATAAGCTATAGTCTCTGCACTAGGAGCATACCATGTTGCCCCACCACCTGGATAATTATTTTTAAAAGTATTCGTTAAATAATTATATGTATTTAAATTTTTTAAACCATTACGTGTATTATTACTATCCCATATTAAACTATGACCAGTATTATAGCCATTTTCAGCAGCAACAGATGCATTAAAATCCAAACCTGTCATGTAAGGAATAAATGAAGCATTAGGATATATAGCATGTAAAGCCATTAAACTTTCACGATAGCTTTCAGGAAAAACCATTAAAGAAGCAGCAAATTCAGAATCAACAGGTAAGACATTAATTAAACTACTACATACATAACCATACCCTTGAACATCTTTCAAATATTTAATTTTATACCACTGTCCTGATGAACAATTAGTATCCGGTGATGAAACAGTATCTAAAATTGTTACGATAGCACCTTCACCTAATCCTGTAGATAATGACTCACTTGTGGTAGAAGGCTCTTTTCTTACATTTACCCCTTTTTGACTTGTTGTTGATATAACACCATATTTAGGATAATCATCGGCGTAAACAGGAATACCGAAAGATGAAAACAACACTAAAAACACAAAAAATAAATTAATAATTTTTTTCAATATTCCCACCTACTTTCATAATATAATTATAGCATATTTAACTATTATTTGCATATTTCATGTACTTATCTTAACAATGAATTGACAAAAAAAGGAAACCGTAATCCTACGAGTTTCCAAGTGTATCAATACGATACATAATAATTATATGTCTTAAAGCTATACTTCTTGCATCATAATTAAGATAATTGGTTTACCTTCTGTCTCTTGATAGAAATATTTACCAATTTGATCACGGATTTCACTCTTAACTTTGTTGTAATCAATATATGAAGCAGTTGTATTATTCTTTAATATTTCTTCAGCCATTCTACTTGCTTCAGTAATTAAATCAATATTATCTTTGACATAAACAAATCCTTTAGTAACAATTTCAGGACCAGATAGTATTTCTTTAGTATGCTTATCAATAATAGCGACAACTAAAACAATACCATTTTCACCTAACATTTCTCTATCTTTAATTACTAATTCGCCTACGTCACCAACTGTTTTACCATCAATTAAAATGTCATCAGCTTTAACAAATTCAGATTCATCAACTAATTTACCATCAACAAATGTAGCTACATTACCATTTAAATTTAGAATGATATTTTCTTCTTTCATACCAATTTGTTTAGCTATTTCAGCATTAGCAAATTGATGACGATATTCACCATTAACAGGAAAATAGTATTTAGGTTGCATAAGTGATAACATTAACATTAAATCTTCTTGTGAAGCATGTAATGATGGGAATTTTTTACCAGACATAGTAATTAAATTACATCCTCTTTTAGCTATATCATCAAATAAAATAGTAGCTGTTTTTTCCATTCCATCATATACAGGAGATGCGAAAACAATTGTGTCATCATCTCTTAAAGTTATGAATTTATCATATCCTTTAACAATTCTTTTCATATTTGAATATGGTTTTTCTCTTTCATCAGAAATAATAATGATAGCATTATTATCTAAATGATGAATGTTACCAAATTTTGATTTATCAAAATCCATATAACCATTATCAATAGAATTCATAATTGTTTTTTCCAATGTTCTACCCATAATAACTACTTTTCTATCAATACCAGATAAAGCATTAAATAATTCTTGAATTCTAAATATTTGACCTTGATATATATTTACTAAAATACGACCATCATGTTGATTGATTAATTCTCTTAAATAATTATATGTTCTATGATTTGGTGATGTATATCCTGGTTTATCAGCATATTCAGATTCACTTAATAAACATAAAACACCTTGTTTACCGACATAAGCTAGTTTACCAATATCTGTTTTATAAGCTCCTTGCATTGCAGGATCGAAAACAAAGTTACCTGTATAGAATATAGCGCCTTGATTAGTATATAATACATATCCAACACTATCAGGGACATTATGCGATAAACTGATTGGAAAAATAAAGTTTTTACCTACTTTTATCTTTTTATGAGGCTCTAAATAAACTAAATTACCCTTCATATTTTCAGCATCTAATTCATCTTTTACTTTATCCAAAGTAAACTTAGTACCATATATTTTAACATTAGGTAAATCAACTAACATATCAGGAATTGCTCCTATTTGTTCATCATGACCATGTGATAAAAAGATTCCTTTTATTTTATTTTTATTATTAATTAAATAATCATATTTAGGAATGATATAATCAACACCTAACATCTTATCATCAGCATATTTTAAACCAGCATCAAAGACATATATTTCATCATCAACATTAACAACATACATGTTTTTACCGATTTCATTAAGTCCACCTAATGCGAAAATTTTAATTTTACTCATAGTATTCCTCCTTTCCTTTTAAATTTGACTAAATCATTATACCAAAAAAAGTATTGATAATCAATAGTTGATTTTCTTATGGTTCATATCTTTTTCAAGTTCTTTTAAACTTTTAGATGGTTTATGTAAATTTTCAGGCATAGTCCTATGATTCTTTTTAATAGCTTCTCTTATATTCTTACCTATATCATAATGCGTTTTGTTTGCATTATTTTCACCTGTAATATCATCTTCTCTTAAAGCTGCTTCAGTTTGCGTAATCCTAAATAGATTAGCCCCCAATTCTTCACTTCCCATATTATCTAAAATATCTTCTCTATATCTTAATTTTTTTCTTTTAGCAATATCATCTGCCGTTTCTCCATTATATAATCCTTTATAACCTGCATTATGAAATTTATCAAAATTTTTAACACCTGCATTTTTTGCTGCAATATTTAGAAAATAATTTCCTTTTCTAGTTAACTCTCTTTGATAAAACCTTTTTTCATCTTCTGTAAGTTCATTGTATGGTTTTTCAGACAATTCTTGCTTTCTTGTCTGTATAGCAAAATATGTTTTTGCCAAAGCTATTACTTTCTTCCTTGGATCACAATTAAGAACTATTAGATAACATGCATATCTTGATAGTTTATAATCTTGTATTTTTCTTTTAGTTTTTGAACCTATTTGGACCATTTTATTGACGTCAATAAAATGGTCTAAGGTATTATAATTACTATTATTACAATTGTTCATAGCCACTTTAATTATCCCATGAAAATTTTGCCACAAATTATACTGTAATACGGGCATTAATTCTCGCGCTAACCAATATTCGTTTTCAAACTCATCAATATGTTTTATATCTTCAAATACTTTTCCATCATATACTACATTCATTTTATCACCCTTTCAAATTCAAAATATCATATTTAAAAAGAGTTTGCAAATGCATAATTTTAATAATCACAAACTATTAATTATTTAATTTTTAATTTTTTATTTATCAATTAAATAATTATGTATACATTTTAAAAATTTGTTTTACTAATTTACTATATCTATAAAAAATGAAAAATATAGCCATAAGCTATATTTCAACCAATATTACATCATCGCCAATCGTTTTAATTTGCCCCCACTTAATTTCAATTTCATTTTTACTTGAAAGCCACGATATAAAAAGATTACTTTTTTCTGCTATAATACAATCTATTGTTCCGTCTTTTATAACAATATCAACAATATTTCCTACTAATCTACCATCTAATGTCACGATATTTTTATTTTGAAGTTCACTTAAACGCAATATACACCACCTACTAATTATATGATTATTTCATTTTCTTTTTTAAAGAATCTAAACCATTTTTTTCAATTCTTGATATTTGAGCTTGTGATATACCTATTTCATTAGATAATTCCATTTGTGTTATACCTTCAAAATACCTTTTATATATAATAAATTTTTCCTTTTCTTTTAAACTATTTAAAGCATCCTTAAGCATGATAGATGTTTCAATATTTAATTTATTTTTATTATCCTTTATTTGCTCAGATAAATATATAGTATCCCCACCGTCGCTATAAATAGGTTCAGACATCGATACAGCATCTTTAACTGCATCAAAGGCTTCATATACATCAAGTTCAGTTAGCCCTAAAACATCAGCTATTTCCTTGATTGTAGGCTCACGATTCAACTCGTTGGTTAAATGTTCTTTTACCCTACCAGCTTTATATGCTATATCTTTCAAACTTCGCGTAACTTTTAAGGAACTATTATCTCTTAAATATCTTTTAACTTCTCCTAATATCATAGGTACAGCGTAGGTTGAAAACTTAACTTCATGTTCCAAACTGAAATTATCAATAGCTTTAATGAGTCCTATACATCCTACTTGAAATAAATCGTCCATATTATCTGTCCTGTTATTATACTTTTTTAAAATTGATAAAACTAGTTTTAAATTACCATTTATCAACTCTTCTTTACTATGTAAATCACCATTTTGATACTTCTTAAATAGTAAAATCATATCATCATTACTTAAAACCTTAATATTCGCAGTATTCACGCCACATATTTCAACTCTATGGCGTGCCATATAAACACCTCCTACAATATATTGCTTAAAAATTTTAGAATTTATTCAAAAAAAATGAACATAATATATATGGTGATGATATGAATCAAAAAATTAAATGTAAAGTCCATGATTGTAAATACTGTGACTGTGAGACTAATTTATGTAAGCTCATAGAAATAGAAATAACAAATGGCATTTCAGGCTTAACACCAAGAGAACTAACAATGTGCAAAAGCTATAAAGCAAAAAAGTCTTAAATGACTTTTTTTTATGATTATGATATAATTAATTAGGTGGTTAATTATGACGCTTAAAGAACTAACAAATCAAGAATTTATAGATTTTATATCTACTACAAAATATAAATCTATATATCAAACACCAGAATATGGATTTATTATGAATAATCAAGGATATGATTCCATCATTTTAGGTCTTGTCTATGAAAATAATATTATTGCTGCTAGTTTAATACTTATTAGAAAAGAAAATGGTTTTAAATATGCATATGCACCTAAAGGCTTTCTACTT
>JAEEYW010000022.1 GCA_016288305.1 Caryophanales bacterium | reverse complement strand
TTTTCTAAAACATGGTGAATAAGAAGTTAAAGTGATTGGTAACTCATTTTCTTTTACCATTTGATCTTTAAATCTGCCTATCATAGAATGTTCAGAAGTACCAATTAAAAATAAATCTTCACCTTCAATTTTGTACATCATGGCATCCATTTCAGCAAATGACATAACACCATTAACAACATCAGATCTAATCATAAATGGTGGGATACAATACATAAATCCTTTGTTAATCATAAAATCTCTAGCATATGATAACATAGCTGAATGAAGACGTGCTATATCACCTGTTAGATAATAAAAACCATTACCAGAAGTTCTACCTGCAGCATCCTTATCTAAGCCTGATAGTCTTTCCATTATATCAGCATGATGAGGTATCTCATAACTAGGAACTACTGGTTCACCAAATTTTTCAATTTCAACATTAAACTCATCATTTTCACCAATTGGTACTGAAGCATCGATAATGTTTGGAATAACCATCATTTTTTCTTTGATTCGAGCATCAATTTTAGCTTTTTCAGCATCCATTTCTGGTAATTTTTCTGAAATTTCAGCTATTTCTTTCTTTAATGCATCAATATCTTTAATACAACTCTGAACAAAAGCATCATTATTGTCTCTTCCTTCTTTTTCTGCTGATTTCAATTCTCCCATTAGTTTTCCAAGGCTATTAGAGCGTTGATTCTTTTGGTTCTTCATCTCATCTATTTCTGTTTGAAGTTTTCTTGTTTTAATATCTAATTCATAAACTTCATCTACTAAAGGTAATTTAGCATCTTGAAATTTTTTCTTAATATTTTCTTTAACTAATTCTTTATTTTCTCTTATTAATTTTATATCTATCATATTTTACCTCGTTTCTACTCTATATCTAGCTATATATCTATCACCTTGACGGTATAACACCGACTTTTTAGGTACCTTTACAACCTCCATAAGTTTACCGCCTAAACTATCAATAATACGTTTTGATGCTTTATTCATAGGATTAACAGTAATAACAATACTATTTAAATCATAATCATGAGCTATATTAAGTAATAATCTTGAACATTCCTCACTATAATGATGTCCCCTATATGGTTCAAATATTTCATATTCGATATTGCCCAAATAATAATTAGCTTCTGTTTCTGATAGCCTCAAACCACAATTGCCAATATAATTATGATCTTTATCATATGCTCTGTAATAATAGTTATCATTATAACTTATTGTTAGTTCTAATCTAATATTATCATTTTCTAATACATTATACATTTATTCACCTATAACAAATTTTTTATAGTAGAAGCCCTTTTCTTCAAAGTTTTTATATTTATTATAACTAGAAGCTGAAGGTGAAAGTAAACAGATACATCCTTTTTTAGTTACCTCTTTAGCTTTTTTAACAGCATCTTCTAGTTCTTCTATCTTATATGTCTTTTTATTAATATAAGGCTCAATTTTATATCCTGTTTCAGGCATGCATATAATATTAGTAATATTACTTTTATTAATATAATCAATAAGTGGTTGATAATCAATACCTCTATCCTTACCACCTGTAATTAATGTATCAACACATTCTAAAGCCTCGATACAATCAATAGTGGCTTCAGGTATAGTCGCTACGGTGTCATCGTAATAAGCAACATCATCAACAACACCAATGCATTCCATACGGTGAGGTAAAGTTTTGAAAGTATTAATAGCTTTAATAGCTTTAGACATGTCTAAGTCTAATAACTTAACAACATTTAAAGCATTAATTATATTAATTAAATTATGTTTACCTTTTAAAGTTCTTTCACTATTAACATCATAAACTTTTTCACCATTTATCATGACATAGCCATCAACAACATCATTAAGACTAGTTTCGATTAAATTAGCTTTTAAATCTGATTTACTTACAAGATTTTTCAAATCACTATTATCGCCACTGTATATAGCATAATCACCACTATTTTGATACTTAAATATTTGCATCTTAGCTGTATAATATCTATCCAATGTACCAAAATGATCTAAGTGTTCCTCAAATAAATTTGTTATAACACTTATATGAGGAGAATGCTTTATATACTCAAGTTGTAAAGCAGACATTTCAACTACTAAATAACTATTTTCTTTAAAATCATCTAAATAATCAAATACTGGTATACCAATATTACCTAATAAGTAAACATCTAAATCATTAGCTTTTAAAGCTTCATAAATTAAAGATGTAGTTGTACTTTTACCTTTAGATCCTGTAATACCAATAATTGGACACTTACTATATTCAAATAGTAATTCCATTTGTGATGTTATTTTATCTTCAATAGCACTAATATCAATATCTTTTAAACTTATGCCAGGTGTTTTAATAATAACATCATATTTATCTAGACCATCCAAATAATTATCGCCATATACACCTTCAACATCTTTTGGTTGTTTATCATGAACCATAATATTACTTATATTATATTTAGTTAAATAATTGTAAGTTGATTGACCTTCTCTACCAAAACCTAAGATACAAATTTTTTTATCTTTAAGGTATTCTATCATTTCATTATACATTTTAAACTCTCCTTTAAAATATCATCATATTCTTTAGGCAAATTATTAGTTTCATTATAACTATCAATAATGTTTTCTTCTACCATATCATAATGATCTTTATAATATTGCAATAAATAAGGTAATTTATCAAGTTTTTTAATTGTCGCAGATAAAGCATACCTTACCTCTTTAATGGTACCAACACATTCAAAAGGTTTTGTTTTAGCATCACCTATTAATTCTTTAAATATTTCTAGTAACGAACTATCTTCAAACATATCCGTACCAAAAATATCGACTAGTTCATCTTTATATAATTTAGGACTTAAGATAATGTAAACAAATAAACATTTCGCACATTTACCACACCATTGCCAAGTAGCACCTTTACTTCCAACATTGCAACTTCTAAAAATTTTGTGATAATGTTTATAATTACTAAATAAGTAAGCAATTTGGATTTCCTTTAAAGGTCTTAAGAAACTAAAATATGTTATATCTATTCCAAAATACTTTTTAGTATACGTATTAAAATCATTCTCATATTCATATGTTTTACTATATTGATGATTTATTTTAGTACCTATTACAGTACTTTCATTAGAACTATCTTCATTAGATAAAACAATATAACGTTTATTGTTTAAATAAGCTAAAAGATATGTCGTAAAAGATACTAATGAAGAAAATGGTGTATGACCATTCAAATAACCTTCTTCATTTAATTCTAGTAATTTCTTATCTAGTAATCTTCTATATACAACAATTTCATCATCGGTATAACCTGCAGCATAGCAACAGTCTAAATGAACTTGTTTTGGATTCATAATGATAGGATTATTATCCATATTTTTTAGTATTTCTAAAGATACACATGAATCCTTACCGCCACCAACAGGAATTAGATTGCCAACACCTTCATATGTAACATCATAACTTTCCTTAACAGCATCGACTTCAATATGCATAAAATCATCTAGTGATATATCAATATTATTAACATAGAAGAATTCACCTAAGCCATAGTAATACATTTTTTTAAAGAAAGCAATTTGATCATCATCTAAATATCCTGCTTTAACAATCACGTTTTTAGGACAAGCACATTTCCAATAACTAATTAATTCAACTAAGCCGATATGAAATACTAAATATTTAGCAAAAGAATCAATATCTTTTTTTACATACTTTTTATCAATTTCATATCGTGGCTTGAAAACAGTTAAGCCTGGTATTTCAAAATAATAAGTTATATAAATTTTTTCTAAATCTTCATCCACTTCATATTTATCATATATAAATGTTTGATATTTATCTCTTAATTCATTAAAATCCATTTTGTACCTCCTATAGTAATATATGAAAATAAGGCCATTTATAGGAGTATATAAAATACGGTACCATCCTATTAATAGCCTTAATTGTGATAACGGTCTCCCGTGAATGATTAATTCCTCTCAAAAGTAGATTCATAAATAAATATATATTAGTTTCCACCAACCACTAACTCTCTATTAATACTTGTATTTACTACTATTCTTTTTCATAGATTTACATTAATATTGTACTATTTTAACGTACATAAGTCAATCATTTATATTTTTAAATTTTTAGTATTTCCAGTCATTTCTTGATATTTTTTTATCATATATAGATCTAAAGTTTTATCAACAATAAAATATTCTACTTGCTTAAAGTAATCCAAGAAACCATCTGGTTTAGCTGCCTTATTATCTTTAATAGAAGATATTAAAATATTGTTATGAATTCCATTGTTAGCATCAAAAATAGCAACAGACCCTGTAAAGCCTTGAGCTGTAAAAACATTGTCACTATATACTATTGGGGCAAGCCATTTATTATCAAAGTCTTCATTCTTTTCAAACAATCCGATTAATCCTTTATTGCTATGTTCCGTATGAGGAAAAATAACTGTTCCCAAACTTTTTAAATTTTCTTTACTAATAATACTATGTTTATACATTTCAATAGCTAAAGATACTAAATCATCAGCATTTACAAATATTCCGGCTGATCCTGTTACGCCGCCTAGGGCACGAGTTTTAGGATCATGAACCAACTGCATATCATTACCATTACCTGCTAAATTACTTGTTGTAGGATTGTATTGTGTATGATTAAATCCATATGGTTTTAGAATAAAATGATTTAATATTTCATCATAAGTTAATTTTTTGCCTTCTTTTTTGCTAACAACAGTTTCAATTACTTTTGATAAAATAATTGGTCCAAAATCATTATATATATTGTGTTTCCTATCCTTTGAAGTTAAATGTGCGGTTTGTAATATCTGATTAGCTTCCTCAATAGTTTTACCATCCTGAATTCTACCATCTGTCTTTATTTCACCAACCATTTTGATAACATCCATAATCGTAAAATCTTCTAAATTAAAACGTGGATCTAAAGATAAAATAGTATCATCTAAAGCAAAATAGCCTAATTCAACTAGTTTTAAAGTTAATATTAAAGTGTATAACTTAGTTACCGAAGCAACATCAAATAATGTTTCAGAATCAATCTTTCTTCCATAACCATTATGACCACTACGTACTTTAATGTCATATGTATTTACTTTATCCTCAATATGAATAGCTGTGGATATGCCATCAATATATGGTATGTTAGCAGCATTAGTAGCTTTTAAAAATTCAGCTACCTTTTGATTTATCTCACCGATTATTGTATTAATAGCAGTATCATAATCCATTGAAATATATTTCAACATTTCATCCTTCAAAGAAAGTAAATAATTTTTATCTGAACCTTTATTTAATAATTTGTATATTTGATGGTTTAAAACTTCATATTTTTCCATAAATTTCCCCCTAATTGATATATTATATACTTATAATTTCATAAGTCAATTACTTAATCGTAGTTTTCAAAATAATCATGATATTAAAAACTTTAAATTAATTTTTAGGTTCCATATGTATAAAAACATATGTTATTTTATCATCATATTTTTTTAAATTACCTTCTACTCTATCAATAGCTTCATGAGCTTTTTTTAAACTCACTTTATCATCCATGATAACGTTAGCAAGTAATTTATAATATGGTCCTTCTTTTAAAATATATAAATCCTTAACATCTTCGATAATTTTCTCTTTTAAAACAATATTTTTAATATCATTTAAGTAACTATCATCATATATTTGTTCACCTATAATTGTACTTAAATTATCCATTAATACGCTATAACCTGTTTTAATAATCATGAATGCTATTAAAATAGTACCGACGATATCAATATAAATCAAAAATGGTACCTTAGGCGCAAATTGAATAATAATGATAGATACCAAAACAAATAAAGAACTTAAAACATCTGCTTTACTTTCTTTACCAGAAGCTATTAAAATATTATTTTTATATTTAACGCCTCTATTATAAATAAATGTAGCTAATAAATATTTAGATATAATAGTAAATAAACTTACAAGCATAACTATCATATTAGGTATACTTGATTGATGTTCAAAGGAATTAGTAATTAAACTTATTCCTAAAAAAATCATAACTATTGAAATACCTAAACTTGTAACATATTCTATTTTACCATGACCAAAAGGATGCTTTAAATCAGCTGGTTTATGCGCCAATTTATCACCTATGATAGCCACTAAATCAGTTGTTAAATCACTAATAGAATGAACACCATCAGCAACTAACGAACTATAATTGCTAACAATACCAGCTACGATTTTAATTATAGATAACATTGCATTTACAATAAAACTAACTGTTAAAACTCTTGTTGTTTTCAAATTAAATCACCTTACTATATATTATTTTGCTTCATACCAATTGTTTCCACAACATGTCTCAACTTTTAAAGGTACATCTAGTTTACATACATTTTCCATAGTCCTTGTCATAATTTCTAACATTTCATCTTTTTCCTCATTAGGGCAATCGATTACTAATTCATCGTGAACTTGAATAATCATTTTAGCTTTCATATTTCTTTTTCTAATTTCACTATGAATATCAACCATAGCTTTTTTGATAATATCAGCTGATGTTCCTTGAATAGGCGTATTTAAAGCCATTCTCTCACCACTTTGTCTTATCATATAATTAGTATTTTTCAATTCTTCAATGGTGCGTTTACGATTAAACATCGTTCTTGTATAACCATTTTCATAAGCTTTTTTGATTGTATCATCCATATATGTTTTAATACCAGGATATGTTTGTAAATAATTATCAATAAAACTCTTAGCTTCTTTAATAGGCATATTAATATTTTCAGATAAACCAAAATCACTAATACCATAAACAATACCGAAGTTAACAGCTTTAGCTATTCTTCTTTGTTCTTTTGTGACATAATCAATATCAACTTTAAACAAATCACTAGCTGTTTTAGTATGAATATCAATATCGTTATTAAAAGCTTCAATTAAAGCTGGAACTTTAGACATATGCGCTAAAATACGAAGCTCAATTTGTGAATAATCAGCATCTAAGATAACAGAATCAGAACTAGGTACAAATGCCTTTCTTATCAATCTACCATATTCTTTACGAATAGGTATATTTTGTAAATTAGGTTCAATACTAGATAATCTTCCTGTTCTTGTTAAATTTTGTGTATAAATGGTATGTATTTTACCATCTACTATGGCATCCATCAATCCTTCAATATAAGTTGAGTATAATTTTGATAATAATCTATATTCCATTATTAAATTAATGATAGGATGAACATCTTTTAATTTTTCTAAAACATCTACAGCTGTGGAATAACCATTTTTACTCTTTTTACCATGAGGTAAATTTAGTTTAGTAAATAAAATATCACCTAATTGTTGTGGCGAAGATATATTAAATTCACATCCTGCATAATTATATATATCTTTACTTAGTAATTCTATTTTTATCTTTATTTCCTCACCCATATCTTCTAAGACTTTTTTATCAACATAGACACCATCATATTCCATATCACCTAAAACATATGACAAAGGAATTTCTATATCTTTAAATAAGCTATACATATCCTCTTCTTTTAATTTATTTTCTAATTCTTCCTTTGTATCATATATAAATTTAGCTTTGTTAACAACAATACTTGCTGCATTATCAGGAATAGTTAATTTATTATTCTTACCATACGCACTTTCATAAAAAGGAATGTTATAAGATAATTCATTAGCTAAATAAGCAATATCATCTTTTACATTGTACTCTAAAAGTGATGAGGCTATCATTGTATCAAAAGAAACGTTACTAATATATAAATTCTTTTTCTTTAAAGATACGTATAGTTTTTTTAAATCATATGTGTATATATTAATATCATTTAAAAAATCTAAACTATTCATTTTGTCGCTACTTATATAGTACGCATTATCTTTGTTATAAATACCCATACCAATTATATTTGAAGTATGATAATTGGTACCTAATATTTCAAGATAAATAGCTGTATCACCAGATAGTTTTATATCCTTAACATCATCTACTATTTTAAAATCAGTATTAACTGTTTTAGTTTTATTTTTCTTAATAAATGAGTAAAACTCCAAATCTTCATATAAACTATTTAATTGATCAGTAGAACCCATATATTTATAATCTTCAATATTTATATCAATAGGAGCTTCTTTACAAATAGTAGCTATATCATAACTGATATAAGCCATTTCTTTATCGTTAAGCAATTTTTCTTTTGTCTTACCACTTATTTTGTCAATGTTATCATATATACCATTCAAAGTTTTATAATCTTGTAATAGTTTTAAAGCTGTTTTTTCACCTATACCTTTAACTCCAGGTATATTATCACTACTATCACCCATCAAAGCTTTTAAATCAATAATATTAATAGGATCAATACCATAATCAGCTCTAAAAGTGTCTTCATTATATCTTATGTAATCTTTTTGCTTTAATAATTTAATATCGATATCATTACTTATTAATTGCAATAAATCTTTATCGCTACTTATAATAGTACCTATAAAATTAGAATCTTCATCACAGTATTTGGCAAATGTGCCTATAATGTCATCAGCTTCATAATTGTCAATTTCCAAATATTTAATACCCATGGCATTCAATAATTCTTTAGCCACAGGAAACT
>JAEEYW010000021.1 GCA_016288305.1 Caryophanales bacterium | reverse complement strand
GTTATTGTTTCTTTAATACCTAAAGCATTAGCAATACCTTTTGTAAATACAGTCTTGCCACTTCCTAATTCACCATTTAAGCAAATAATCATATTAGGAAACTTTTCTGATTCAAAATTTTGCGCTAATTCAATTGTATCTAATTCACATTTAGAAATAAATTTATATTCCATTTATATCACCTACATAATTATATAATAATTTGATATTTAGTACAATATTTAATTAATATAATATGTGAAAAGGAATACATAATAATTAATTTTCGATATAATTAATATGGTGGTTTTAATAACAATTATATTAAAGTTTGTCTTGTAATAGAAACTTACAGAATAGATATTAATGATTATAAACTTTGCAAATAAAGACAATTTGACAAATACTAATAATGCATTATAATACATATCAAGAAGCAAAAATGTGCAATTAAGGGGGAATATTGCCATGGATATAAAAATATTAAATAAAAAGTTAAAAATTCTTGATAAAAAAATAAATATGTGCAACGAAAAAAAACAAGAATTAGATAGACAGTATAAAGAAATAGTTAACAAAGAAAATCAAGAAGAAATAAATAAGCTATGTAATGATATTAATGATGTAATCGTTGAGAAAGATAAATTATATTCTCAAAAAAGAGAAATACTATATACCATAAGAGAACTAAACGATACAAATACATATATTGGTAAGATATTTAATGTCATACGTAATATTTTATTACCAGGAACATTCATAGCTATATATGATACTAAAAAAGTTATAAGGTATGAGAAAAACAATATTTCTTTAAACAAAATAGAGCCTTTAAATGGTTTACGCGCTATAATACCTAAAGTTGTTATATTGACTTTATTATTTATCATGCAGATACCTCTTCCTATTGCCATTATACTTACTAGTATCCTGCTTACAGATGTTGCTATAACATGTGCCTTATCATCCATGATGTCATGTGATTGCTTAGACATTGATACACCACTTTCAATTAAAAATGTAACAGATAAAATTGAAAATATATCACTTAGAAAGCAAAAAATAAAAAAATTACAAGAAAGTAAAAGATTTTTATTACACGAAAAAGAGATAAGCGAAAATAAAACAACAGAAAAAGATAAGGTAAATACAAAAAAATAGTGATTTTAATCACTATTTTATTTTGCCTAAATAATATTTTTTCTTACCTTTTCTTAAAACAATTAAACCTTCAATTGTCATATCTTTTGTAACATTGAAATCGACATCAGTTATTTTTTCATCATTGATTGTTATAGCACCAGCTGCAATAAATTCTCTTGCTTCTCTTTTAGAAGTACAAATACCATTATCAACTAATAAATCAACAATATTCTTTTCTTCTGTTTCAAAAGAAGGTACATCTTTTAAACCTATTTCAATGTCTTTTTTACTTAAAGCTTTGATATTACCATTAAATAATGATTCACTTATTTTAACAGCTTTTTCATATTCTTCTTCACCATGTAAATCAGTAATAATTTCTTTAACTAAAATCTTTTGCGCTAATCTTAATTCAGGTGTAGCATTATGTTCACTTAAAACATCTTCAATTTCTTCTTTAGTTAAGAATGTAAACACTTTTAAATATTCTTCTACTTTTTCATCTGGCGTATTAATAAAGTATTGATATAATTCATAACTAGATGTTTTATTTTTATCTAACCATACAGCATTGCCTTCACTCTTACCAATTTTGTTACCTGAAGCATCAAGTATTAGTGGCATAGTAAACGCATTTACTTGTTTACCTAGCTTTTTATTAATTAAATCAACACCTGTTGTAATATTACCCCATTGATCAGAACCGGCACACTCTAATGTTACATTCTTTGTTTCATATAGATATAAATAATCATAACCCTGCATCAATGTATAAGCAAATTCAGCAAAAGTAATACCTGTATCTAATCTTCTATTAATAATATCTTTAGCAAGCATATAATTAACATTAATATATTTACCTGTATCTCTTAAAAAATCAATCCAACTTATATCCTTAAACCAGTCATAATTATTAACTATTTCAACATTACCATTAAATATATCAGATACTTGATTTTTAATACCTATAAAATACTTATTCAATGTTTCTTTTGATATAATTTCTCTTTCAGCTGTAGGTCTTGGATCACCTATCAATCCTGTAGCACCACCAACTAATAAAACCGGATGATGTCCATATTTAGCTAATCTTTTTGCTGTGATTAATGATGAATAATGGCCAACATGTAAACTATCAGCAGTTGGATCTGTTCCCCAATAGAAAGAAATAGGATCACCATTTAATAGTTTTTCTAAATCCTCACTAGCAACATCTTTAATTAAACCTCTCCATTTTAAATCTTCATAACAAGTCATAATTTCCTCCTTAAAATACAAAAAATCCATAAATATAAGGACTATTTACAGCGGTACCACCTTATTTTATGAATTCTATCATACACTTTATAATTTATAACGTAATTACCCGATTTGATTCCCAAAGTGTATTTCATTATTTAATTTTGATTAGTTTCCATCAACCACTAATTTTCTTATTACCTATTAAATAACTACTTAATTTGTTCAACATCAAATTATACATATATTATATACTATACATTATTATTTTTCAATATCTTCTTTATGGATATTTTCGATAATATCTTCAATCTTTTTGCCATACTCAATAGATTCATCATATACAAACGCTAATTCAGGCGTATGTCTTACATCAATACGACTAGCTAATTCCTTACGAATAAATCCTGATGCATCATTTAAAGCTTTAATAGTTGTTTTGATTTTATCTTTATCAAAAACTGTTACATATATTTTAGCATATGATAAATCAGACGCTAATTTACAATCTGTTACTGTTACAAATTTAATATCATTATCTTTTATTTCATTGGCAATAATATAACTTAATTGTTTAACAATATTACTTGCTATTCTTTCTATTTTAATACTCATAATTACACCTCTATATATATTATACACTAAAATAATAAAAAGAAAAAGTGAAATAAATTCACTTTCTTTTACTATCACAAATATATGGTAAATACAC
>JAEEYW010000020.1 GCA_016288305.1 Caryophanales bacterium | reverse complement strand
GTTCTTTTTATTTTACTTCTATAATAACTAATTTGTTATCTTTGTTAACTATAACTATATTCATATTTTCAGGATATTCCATATCTTTAGCATAACTTAATTTAACATCTACATTATATAATTCATCGTATGTTATACTATCAATAGTAGCTTTACTAACAACGGGTAATTCCTGATTTCGATTGCCATATAAATTATTTTTGATATGTTTGTATACTGTATCACTAGCCTTTGAAATGAAGTTATCTTTTATACTAGGATCTAAAAATTCTATACCACCAATATCCATATTTGTAAATTTGTTATCTAAAGTATAAAAATCTATAGCAAATAATAAAGCTATACTTTTAGCATATTCCTCTTCATTAATATCAGAACTAGTTAAATTAGCTTTCAAATCTTTGAATATAGATGCGTACAAATCACTATCCATATCATTTAAATAATAACCATAATCAACAATTTCATCAATAATCTTTGCTTCCTTAACATGTTCCTTAACGCTCAATGTTTTAACAACATATACACCAATACAACATACTAATATTAATAAAACTAAGCAAAATATAATTCTATCCATATTATTCTTAATAAATTTCATATTTTATCACCTATTTAATTATATCAAATAATAATATAGTTTAAAATAAAAAATTCTATATTAAATAGAATTTTATTTGAACGTTGCAGCATTTTTGCTTTCTTGTTTAGGCACATCTGTTCCAACCACACTAGCAGTAATAGGCGCGATAACTGTATCCATGTCAGGTTTAATAGAAACTAATGCTGCGAAAGTTTTAGATAAATGTTCATAGTCAGCATCTTTTTGTTTATAATATTCTAACATAGCAGCAAGTTTTTCACATTTAGCACTCAATTCTGCATTTTCAGCTTTTAATTGTTCATTTTCAGTACACACCATCTTATAAGATGTGTATAGTTTATTAACAGTCTGCTTATATTGTTCAGGAATGTTAACTTGAGTAGTCGGACCAGTCATATAATCACCTCTTTATAATAATACTCCTATTTTCATTATACTAAATATTGTAATAGATGCAATAGTTTTAAAGCACTTTGACATTTTTTTACAAAAAAAGATGCATTATTTAGCATCTTCCTCAACTAATTCGATAATAACCATTAAAGCATCGTCACCTTGACGTTCTGCAAGCTTTAATATTCTAGTGTATCCACCATTACGTTTTGCGTAACGAGGAGCTAAAACATCAAATACTTTCTTAACTGCTTCTGTGTCATTTTGTAAGAAAGCTAAAGCTTTTCTTCTAGCTACTAAAGAACCATCTTTACCATAAGAAATCATTTTATCAACGAACTTACGAGCTTCTTTAGCTCTTGTTTCAGTTGTAGTAATCTTTTCATTCATGATAATATCTTTAGTTAAATTTGCTAGCATGCTTCTTCTATGTTTATTAGTGCGACCTAATTTTCTCATAAAATTACCTCCTAGTCTTCGTCACGGAATCTAAGTCCCATGCCTTTAATCTTATCAATAACTTCTTTCAATGATTTCTTACCTAAATTACGTATTTTCATCATTTCAAGTTCTGATTTTTCAGTTAAATCTCCTAAAGTGTTAATATTTGCTCTTTTTAAGCAATTGAATGCTCTTACTGAGAAATCTAAATCTTCTATTGGAGTCTCTAATTTTTTAAGTTTGCTATCTTCTTGTTTAGCTGTCATTATACCCGTCATATCAGCTATTTCACTTAAATTAGTTAAAATATTAAAATGTTCAATTAATATTTTAGAACCCAAAGCAACAGCTTCTTCAGGTCTCAATGATCCGTTTGTGCTAACACTTAAAATTAATTTATCGTAATTTGCATCTTGACCAACACGAGCACTATCTACTTCGTATGAAATATTTTCAATAGGTGAATATAAAGCATCAATTGGAATATAACCGATACTATTATTTTCAACATATTTCTTATTATCACTACTTGGTACATATCCACGGCCATTTGCTACTAATAATTCCATATCAAGTTTACCACCTTTTGCCAAAGTAGCAATTACTTGATCTTTATTAATTATTTCAACATCTGGGTTTTCTTCGATATCACCAGCTGTAACAACACCTTCTTTAGAAGCATGTAAATGTAATACTACTTCTCCTTCAGTATTGTTTTTTAAAACTACAGATTTAAGATTTAAAACAATAGCTGTAACATCTTCTACAACACCATCAATAGTTTGGAATTCATGCATAACGCCGTCAATTTTAACAGCAACTATTGCAGTACCTGGCATACTAGATAACATTACTCTACGTAAAGCGTTACCTAATGTTAAACCAAATCCTCTTTCTAATGGTTCAAGTTCAAATTTTCCAAAATTATTATTTTCAACATATTCAGTTATTTTATATGTTGGTTTTTCAAAGTTTAGCATTTATATTCCTCCTTCTTTTATCCTCTTGGACGTTTAGGTGGACGGCATCCGTTGTGTGGAATAGGTGTTACGTTACTAATAGCTGTAATTTCTAATCCTGCAGTTTGTAAAGATCTTACTGCAGTTTCACTACCTGAACCTAATCCTTTTACATATACTTCCACTTTTTTCATTCCCATATCAACAGCTGCTTTACCTGCTGCTTCAGCACTCATACCAGCTGCGAATGGAGTAGATTTTTTACTTCCTTTGAAACCTAAAGTTCCAGCTGAAGCCCAACTAATTACATTTCCATCCAAATCGCTTATTGAAACGATTGTATTATTAAAAGTTGAATGAATATATGCCTTTCCTTCAGGAATATTCTTTTTTACTTTTCTTTTCCTTGCTTTATAAGCCATAATTTAACCTCCTTTTAAAATCTATTTTTTCTTATTATCAACTACTTTACCTTTACCCTTACGAGTACGAGCGTTGCGGTTTGTTCTTTGTCCTCTAACTGGTAAACCTTTTTTGTGACGAGTTCCTTGATAACTATTTATTTCCATTTTAGTTTTGATGTTCATGTTAACTTCACGACGAAGATCACCTTCTGTAGCGTATTTGTTAACTTCATCACGGATTTTAGCTAACTCATCAACTGTTAATTCTCCAGCTCTTTTGTTAATATCGACATTAGCATCCTTTAAAATTTGGTTTGATAGACTTCTACCAACTCCATAAATATAAGTTAATGCGATTTCTATTCTTTTATTATCTGGTATATCTACACCTTTTATACGTGCCATATAAACACCTCCTATTAACCTTGTCTTTGTTTATGTTTTGGGTTAGAGCATATTACATATACTTTTCCCTTACGTCTAATTATCTTACATTTGTCACACATTTTTTTGACTGATGGTTTTATTTTCATAATCTTCCTCCTACTATTTTCGGTAAGTTATACGCCCGCGTGTTAAATCATATGGTGAAAGTTCTACTACTACTGTATCACCTGTTAAAATGCGAATCTTATTCATTCGGATTTTACCAGAAACGCGAGCGATTACAGTATGTTTATTTTCTAATTCAACTTTATATTCATTACGAGGTAAAACTTCAATAACTTTACCTTCAACTTCTATAACATCATTGTTAGCCATTTCTTCACCTCTTATTTATTACCTATAATTTGTTTCAACATATCAAATGTTTCTTCTTTAGATAAGTTACCACTTATAGTTGATAACACACCTTTATCTTTAAAGAATTCAACTAAAGGATAAGTCTCTTTAACATAGGTATCATATCTTTTATCAAATGTTTCTTCATTATCATCTTTTCTTTTGATTAATTCTGAAGAGCATTCATTACATATACCTTCTTTTAAAGGTTTATTTTCTTCAATAAGATTATTATATACGGCGCCACAGTTAGGACAAACTAACCTGCCAATAATTCTCTTCTTAATTACATCTTTTGGTATATCAATAAATATCACATCACCAAGAGGGATATTTAATTCTTCAAGCATATCTAAATACTTTTCAGCTTGATTAACTGTTCGTGGAAAACCATCTAAGATATAACCACTATTTAAATTATCCAAAGTATCCTTAAGCAAATTTATAACAATTTCATCAGATACTAAAGAACCACTATCAATTAATCCTTTAATTAAAGATCCCATCTCATCATTTTTTTGTGATGCTGTTCTTAATAAATCTCCAGTAGAAATATGTGTAAGATTATATTCCGATGATAATAATTTTGATTGAGTTCCTTTCCCAGCAGCTGGGGGAGCAATTAAAATTATGTTCTTCATACTATCTTCTTCCTCTACGATAACTTCTACTTTGAAGATAACTTTCTAATTGCTTATATGTTTCCAAAGCAACACCTACGACAATTAATAATCCCGTACCACCAATTGTTACATTGCTTGGTAAACCTGAGAATGTTCCAAATAGAACTGGTATAGCAGCTAACACACTTAGGAAGAAAGCTCCTACTACTGTTATTCTACTTAAAACTTTATTGATATAATCAGTTGTTTCACCTGGTCTAACACCTGGTATAAATCCACCATTTTTAACTAAGTTTTCACTCATTTCACTTGGTTTAATTTGCATAAATGTATATACATAAGCAAAAACGAAAATCAAGATAATATATATTGTGAAACCTACTGGTGTATTCATTGCTATGTATTTATCAATAAAATTAGTAAATGCTTCTCTTTTAACAATATTAGCAACGAATGAAAGTATTGATGTTAAAGCTGATGCAAAGATAACTGGCATAACTCCAGCCGAATTTAGTTTGAATGGAATATAGTTTTGTCTTCCACCAAAACTTGTATTTGACTTGTTAGCGTATTGAACAGTTATTCTTCTTTCAGCACCTTCAACATATACAACTCCTAAAACAATCAATACATAGAAAACAACATATAGAATAAATAATATTAATCCCATTGTAGTTCCATCAACTAATTGCATAAAGGCTGTAGAAAACATTGTAGGTAATTCTGAAATAATACCAGCCATAATTATCAATGAAATTCCATTTCCAATACCTTTAGCCGTAATTTGATCACCTATCCATAATAATAGACAAGTACCAGCTGTTAAAACTAAAGCGAATTGTAAATAATCGATATTCAAAACTCCTTTACTTCCTAAGAAGCTAAATGAATATACATAACCTTGTAAAAACGCTAAAGCAATACCTGCAATTCTTGTAATTTTATTTAATTCGTTTCTTCCTGTTCCACCTTGTTTTCTTAATTCAGCTAAATAAGGAACAATGTCCATAGCTAAAATTTGAATAATGATAGAAGCAGAAATGTATGGCATAACACCTAACGCAAAAATAGAAAATTTTGCTAAGGCACCTCCACCCATAACGTTAATTAATTCTAGAAAACCTAATTTATTAACTCCCAAACTGTATTTATTAATACCTGGAACAATAATAGATTTACCTAATACAAATACTGCTAAGCAAGCCAAGGTGAATAATATTCTTTTTTGAATATCTCTATTTTTATGATTAAATATTTGCTTTATTGCTGCAAACATCTTACATCACCTCTATTTTTCCACCAAGGCTTTCAATTTTTTCTTTAGCACCAGCTGAGAAACTATGTGCTTTTACTGTTAATTTCTTTTCTAAAGTACCATTTCCTAATACTTTGATTCCATCTAATTGATTTTTAACTAATCCCATTTCTTTTAATAATTCTGGAGTAACAACAGCTCCATCTTCAAATCTATTTAAATCACTTAAATTAATTGTAGCATATTCAACTTTGAATCTTGCATTTGAGAAACCTCTTTTTGGTAATCTTCTGAATAATGGTAATTGTCCACCTTCAAAACCTGGTCTAACTCCTCCGCCTGATCTAGCGTTTTGTCCTTTATGACCTTTACCAGAAGTTTTTCCAAGTCCACTACTAGTTCCGCGTCCAACACGTTTTCTAACTGTAGTAGCTCCTTCATTAGGATGCATTGTATTTAACTTCATTATATAATCTCCTCTACTTTTTTACCACGTAAACGAGCAACTTCTTCTACTGTTCTTTGTGATCTTAAGGCATTTAATGTAGCATATGCCATATTAACTTTTGTATTTGATCCAAGTGATTTAGATAAGATGTTTTTAATACCAGCTAGTTCAACAACAGCTCTAACTGCTCCACCAGCTTTAACTCCTGTACCTTCGCATGCAGGTTTAAGCATAATTTTACTTGCACCTTCAACACCTGTAGCTTCATGTGGGATTGTTCCATCTACAACGGAAACTTTAACAACATTCTTAGTAGCAGCTGCAACAGCTTTTTTAATTGCATCTGGTACTTCGTTAGCTTTTCCAGTACCGATACCAACACGACCATTACGATCACCTACAGCAACAGTAGCTGAAAAACGGAAATGACGACCACCTTTAGTTACTTTCGTAACACGACCAATATTGATAATTTCTTCATCAAATTGTTTTGGGCGTGGTTCTCTTTTAGTTTTTTCCATAATTCCCTCCTTAAAATTCTAATCCATTTTCACGTGCAGCATTAGCTAAAGCTTCTACACGTCCATGATAAAGGTATCCACCTCTATCGAATGTTACTTTTGTTATTTTAGCTTTTTTAGCTCTTTTAGCTAATAATTCACCAACTTTAACAGCTGCTTCTACGTTTGAACCATTTTCTAATTTTAGTTCTTTATCAATTGAAGAAGCACTTACTAAAGTAACACCCTTAGTATCATCAATGATTTGAGCGAAAATGTTACTATTACTTCTGAAGATATTTAATCTTGGAGCTTCAGATGTACCAACTACTTTAGCTCTAATACGTTCATGTCTTGCAGTACGAGTAACATTTCTTGATTCTTTTTTAATCATTATAACGTCTCCTTTTTTCTTATATATTAAGCAGCTTTCTTACCAACTTTACGGATAATATATTCATCAGTATAACGAATACCTTTTCCTTTGTATGGTTCAGGTTGTCTAATTTTACGAACGTTTGCCGCAAATTCACCAACTAGTTGCTTATCAGCTCCTCTTACAAATAACTCAGTATTTGATGGAACTTCTAATTTAATTCCTTCTGGAACTTTTACTTCAACTGGATGAGAGAAACCTGCAGTTACAACTAAATCGTTACCCTTCATAGCAAAACGGTATCCGACACCAACTGCCTCTAATTTCTTTTCAAAGCCTTCACTTACACCAATAATCATATTTTTGATATTAGCGTTAGCAGTACCATGAAAGTTTTTATATTCATCATTTTCTCTTGTAATAACTACTTGATTATCTTTAACTTCTACAGTTACATGTTTATCTACTTCAGTAGAAAGTGTTCCTTTTGGTCCAGTTACAGTAACTTTATTTGCATCTACTGCAACAGTTACATTAGAAGGTAAAGTTAATACTCTATTTCCTATACGACTCATAGTTTCACCCTTTCTACCAGATATAAGCTAATACTTCTCCACCCAAGTTAGAAGCTTTAGCATTCTTTCCAGTCATAATTCCTTTTGATGTAGATATAATAGCAATACCTAATCCATTTAATACTCTTGGTATTTCTTCAGATTTAGCATAAACTCTTAATCCTGGCTTAGATATTCTCTTTAATCCTGTAATAACACGTTCTTTATTATCACCATATTTTAAAGCAATAGTAATGATATCTTGAACGTTATTCTTTTTAACTTTGTAATCGTTGATAAATCCTTCTTCTTTAAGTATTTTAGCAATTTCTAATTTAACTTTAGAAGATGGAACTTCAACTTCTTTATATCGCATAGTGTTTGCATTACGAATTCTTGTAAGCATGTCTGCGATTGGATCTGTTACCATATAATCCTCCTTTTCTTACCAACTTGATTTTTTGACACCTGGTATTTGTCCTTTATAAGCTAATTCTCTAAAACAAATTCTACAAATTCCGTATTTTTTAAGTACAGCATGTGGTCTACCACATAAATTACATCTTGTGTACTCACGAACTTTGTATTTTGGTTTACGACTAGCTTTAATAATCATACTTTTCTTAGCCATAAAATCCTCCTATTTTTTGAATGGCATTCCAAAGCCTTTTAACAAATCATAGGCTTCATCATTAGATTTAGCTGTTGTTACGAATACAATATCCATTCCTCTAACTTTTACGACATCATCGTAAACGATTTCTGGGAATATTAATTGTTCAGTTAAACCAACTGTATAGTTTCCACGACCATCGAAAGATTTATTAGATAATCCTCTAAAATCTCTTACACGAGGTAATGTAATACTAATTAATTTATCTAAGAAATTATACATATTTTCACCACGTAAAGTTACTTTACAACCGATAGCTTGACCTTCTCTGATTTTGAATCCAGCTATAGCTTTTTTAGCTTTAGTAGCAACTGGTTTTTGACCTGTAATAATCTCTAATTCATGCATAGCTACTTCTAACATTTTAGCATTGTGAGAAGCATCTCCTACACCAATATTAACAACGATTTTTTCTAATTTTGGAATTTCCATGACACTTTTATAATTATATTTTGCTTGTAGTTCTTTTTTAACTACATTATTATATTTTTCTTTTAGGCGGTTCATAATACCCTCCTTCCTTAATCAAGATTTTCATTAGATTTTTTAGCAAATCTAACCTTTTTTCCTGCTTTATTGGTAGTATGACCTATACGTGTAGGTTTTTTAGTTTTAGGATCTAACATCATAACATTTGAAGCATGAATACTAGCTTCTCTTTCAACGATTGAACCAGCTTGTTCACCGTTACCTTTAAGATGTTTTTTAACCATGTTAACACCTTCAACGACAACTTTGTTTTCTTCTCTTAAAACTTCTAAGATACTTCCTTCTTTACCTTTGTCTTTTCCGGCGATAACTACTACCTTATCTCCTTTTTTAAAATTCATAGTTTTCCTCCTATAACACTTCTTTAGCTAGTGATACAATTTTTAGAAAATCTTTATCACGTAATTCACGTGCTACTGGTCCAAAAACACGAGTTCCAACTGGAGTCTTATCATCTTTAATAATAACGCAAGCGTTGTCATCAAATTTAATATAAGAACCATCTTCACGTCTTAAACCAGCTTTACTTCTAACTACAACAGCTTTTACAACTTTACCTTTACCAACTGTTCCGTTAGGAGTAGCATTCTTTACAGTTCCAACAACTATATCACCAATTCCACCAGTCTTAACTTTGCTTCCACCTAATACTCTAATAACAGAGATTTCTCTTGCTCCAGAGTTGTCAGCAACTTTAAGACGACTTTCTTGTTGAATCATAATTAATCCTCCTTAAAGTTCACAATTATAGAATAATTGCTTTTTCTACCACTTCGACTAAACGATAACGTTTAGTTTTTGATAATGGTCTAGTTTCAGTGATTCTAACAATATCACCAACAACTGCTTCGTTTTTTTCATCATGTGCTGCATATTTTTTAGAATATTTAACACGTTTGCCATATTTAGCATCTTTTTTATAAGTTTCAACTAATACTGTGATAGTTTTATCACATGCATTACTTACAACTTTACCGATTAATTCACGTTTATTTTCCATAAATTACCTCCTAATTATTTAGTTCGCGTTCACGAATAATTGTTTTCATTCTAGCGACTAACTTTCTTAGTTCTTTAATTCTTGATGGTTTTTCAAGATTTCCTGTAGCTTGGCTAAAACGTAAATTAAATAATTCTTCTTTATATTCTGCTATTTTTTTGTTTAATTCTTCAGTAGACATTTTTCTTAATTCATTATTTTTCAACGTTTTCACCATCTTTCTTTACAAATTTACATCTGATAGGTAATTTGTGCATTGCAAGTCTTAAAGCTTCTCTTGCAGTAGCTTCATCAACTTCACCTATTTCAAACATAATTTTATTTTTCTTAACTACAGCAACCCATGCTTCTGGTTGACCTTTACCTTTACCCATACGAGTTTCTAGAGGTATTCTAGTTAATGATAAGTGTGGGAAAATATTAATCCAAACTTTTCCTCCACGTTTCATGTAACGAGTCATAGCAACACGTGCTGCTTCAATTTGTTGTTGAGTTATCCAAGCACCTTCTAATGCTTGTAAACCATATTCACCAAAGTGTAATTCTGTATTACCTTTAGCTAATCCATCGTAAGGTAATCTATGAGGACGACGGTATTTAGTTCTTTTTGGTATTACGGCCATCTTCATTACCTCCCTTATTTGTTTTGTTTCCTAAAATTTCACCTTTGTAAATCCATACTTTAACACCAATCTTACCATAAGTAGTATTAGCTTCTTTATGAGCATAGTCTACATCAGCTCTTAATGTATGTAATGGAATAGTTCCCTCTACATAATGTTCGCTTCTTGCCATATCAGCGCCACCTAAACGGCCTGATACTTCAGTTTTAATACCTTTAGCTCCAGCTTTCATAGTGTTTCTAATAGCTCTTTTTTGAGCAATTCTGAATGAAACACGATTTTCAATTTGATGAGCTATATTTTCTGCAACTAATGCAGCAACTAAGTCTGGTTGTTTAATTTCCATAATAGAAATTTGTACATCTTCACCAACTAGTTTTTTAATTTCATTTCTTAATTTTTCAATTTCTTCGCCACCATGGCCAATAACGACACCTGGTTTAGCAGTATTGATAATTACGTTGGTTGTTTTAGCATTTCTTTCAATTAGGATACTAGCAACTGATGCATCTTTTAATTTGTTAAATAAGAATTTACGAATTTTAGCATCATTTTGGATGTATTTAGCAAAGTTCTTATTATCTGCATACCAAGTTGATTCCCAAGTTTTGTTAATGCCTATACGAAGTCCAATTGGACTAACTTTTTGACCCACGTTATTCCCACCTTTCTTTACTTATTATCACTTACAACAATTGTAATGTGGCTTGTTCTCTTTTTAATTGGATCTACATGTCCACGAGAACCAAATTTCATTCTTTTCATAACTAAGCCTTCATCAATAAATGCTTGACTTACTTTTAAATCTTCTTTCTTTAATCCTAGATTATTTGTAGCATTAGCAGTAGCACTAGTTAATACTTTTCTAATTAATCTAGCAGCTTCTTTGTTAATATTAGCTAAAATAATGTCAGCTTCAACAACGCTTTTGCCACGAACTAAATCTATAACTAAACGAGCTTTACGAGGGGCTATTTTTACATTTTTAGCGATAGCTCTTGCTTCCATTTAAATTCTCCCTTCTTGGTTATTTTTGGTCTTTATTTTCACCATGTCCACCAAATTTACGTGTTAGTGAAAATTCGCCTAATTTATGTCCAACCATATCTTCTGTTACATATACTGGTATAAATTCTTTACCATTGTGAACAGCGAATGTGTGTCCAATAAATTCAGGATAAATTGTTGAACGGCGAGACCATGTTTTTATAACTTCTTTTTTACCGCTTTCGTTAACTGCAGCAACTTTTTTCATTAAACTTGCATCAACGAATGGGCCTTTCTTTAGACTTCTTGCCATCTAATCAATCCTTTCAATTATTTTTTACGACGACGAACTATAAGTTTATCGCTAGCTTTCTTAGTACTACGAGTTTTATATCCAAGAGCTGGTTTACCCCATGGAGTAACTGGCCCTTTACGTCCGATTGGTGCTCTACCTTCACCACCACCATGTGGGTGATCGTTAGGGTTCATAACAGAACCACGAACTGTTGGTCTAATACCCATATGTCTTTTTCTTCCTGCTTTACCTAAACTTACTAATTCATGATCTTCATTACCAACTTCACCGATAGTAGCACGGTTAGTTGCTAATACTTTTCTTACTTCACCAGATGTAAGTCTTAATAATGCATATTTTCCTTCAAATCCAAGTACTTGTACTGAACTACCAGCTGAACGAGCCATTTGGCCACCTTTGCCAGGTTGTAATTCAACATTGTGTACCATTGTTCCTTCTGGAATATTAGCAAGTGGTAAGTTATTACCAACTTTGATATCAGCATTTTCTCCTGATTCAATTTCCATACCAACTTGTAATCCTTTTGGAGCAATTATGTATCTTTTTTCACCATCAGCATAACTGATAAGTGCTATATTAGAAGTTCTGTTTGGATCGTATTCGATTGAAACTACAGTACCCTTAACACCATCTTTATTTCTTTTGAAATCGATGATACGGTATTTTCTTTTAGCTCCACCACCACGATGTCTAACAGTTATTCTACCTTGATTATTACGTCCACCTTTTTTATTTAAGGTAACTAGCAATGATTTTTCAGGAGTAGTAGATGTAATTTCGTCATTAACGATAGTTGACATACCACGAGTACCATTAGTCATTGCCTTATATGTCTTAACTGCCATATTTTCCTCCTTATTAGATTAGTTAAGTTCGATTGAACTTCCTTCTTTTAATGTAACAATAGCTTTTTTAACTTTGTTAGTATAACCTGTATATTTACCAACTCTTTTTTTCTTTGGTCTTACAGTTACTGTATTAACATTTAAAACTTTTACATTAAATTTCTTTTCAATTGCTTGTTTAATTTGAGTTTTGTTTGCTTTAACATCAACACTGAATGTAATAACATTGTTTTGAGCTAAGCCGGCTGACTTTTCAGTCATGATTGGTCCTTTTATAATGTCTAACATTATTTAAGCACCTCCTCTAATTTTTGTAATGCTTTTTCAGTAATTACCATTGTATCTGCATAAACAACATCATATGTATTAATTTCATCAACTGATAATAATAATACATTACTTAAGTTTCTTGAACTTAAGATTAAGTTATCTGTTAATTCATCAACAACGATTAATACTTTCTTAGTAGCATTTAAACTATTTAAGATAGCTTTCATATCTTTAGTCTTAGTTGATTCAACATTGATTGCATCAACAACTACTAAATTAGATTCTAAAGCTTTATAAGATAAAGCTGATTTTAAAGCTAATCTTCTTTCTTTTCTATTCATTTTGATAGCAAAACTTCTTGGATGTGGTCCAAATACGATACCACCTTTAATCCAGTGTGGTGCTCTTGTTGAACCTTGTCTAGCACGTCCTGTACCTTTTTGTCTCCAAGGTTTTCTACCTCCACCTGATACTTCACTTCTTGTTTTAGTATCAGCTGTTCCTTGACGATAATTGTTTCTAGCTAATCTTAAAGCATCATATAAAACAGCGTCATTTGGTTCAATTCCCCAAATTTCTTTGTTAACTTTAATTTCACTTACTTTTTCGCCTTTTGTATTAACAACTTGTAATTTTTCCATAAACTATGCCTCCTCGCTTTCAGCTTCGGCAGATTCGTTAACTTCAGTTGTTTCAGTTACTTCTTCAGCAACTTCTTCTGTAGCTTCTTCAGTTTCAGCAACTTCATTTTCTACAGCAGCTTCTTCAACTGTATAAGTTATTAACTCTTCAGCTTGATTTACTTTTCCATTCGCTTTAACAGCTGATTTAATAATTACTAAACTGTCTTTAGCACCTGGAACGTTACCTTTAACCAATAAGCAGTTGTTTTCTAAGTCTACAGCAACAATCTCTAAGTTTTGGATAGTTACAGTAAGTAGACCCATATGTCCTGGTAAGTTTTTACCTTTGAAAACACGCATTGGTCTCATTGTACCCATACTACCTGGTTTTCTGTGGTAGTGTGAGCCATGTCCCATAGGACCTCTTGATTGACCGTGTCTTTTAATAACACCTTGGAAACCTTTACCTTTAGTAGTTCCCGTTACATCAACAACTTCACCAGCTTCAAAAATACTTGCGTTAATTTCTTGACCTAATGAATAATTGTTAACATCTACACCTCTAATTTCTTTAAAGAAGCGCTTAGGTGTAGTGTTTGCTTTGCTAGTGTGACCAGCAGAAGCTTTAGTCGCTAACTTTTCACGCTTTGTATCAAATCCTAATTGGATTGCTTCATAACCATCAGTTTCTTTTGTCTTAATTTGTGTTACAACATTTGGTTCAACAGAAACGATTGTTACTGGAATCAATTTACCTGAATTTGTAAATACTTGCGTCATTCCAATTTTACGACCTAAGATTCCTTTCATATTTCTTTCCTCCTACATTTTAATTTCGATATCAACACCACTTGGAATATCTAAATGAGCTAATGCTTCAATAGTTTCCTTACTTGGATTTTTGATATCAATAAGTCTTTTGTGTGTTCTTTTCTCAAATTGTTCACGACTATCTTTGTATTTGTGAACAGCTCTAAGAATTGTAATTTTTTCGATTTCAGTTGGTAGTGGAATTGGTCCTGAAACTTCTCCACCAGTTCTTTTAACAGTATCAACTATTTTAGCGCATGCGTTATCTAGTGATTTGTGTTCAAAAGCTTTCAATCTGATACGAACTTTTTCTTTAGACATTTTAATATCCTCCCTTCGCCTATATCTTGTATAGACTTGCTCCGAGCAAATAACCCGATAGGCTAGATTTTATTTCTCAACTTAACCTGGCGTATCGACAACCTTGCACATCCTCGCAATGTCACACATTCAAAATTATACACGAAAATTATATGAAATGCAAGTATTTTTTAGAATTTTTAGTAAAAAAAAGACGATTAAAAATCGCCTTTTATTTCATCATCAAATAAAATATTGAACCTCACGTTATTAATACCCATATCAAAATATTGATCATATGGTTTTAAATCACGCAACTTATAATTATAGATATGCATTAAATCATTTTTCACAACAATCGGATATTTATTATTAAATCTATCTTTCAAATACGAATGATCTACGTGATATGTTTTATTTATATTATATTTTGATATCATTGCTTCTTCTCTACCATAAACAATAACTTCCAAATTAGGATGTTTATGATATCTTTCATGATAAGCTTTTATAATATTTTCAATTTGTGTATTAGTCAATTCATAAGATAGAGTTACTAATTTAACACCCATACTATGTAAGAATGCCACAGCATATGAGTTAACGACATTCAAAGAGAAATCTGTATATACATTCTTATATCTATATATACTGCCTAACTCACCAACCATTAATAATTGATTATAATCTTTATACTCATTAATGACACGATCTAATTTTAAAATTTTTCTATCATCATCAATAAAATTTTCAGATAAATAAATATATTTATACTTATTTTTATCAATTTTGTTATATTGCTTAATATCACTTATAAAAATATTATAATTATTTTCCCTTTCAAAATCAGGAACATCTATTTTATATTTACCTTTAACATATTCATAATGATATATTCTTTTATCATCTAATAATTCTAAAGCTCTTCTTCTTACATCATTTAATTCACCAATCGGTATAAATATATCATCATCGCCACGCACATCTAAAGTGATAAACTCATAAATAGTATTGCCTGTTTTACATATTTGTTCCTTAATACGATTAAAGTCTGTAGGATTATTTTTAGCTTTGTCAACAATACAGCCTTCAACAATTACCTCATTTGCCGTATCCGTAATATATAATTTAATTGGTTTATCCTTATATACTTCAATGTAGCCGCTTACAGGTATTTTTTTACATCCAATAGATGCATCGATTTCTTTATTTAATATATAGTCAGTCGTCTTTAAGACTCTGTCGCCTGTGATACTTCCTTTATAATAAATTGAAACAACATCATTTTTATGAGCAGACGTCACTTTATTTCTACTAATATATAGGTTTGTAACTATGAAACCATCATCACCTATTCTAATACCATCATTAATATTTAAATCATCATTAAGCTTGATGGATATATAGTTATTTTTAAAACTTAATACTTTACCTATTTCCACACCTTGATGATTAGGTCTATATGAATTAATAATATCATCATTTGTAGCGTTGTTAAGAAAACCTTTCGTAAAACCTCTGTTGAATATTTTCTTTAATTTGTATAAATCATTATCACTAATCATAACTTTTTTATTTTCTAAATAAGAATCGATAGCTTTACGATATATACTAGTAACTAAATAAACATATTCCTTACTCTTCATGCGTCCTTCGATTTTGAAGCTATTAACACCAATATCAATCAAATCGCCAATAGTTTCTAAACTAGATAAATCTTTGGCACTTAATATATATTCATCTGTATTCATTTTTTTATTATTAGCTATTAAATCATACTTTTGTCTACAGCTTCCAGCACATGAGCCTCTATTACCACTTCTGTTACCAATCAAACTGCTCATTAAACATTGACCAGAATAACTTATACATAAAGCCCCTTGAACAAATACTTCCAATTCAATATTGGTATCATTTTTAATTTTTCTAATAGTATCTATAGAAGTTTCACGCGCCAAAACAGCTCTTTTAAGGCCCAATTGTTCAACTAATTTAATGCCTTCTAAATTATGGATATGCATCTGTGTCGAAGCATGCAATTCTAATTTAGGATATAACTTCCTAATTAAATCCATCATACCAATATCTTGAATTATTAAGGCATCAACATCATTCTTATATAGAAAATCGACATAATTTAAAAAAGTAGATACTTCTCTCTCATAAATAATTGTATTGACTGTAACATATACTTTTACACCATATAAATGTGCATATTTAATAGCTTCTATCAATTCTTCATCGGTAAAATTATTTGAAAAAGCCCTAGCTCCAAATAATTTGCCACCTAAATATACCGCATCACAACCAGCACTAATAGCAGCTTTTAAGCATTCGAAATCTCCTGCAGGAGATAACAATTCAGGTTTCATAATAACACCTCTTCACTAATTATAACATAAAAAAACCATTTACTATTTTGTAAATGGAATTAAAGCTATAAAACGTGCTTTCTTAACTTCGTTAGCAATATGTCTTTGATGTTTAGCACATGCACCAGTGATTCTTCTTGGTAAAATTTTACCTTTATCACCGCTTATATATCTTTTAATAGTTTCAACGTCTTTATAATCAACGTCTTTACCTGCACACATTTGGCAAACTTTCTTCTTCTTGCGATAGAATTCAGCCATTTAAATCCCTCCTAATCTAAAAAGTTATCGTCAATTGATACACTATCACCGAAATCAGCAAAAGGATCACTATCAACATTTACATCATTAGATGGTTCTTGGAAATCATATGGCGTTGTATTGTCATCTCCATTAGCTCTAGCTTGTGATTGAGCTTTTGATTCTAAGAATCTAACACTATCAGATACAACATCTGTAGTATATCTTTTATTTCCATCTTTATCTGTAAAATTACCAGTTTGAATTCTTCCTTCAATAGATACTAAACTACCTTTATTTAGATATTGGCAAACTGTTTCAGCTTGTTTTCTCCATGTAACAACATTGATAAAATCTGTAATTTTTTCTCCTGTGTTACTATTAACTCCTCTATCTACAGCAACCGAAAAACGAGTATAAGGTACGTTAGCATTTGTATATCTTAATTCTGGTTTAGCAGTCAATCTTCCGACTAATAATACTTTATTCATAAATTACCTCTTTCTTAATCTTCAATTCTTGTAATTAAAGAACGAACGATATCAGATGTATTTTTTGATTGTCTATCGAATTCACTTACAGCTTTATCATCTTTAGCTTCTAAGTTAACTACATAGTAGAAACCAGATTTAAAATCATTAATTTCATAAGCTAATTCTCTTTGACCCATATCTTTTTCGTCTGTTATAGTAGCACCATTATCTGTTAAGATTTTTTCAAATCTTTCAACTACTGATTTTTTTTCATCATCAGATAAAGTTGGTCTAGCTATAAACATAATTTCATATTTACGCATTTTCACACCTCCTTATGGTCTTTGGCCTTTACAGGCAAGGAGTAAATTTCTTACTCGCCATAAATTATAACAAAAATATTTACGTTTGTAAATATCTTTTTAATTATATGATTAAATATTATTTTTATTAAAGAAAAAAGGTAATTGCTTACCCTATACATTAAATCTAAAATAGCAAATATCGCCATCTTGCATAATATATTCTTTACCCTCAACTCTGACTTTACCAGCTTCTTTAACCAATTTTTCATCACCATATTTTTGTAAATCATCAAAACTAGTAACTTCAGCTCGTATAAAACCTTTTTCAAAATCAGTGTGAATAATACCAGCACATTGTGGAGCTTTCATACCATCAACAAATGTCCAAGCTCTAACCTCATCTGTTCCAGTTGTAAAGAATGTCTTAAGTCCTAATAAAGAATAGGTTGCTTTAATCAATTGATCCAAGCCGCTTTCTTTAATACCAATATCATTTAAAAAATTAATCTTTTCTTCATCTTCCAAATCACTTAATTCTTCTTCAATCTTAGCGCACACTCTAATAACTTTAGCATTTTCTTTAGAGGCATACTCTAGAACCTTATCAACATTTGGAATATGCTCATTCAACAAATCATCTTCACTAACATTAGCCATATATATAATAGGTTTAGCTGTTAAGAAGTTAAAAGGTTTAATTATTTTTAATTCATCCTCTGTAAATTCCATACCTCTAATAGCAATATTATTAGTCAAAGCATCTTTGATCCTATTTAATATTTCTACTTCTTTTAAACCATCTTTATCTTTTGACATAACAGCTTTCTTTTCAACTCTTGCAAGTCTATTTTCAACAACCTCTAAATCAGCTAAAACTAATTCAATATTGATAATTTCAATATCTCTAATTGGATCAACTGTATTTTCAACATGAATAATATTCTTGTCTTCAAAGCATCTAACAACTTCTACAATAGCATCTGTTTCTCTAATATGTGATAAAAACTTATTACCTAAACCTTCGCCTTTAGATGCACCACTTACAAGTCCAGCTATATCAGTAAATTCAAATGTTGTGGGAACTAAGCTCTTTGGTTTATACATATCATTTAAAAAATCTAATCTTTTGTCAGGAACTGTAACAACACCAACATTTGGTTCAATAGTTGCAAAAGGATAATTTGCAGCTAAAATATGCTTCTTTGTTATAGCATTAAATAAAGTACTCTTACCTACATTAGGAAGACCTACAATACCAGCAGTTAAAGCCATATAAACACCTCTTTTAAAACATTAATAGTATATCATTATATTTAAATTAAAACAATCAAAAAAAGAGAAAAATCTCTTTTATCTTGTGAAATGAAATATTAAAAAAGCTATTCCAAATATAATTATTAAACATAATATAGCAATTAATACTCTAGTTAAAGTACTGCTCTCATCATCATTTTTATCCTCAAAATCATTATTTTTAAATCCCATACTAGCTGTATAAAATGAAGTATCAATATCCTTTTTAACTGGTTCCTCTTCTACTTGTTTTTCTATCTTATCATGCATTGTAGGATCATATATTGATTTTAAGTCATCCAATAAATTACTTGTATAACCTTTACTATTATTACTAATAGCTTCAATCATATCTTTCAAATCTTCTTCTTTAACATTTTCAGGAGCATTTATTTCATCATTTAAATTGATATTTTTAAGAATGTTATACTGTGTATCCATCATTCTGTTATCGGGTGTACGATTATCTTTAGCTTTATTTAAAACATCCTTAATATCATAACTTTTTTCATCCGTATCAACAATTTCATCATCGTATACATTATTAACTAAAGGTTCTGTTTTCTCCTTAATAACATTATTATTTTTATTAAGTAAATCCTTAATCATATCTAAATCTATTTTTTCATTTTTTTCAATTACCGATATACCTTCAACATTAGAATATTCAGCTTCATCATATATAGTACGATATAATTGCTGATTCTTAGCAGTTCTAGCTTTAGTATTATCTGTTTCAAAATATTTATCCATTCTACTTTTCATGCAAACACCGTACCTTTCTTTATACATCATAACACATTTTATATATTTTTTAAATATGTACTTGCTTTTTTTTGACATTTTATTTATAATTTGAAAGGAGGAAGATAAAAATGAAAGCAAGAATATTTGAAGAAAAATGTATCGGATGCGGCCAATGTGAAGCCGTATGTAATAAAGTTTTTAATATTGGTGATGAAGGATATGCTGAAGTAGTATGTGAAGAAATTCCTAAAGAATTAGTAGACGATGCTACAATGGCTGCTGAAGGATGCCCAACAGGTGCTATCGAAATTAAAGAAAACTTTGAATGCAATTGTAATGAAAAATGTGATAAAACAACTGAATGCAATTGTGATGAAAAATGCACTTGTGATAAAACAACTGAATGCAATTGTGAAAAAAACGCTGAATAGCGTTTTTTATTTTAATGCATATAATTTTTTAACTTCTTTAATGTTTAATTTTCTATATTCTCCTGGTTTTAAACCGGTTAAATCTAAGAAAGCAATTTTTTCTCTTTTTAACTTTAAAACTTCATATCCTATTGTTTCAAACATCTTTTTAACTTGATGATTTTTACCTTCATGTATTGTTATTTGTACAATTGAACAATTATTAACCTTATCAATCTTTTTAACTTTAACTTTGCTCTTAGCTGTTTTATGTCCGTCAATTAAAACACCAAATTCTAATTTTTTAATTTCGGAAGCATTCATAATACCATTTATCTTAGCTATGTATACCTTATCAATTTCATTTTTAGGATGAATTAATAGATTGGTCAATTCACCATCATTAGTAAGTAATAATAATCCTGTCGTATCATAATCTAATCTACCAATTGGATATAATCTTTTATCCGTTTCAATTAAATCCATAACTGTTTTTCTATCCTTTTCATCACTAGTTGTCGTCACAACACCTCTTGGTTTATATAACAATATATATTCTTTATTCTCTTTACTTAAAGTTTTACCCTCAATTGTTATTTTATTGCTGTCATCTACTTTAGTTCCTAATACTGTTACTACTTTACCATCAACCATTACTTTACCTTGTACGATTAATTCTTCTGCTTTTCTTCTTGAACAATATCCTGATAGAGCTATAAATTTTTGGAGTCTTTCCATATAAATCACCGAATTAATTATATATTCTTTTTATTATAAAAGCAACTACATAATCATTTTTACAAATAATATGCTCATAACAATACTAACTAAATCAGCTAATAAACCAACCCATAACGCATATTTTATTTTCTTAATACCAATACTTCCAAAATATAACGTCAATATATAAAAAGTAGTATCGGTACTACCTTGAATAAAAGATACCATATATCCCAGAACACTATCTGGTCCATATAATTTGTAAATATTAGTTAAAACTGCTAAAGACGAAGTCCCTGATATAGGTCGCGTAATAATCATAGGTATAATTTGATATGGTATAAATGTAATGAAACGCAGTATATCAAGAACACCACTTTTAACAAATATATTAACCCCCAACACCATAGCTAATAAGCAAGGAAATAAATTTATTGTCATCGAAAAACTTTCTTTAGCACCCTCTATAAAAACATCGTACACATTAACTTTCTTATACATACCATATATAAGGATAAGCAATACTAAAATAGGAATTACATATTCTGATATCACTTATACCACCTATAAAATAATCTATCAAATAATAATGCTATAATTGTGTTTAAAATAGTGATGACAATACAAGGTAAGACAATACTTGTCGGATCAATACTACCATACATCATTCTTAAAGATATAACAGTTGTTGGTATTAATGTAACACCACTTGTATTCAAAACTAGAAACGTAATCATCGGTCTACTTGCTGTATCACTTTTATTAAGTTCTTGCAAAGATTGCATTGCTTTCAATCCAAAAGGCGTAGCGGCATTACCTAAGCCAAACATGTTAGCTAAAATATTTGAACTTATATAACTAAGAGAAGAATGATTTTTAGGAATATCCGGAAAAAGATATTTTAAAACTGTGGATAACTTGGTAGACAATTTGGTCAATAAACCAGATTCCTCAGCTATTTTAGAAATTCCTAACCACAAGGCCATAACAGGAAATATCTTCATTACCATCTCTAAAGCTGCTTGGCCACTTTCTAGTATTTCTTTATTTATACTTAATGTCTTCCCTGTTAATAAACAAAAAATCAAACCAATAAATATTAAATAAAACCAAACTTTATTTACCATTTCTTAACCACACTTTAAATCTTTCCCATTTACTTAAATTACTTATCCTAACATAAACAGGTTCACTGTGTACCTTTTTATTATTTATAATAACCTCAATATCACCTACACATTCACCATCTTTTATTTCATATTTTTTATACAAGTTAAAATGTAAGACGACCTTGTTTTTACCATTAGGTAAGGTATAGTTTAAATCATTTACAATATATAATTTATTAGGATAATAGAAATTTTCATTTAAAACATTAATATTTCCTTTTTTTAATATATTATAATTTTTATAATTGTTAAAAGCTTCTTCAAATAACCTAGTATGATCTTCAAAATCATTACCATCATTCAATGTAACAGCAACCAAATTAATATTATCTTTGTTAGCTGTTGTCACCAACGTACGTTTAGCTATTTCCGTATATCCTGTTTTACCACCAGTTATATAAGATTTAGCATGCAATAATTTATTTTTATTTATCCAAATATAAGTATTCATATTTGTCTTCAATTTATACTCTTTAGTTGATACAATTTTCCTATATATATCATTTTTCATAGCATAACTTGTTAAAAGTGCCATATCATATGCTGTGGATAAATTACCACCGCTGACTTCTAAACCATGGGGATTATTAAATATCGTATTATGCATTCCAATTTCCTTAGCTTTAGCATTCATAAGTTCAACAAATTTATTAATATCTTTAGATACATACTTAGCTATAGCTAGTGCTGCATCATTACCGCTTCGTAGCATTAGACCATATAATAAATCTCCTAATGTTAACTGCTCACCTGTTTTAATATAAATTCCCGAACCATAAGCCTCATTTATCTCATCGCCAACTGTGACTATGTCTTCAATACTACTATTTTCAATAGCTACAATAGCTGTCATGATTTTTGATATTGACGCTACACTTCTTATTTTATGCATATTATTTTCATAAATAATTGTGTTATTGCTCATATCCATCAATACAGTACTTGTAGCATATGAACTATATGCTTTAACATTAATAGGAAATAGCAATAAAAATAATAATAGTTTTCTCATACCTTCACCAATTAATTCTATTAAATAAAAAAAGAAATAATGACACATTATTTCTTATACTTCTTTATTTTATTTTCAGCTTTATTTAGCTTTTTATGAACACTTTTTAACTCCCTTTTCGTATTTTTTAATTCCCTACGAGTTCGTATCAATTCATTTTTTATATTAGCTATGGCAGCCTTTAAATTAGGGAAAGCATCTACTAAACGTTTTGTGAAAGGTGATTTACTTGATAATACAGCCCTAATTTTTTTAGTTATTTCCTCGGTGTTGTCCTTGTTCTTAAATTGCATAGTTGTTTTCTTAAAACTATCTATTACCTTAACAGAAACAAATATATCCACAACAAATATAGTAACCATTATAATGGCTAAAACATTAATAACATCAATATTCATAAGTGATAGCCATTTATTCAAAAAAGGATTAATTAAGTATATAGCCACACATCCTAACAAGCCAAAAGGTATCATTGTTTCCAAGCATATTCTACCATTAATATTGTATTTATACTTTGTATAATCCCACCAACGAGCATTAAATAATTTTTCCATTATATAACTTGTGAAATATTCCAATATAGCGCATTCAAACATCCCCATTGCAAATAAAGTTACCGGATGTTCAAAATACTTAGTTAAGGTTAATGTCATAATTATACCGCCAACACCATATATTGGACAGTATGGTCCAATTAAAAAACCTCTATTTACAAATTTCTTTTGATTAATTACTACACCAATTACCTCAATAGACCATCCTATAAAAGAATAACCTATAAAAAATAAAAACCATTCACTTAATGTCATAAAATTACCTCACTTTGTGATTATATCATATCCAACACTAAATATCAAACTTTTAGCACTCTCGATTGACAAGTGCTAAAAAGAGTGCTATACTTGGTACGTTAGTATTAAATACTAACTAATTAAACAATATTTATAAGGAGGGATGTTTATGAATAATCCATATGAAGAAAATTTGGAAAACGTTTTAGAGAAATATGGCCGTGATATAACAGAAGCAGTTAAAAACAATAAAGTAGATCCTGTTATTGGACGTGATGATGAAATTAGAAATATCACACGTGTTTTATCTAGGAAAAGCAAAAACAACCCTGTTTTAATAGGTGAACCTGGCGTAGGTAAAACAGCCATCGTAGAAGGTTTGGCCCAACGTATCGTTAAAGGCGATGTTCCTGATAGTTTAAAGAACAAAAAAATATGGGAACTAGATATGGGTTCATTAATAGCTGGTGCTAAATATCGTGGTGAATTTGAGGAAAGATTAAAAGCTGTCTTAAAAGAAATAAAAGAATCCAATGGTGATATCATCATGTTTATTGATGAAATACATATGATTGTTGGTGCAGGCGCTTTGGAAGGCGCTATGGATGCTGGTAACATGTTAAAACCAATGCTAGCTAGAGGTGAAATTCACTTAATCGGTGCAACAACATTAAATGAATATCGTAAATATATAGAAAAAGATGGAGCCTTGGAAAGAAGATTTCAAAAAATTTTAGTTAAAGCACCATCTGTAACCGATACCATAACAATTCTTCGTGGTTTGAAACCAAAACTAGAATTATTCCATGGCGTTTCTATTAAAGATAAAGCTTTAGTTGCTGCAGCCACTTTATCCGATAGATATATTACCGATAGATTCTTACCCGATAAAGCCATCGACTTAATTGATGAAGCATGTGCTACCATTAAAGTACAAATGCAATCAGTACCTACAGAACTCGATACTTTAACACGCAGTATTATGCGTTTAGAAATCGAAAAAGAAGCTTTGAAAAAAGAAAAAGACGACATTTCTAAAAATAGAAAAGAAGAAATCGATAAAAACATATCCGAATTAAAAGAAAAAGAAGCTACCTTAAGAAAAAATTGGGAAGAAGAAAAAACTATCAATGATAAAATAAAAGCTAAAAAAGAAGAAATTGATAGTAAAAATCATGAATTAGAAATAGCTGAAAATAACTATAATCTAGAAAAAGCAGCTCGTTTAAGACATGGTGATATCCCACAACTTGAAAAAGAATTACAAGAATTAAATGAAAAAAATAAATCTGAAATATTGAGTGATACAGTTGATGAAAATGATATTGCTTCTATTATATCTAAATGGACTAATATACCTATTAGTAAATTAGTAGGTAGTGAAAAAGATAAATTATTACATCTAGAAGATAATTTAAAAATAAGAGTTAAGGGTCAAGATGAAGCTTTAAAACTTATTAGTGAAGCTATTATGCGAGCAAGAGCAGGTATTAAAGACCCTAATAGACCAATTGGTTCATTTATCTTTTTAGGTCCTACTGGTGTAGGTAAAACAGAAGTAGCTAAATCATTAGCCTATGAACTATTTGATGATGAAAGACATATGATTCGTATTGATATGAGTGAATATATGGAAGCACACTCTGTATCTAGATTAGTTGGAGCTCCTCCAGGATATGTAGGATATGATGAGGGCGGACAATTAACAGAAGCAGTTAGAAGAAATCCATATAGCATTGTTCTATTTGATGAAATAGAAAAAGCTCATAAAGACGTCTTTAATATCTTATTACAAATACTTGATGATGGCAGAATCACTGATTCACAAGGTAGAACAGTTGATTTTAAAAATACTATTATCATTATGACATCTAATTTAGGTAGTGAATATATTTTAGATAATAATATAAATAAAAACGAATTAATAAATAATGAATTACATAAAACATTTAAACCTGAATTTATTAATCGTATTGATGAAATAATTATCTTTAATTCTTTAAATAAAGATGTTGTATATCAAATTCTTGATAAAATTATTAATGATATTGAAAAACGTTTATCCGATCAAAGAATTAAAATTACACTAACCGATAAAGCTAAAAAATTTATTATTGATGAATCATACGATGAAGAATTTGGCGCAAGACCAATTAAGAGATATGTATCTAGAAATCTAGAAACATTGTTAGCCCAAAAAATTATCAATGATGAAGTTAAATTTAATTCAATAGTAGAATTTGATGCTGATGATAAATTATTTATATCTAATATTAAAACATGTACTAAATAAGTACATGTTTTTCTATAAATAATTTTTGATTACATTACCAATTCTTACTATTTCATCAATAATTTCTTGATGATGATTATTAACATATTCTATATCATTAGCTTTTGCTTTTTCTTCTTGATTAATCACCATTTCTTTTAACTTAGTTAAACCTAAATATATAGAATTCATTCGCACAGCATAAATCTCATACCAATAATATCTAATTTGATCTTCTGCTTTCCATTTTTCTATCTTATCTAACGATTGAGGTAAATCATCCAAAAATAGTTTTAAAGTTTCATTGTAGTTTTCAATAGTATGTAGTATTTTTAACCCACTATCAATATCAAAACCATTCTTTCTCAAATACTCTATATTACCTTTATTACTTAATTCATCTTCAAATATATCATTTAATTTATCTTGTATCTGTAATTTATTAAATGGCTTAGCAATATAACCAGCAAATCCCATATCACTATACCTATCTTCCGCTCCATCTACTACATCAGCAGTAACAGCTAAAACAGGTATTTTAAAATCAGGTATTTTATTTAATTCTTTAAAAGCTGTTTCTCCATCCATATTAGGCATCATAATATCCATTAATATCAAATCATACTCATTACCTAGTTTTATCTTATCTAAACATTGTAATCCATCATAGCATTCATCAATATCAAAACTAAAATCTTGCAACGCTTTTCTCGCAACTTTAATATTCATCCTATTGTCGTCAACTATTAAAACTTTCTTATGCGATTTTATTTTAACATTTTCTAAAGTTGGTCTTTCTATCTTAATTTCTTTCATAACAGTTTTATCTAATAACGCATCTTCTATATTTTCATTAGGATTGCTTAATTCCCTAATAGTTTGCCTTAATGTAACTGTAAAGATAGAGCCTTTACCAACCTCACTTTTTACTTCTATTTCACCACCCATCATATCAAGTAAGCTTTTAGTTATATATAACCCTAAACCCGTACCTGATACTGTTGAATTAATAGGAGCATCTAACCTTTCAAATTTAGTAAACAATTTAGAAATATCCTCATCTTTTATGCCTTTTCCTGTGTCTTTTATAGATATAGTTAAATCAGAATCCGTCATATTATTAGCTGCCATAACAGATAATTCAATACTGCCTTCATCAGTATACTTTATAGCATTTGATATTATATTATTAATAATCTGTTTGATATGCACTTTATCGCCATATAATTCATATGGTACATTACTAGCTATATTTAATTTAAATTCAATTGGTCTTTCGCCGATTGTTGCTATAGCAGCTTTAGCTAGTGAATCGATTTCTTTTCTTAAATCATAATTAGTTTCCGTGATTCTTATCTCATTAGCGTCAAGCTTATTTATATCCAAAATATTACCCACGATATCTACTAATACTTTAGAAGCTTCTATAATATAATCTGCATCTTCCACTATTTCTTGCGGCAATACGTCTCTATGTTCTTGGATATCCTCAGAAAAACCTACAATAGCATTTAATGGTGTCCTTATTTCATGTGACATACTTGCCAAAAAGTCTTCTTTAGCTCTATTACTTTTTTCTGTTTGGGCCATAGCCAAATTAAGCTGATTTAACATCTTTAAATCCGGATTTTCTATAGTGAAATAAATAAGAGTTAACATAATTGAATGCGCTGTAGTCAGTATTAATATACTTCTATCAACAAATTGTGTTAAACCGCCAGCACTTGCTACTACAACTGCTCCAACTAATAATAAATAAATTCTTGCATTAATTTCTTTTCTGGCTTTATTTTTAAATGTCGAATAAATACATCTACCAATCCAAATTGGAAATAGCAGCCCAAAACTATAGAATATTGCGGTTGTACAAGTACCATATGTATAAAATTTAGGTGCTTCACTAACATATTGTAATGGAACAATATATGTTATTCCTACGACCACTAGTACAATAGGTAAGAATACCAACATAACTTTATTAAAATAAGATTTCATGGCATATTCGTTATTACCATAATTTCCATTTGTTAAAACAAATATATATCCAGTTAATAACCAGTTAAATATTGGAATATATGCTATATAACTTTTTAGTATAAACATTCCAACAAATGTATCTTGAATTTTCAAAAATGCCATTACTAAGTAACAGCCTAATTCTAACAATAACCCCACTACATTTACTAGCATCATTGATATTACTATTTTATTTTCAAATAAATTTATTCTTTTCTTAGAGTAGTATATGCCTAAAAAGATTGACATAAAAATTAATGCAGTTAAAGGAAATCCTATATATATCAAAGCACACACCCCAATTCTATTTCAATTATACATTTTTTCATTAAAAAAGACAATATTATTAAAAATATTGTCTTATCTTCTTGTAGTTATATTTGAATGTAATAAGTCATTTTGCTCTTTGCTTTCTTCTGATACTATCGAAATCGGTTCAAGATTTCCTTGTTCATTAAATCTTAAATATCCATCAGTTTCAAATCTTAAGATTGCATAATCTCTTTTGCCACTTATTGGACTTGTTGAGAATGAATCTCTAATCTTATAAGCATAAGGAATAGCATTTGGATTAGTTGCATCTTTCTTTAATGTTGTATCAATAACTTTTAATACATCACCAGCCATTGTTTTAGCTTTATCATTAAGTATTACATGTACTACTGGTACTTTCTTACCATCAACTGTTAAT
>JAEEYW010000019.1 GCA_016288305.1 Caryophanales bacterium | reverse complement strand
TAAAGCGGGAAATAGTAGTACAAGAGAATATACAACTAAAGTAGATAAGACTGTACCAACAGTAAGTATAGCTAAGACTGTATCAAATAATAAAAATGTTTTAACAGCCACTATAACACCATCTACAACATTATCAGGATATTCATATAAATGGTATAAGAATGATATTGAAATATCAGGTCAAACATCATCTACATTAGAAACGGTAGAATCAGGAACATATAAAGTAGTAGTAACTACAGGTTCTGGAAAACAAGCAACAAGTAATACAATAACAATTAATAGTTATACCATTGCTTATAATGTAAATGGTGGAACAGGTACCATTGGTAATACAACTAAAATTCAAGATTTAAGTACTAATATAACAACAACATTGCCAACTAAAGATGGTTACACATTTATGGGTTGGGGAACTTCAACAACTGACACGAGTGTAGATTATGCTAGTGGAGCTTCATATACAGCAAATAGTGGAACGACGCTATATGCAATATGGAAGAAAACAGTAACAATAACATTTGTTGCTAATAACGCAACAATATCAAAAACAAGTGCATCATGTGATATGTGGAATGCGGATACAAGTTGTTCAGTAACATCACCTACAATTACAAGAAGCGGTTATACAATAATAGGATTTAATACATCATCTACAGGAACAACAAATAGTTGGAGTGCTAATACAGCAAAAGATGTAAGTAATAGCGCAACATATTATGCAATTACAAAAGATGAAGTAAAACCATCAATATCATTTGCTTATGCAGGTACAAAAGGAAGTAATGATTGGTATACAACCACAGCATATGTAACGATAACAGCATCAGATGTAGGATCAGGATTACTAAACTATAAATGGTGTATAGGCACAGATTGTACGCCAAGCACAACAGAAACAACAAGTAGGCAAGTATCTATAACAGATATTGCTTCAACACAAGTATGTGCTATTGCATATGATAATGCTAATAATAATAGTGGTAAAGTATGTAGTAATACAATTAAAGTAGATACTGTAAAACCAGAAATAACAGGTATAGGAGATTTAGTTGTAGCAAAAGATGCTATAGTTGATTTATCAAGTGGTGTTGCATGTAATGATACAACAAGTGGTGTAGATACATGTACACACACACCAACTTCTGTAGATACAAGTAAAGCAGGGGTAACAAATATTACATATACAGTTAAAGATAAAGCTGGTAATACCAAAACTATCACAAGAAAAGTGACAGTATCTACATCAGCTCCAACAATTGCATATTCTGTACCAACAGGTACAATAAATAGCAATGGCTGGGCAAAGAATGATTTCTATGTAACAATTAATGTTACAGATAATTCAGGACATGGATTAAATGAATTTAGAGTATGTACGGCTACAACAAATACATGCGATCCAGCAAATGGTTCAGTAATAACAGATAGTACAACAGCAACAAGATTAATTTCTACAGAAAGTAATAATAATAGAATATGCGTACAAGCTAAAGATAATTATAATCAATTAAGTGAAGTAATATGTAGTGATGCATATAAACTAGATAAAACAAAACCTGAAGCAGGTACTATTAATATAACAGGTACAAAAGGAAGTAATGATTGGTATACAAGCGATGTTAGTATATCTGCAATTAATGGAACAGATGCTTTATCAGGACATAATGCAACTTCTATTGATGTAACATCAATTACAAGTAATACAGTTGGAACTAAAGTGACCGTAACAACTGTAGATAAAGCAGGAAATAGTGCAACAAGAGAATATACGATTAAAGTAGATAAGAATACACCGACTGTAAATATAACAAAAACTGTATCAAATAATAAGAATGTGTTTACAGCTACTGTAACACCTTCTACAACAATATCTGGATATAGTTATCAATGGTATAAAGGAACTACGGCTATATCAGGAGCAACAAGTAGTAGTTATACAACTACTGAAGCTGGAACATATAAAGTAAAAGTAACAACTGGCTTTGGCAAGACAGCAACAAGTAATGAAATAACAGTAAGTAGTTATACAATTGCTTATAATGTAAACGGTGGGTCTGGTACAGTAGGAAGTACAACAAAGATACAAGATTTAAGTACAAATATAACTTCAACCGTACCAATAAGGACAGGTTATACATTTATGGGCTGGGGTAGCAGTGCAACTGATACAAGTGTAGATTATGCATCAGGTGCTTCATATACAGCAAATAGCGGAACAACACTATATGCAATATGGCGAAAGACAATAACAGTAAACTATGCAGCTAATGGTGGAACTGGTTCAATGGAAGCAAGTACATGTTATGCATATAATGCAGCAACAAGTTGTTCAATAACATTAAAAGCAAATGGCTTTACAAGAAGTAATTATACATTTAAAGGATATGGAACAAGTACAACTACAGTTACACATAATGCTTCTACAGCATATACATTCTCAAGTGATACAACATTAAATGCTATATGGCAAGCAAGTTATATATGTTCTCAAGGTACTTTAATGCAAGATACATCATATAGTTCAGGTACTAGTGGATGGATATGTGTTGATAAGAACGCATCTAGAAGATGTACGTCTTGTGGTGATTATGTAAATTATCAAATAGTGGGTTGTGGACCTTCTTACGATCATCCTAATTGTCAAAAACGAGCAGAAAAATCATTATCAGAAATCCTTCAAACTGATGGTGAGTGTTACGAGACTTCAAGCGTTTTTTATAATGATGAGACTGGGGTTTATAGTTTTTATAAGAATAATTATAGATGCGAAAATCCTGTATTTATATGTCCATCAGGATGGCATTATTATTCAGGATCTGGTTTTGAAACACAATGCTATACAAGTGCTTACGATTATAATTATGGTAATGGTAGTAAAAATACTACACATTTGGGATATGAAGGCCACTTACAGTATAATGGCGTAGATATACAGGCAGCTAATTATTCTCATAATGATTCAACATCGACAAATTTTCGCATAGAAAAGGCCTTGAATGCTACTAAAATATCAACTGCAGACACAAGCAATGGTTATCAATATATTTATGCTGGATTGAAAGAATATAGTTTTGCGCGATCATTTGAAGGAGAAAAAACAGTGTATCTATATATTCGTGCCGGTGGTGGTACACCTTTCGTCATTCTCGAACATTTTAAGCTTAAAGTTAATGGGACATATTATACAATTAATGAATTAATAGATAATAATATTATTAAGCCATTAGTTATTATTGATTCATCTAATGGAGCTGGTGATTATTATTTTTACAATGCATTTAATATTTTAAATGGCGGGCTAATGAATGGTGAGTATCCTGGCCTTAAAATATATTTTATGACTAATCCGGGTTATACCTTTACAGGTTTTCAACTATCTTCATCTACTAATTTTGATAAAACTTATGACGGATGGCTTGGCGAATATGATGATACGTCAAATGCAAGATTCACGTATAAATAATAGGTATATTATTTTAAACCTGTTCATAAACAGGTTTTTTTGTGGCGAGATTCAATTCTTTGATACACGTGGTTTTGCTAATATAGATAAACTTGTGATGAAGACTATTAAAAAGCTTTACTTAATTTGGCTTTAATAACAAGAAAAATTATTAATTTAAGTCAATCAGATATTGTTCTAATAACTAAATAAACATAAACTTTATAAATATAGATGGTTTAATGCTTCTGCAAGATGAAAATATAAAAATGATTCAGGGGCCTAAATCTTCTTTTTTATGTATTTATTATTTCTTAATAATATTGTATAATTATATATGGTGATATTATGAAAATCAAAATAGATAAGCATAAGTTAACAGATGATAAAATCATGTATTATAATAAGCCAGAAGTGGTATATATACCTTTAATAAGCGGTAATGATACAGATATAACTATTCTAGTTAAAAAAGGCGAATATGTGTATAAAGGTGGTATCATTGCTAAAAGAAAAGGTGATTTAAGAATACCTATTTATTCAAGTATTAGTGGTATTGTTTTGGATTTTGAAGAAAAAACTTGCTTTAATGGTACAAAAGTTAAATGTGTAGCAATTAAAAATGATTTTAAAGAAGCTATGGATAAAAAACTTACTATCAAAAAAAATATTAATAAATATACTAAAGAAGAGTTTATAAGTATTTTAAAGGATAGCGGTATTATTGGTTTAGGTGGAGCCGGATTTCCTACATACATTAAATACGAAGGAACAAAGGCTAAGACTTTAATTGTTAATGCTGTGGAATGTGAACCATATATAACAGCTGATGACATTTTAGCTAAAAAAAGATGCGAAGAAATTCTTGAAACGATTGATGCCATTTTGGAAATTAATGGTATGGAAAAAGCTATTATTGTCATTAAAGAAAACAATGTTGAATTAAAAAATATTTTTGATGATTATATAGGAACCTACTTAAAAATAAGTTTAAAAACAGTTAAGAATTATTATCCTGCTGGTTGGGAACGTAATTTAATAAAGGATGCTACAGGATTAGAATACGATAGATTACCTTTAGAAGTTGGTGTCATAGTTAATAATATATCAACAATATATGCTATATATGATGCATTAAAATATGGTAAACCATTATCTGAAAGAATCGTTACATTCTCAGGTGAGGGAATAAAGAATCCAACTAATATTTTAGTTAAAGTTGGAACACCAGTTAAAGATATTTTGAGTCAATTAAAAATTGAAGATGATCATATTTTAATATCAGGTGGTCCAATGATGGGTATTAAAGTTGATAATGATTTAGTATTGTCTGCTAATCAAAATAGTATTTTATTGTTGAAACCATTGAATTGCAAGGAAACACAATGTATAAGATGTGGTAAGTGTATAGAGGTATGTCCTGCTAAGTTAAGCCCTGTTTTAATTATGAAAGCTGTAAATAGCAAAAATGTTGATATTGAGCAATTAAGAAAATTACATCCAGAAAAATGTATTGAATGTGGTTTATGTTCATACATATGTCCTGCTTGTATCTCAATTAGAGACGCTATAACTAAGGCTAAAAAAATGGTAAAGGAGGTAAAATAATGGGACCATTTATAAAAAGTTCAAATAAAACATCTCGAATGATGTTTAACTTGTTAATTGCTTTAACACCTATTATTTTATTTACTGTTTATAAGCATGGATATATTCCATATACGCATGGACAAGTTGATGTGTTTGGCATATTTTATCCTCTATTATTTGTTTTGATAGGTTCTTTGACGACATTTATTATTGAATTATTATATTATTTAATTATTAAAAGAACAGATGAATTTAAAACATCATATGGATTTTTTCCTGGTTTGTTTTTAGCGTTGATATTACCTATAAAAACACCAATATATGTATTGTTAGTAGGCTGTTTGGTAGCTAGCTTAAGTAAGATAGTTTTTGGTGGGTTTGGAAGAAATATATTTAATCCAGCGCTTATAGGTTATATATTTGTTGTGGCAACATTTTCATTTGTTTTCTCAACTAGTTATTATGAAGTGGATACTGTTTCAAAAGCTACACCTTTGACTAATGCTTCAATGGTATCTGGTATAGGTACTTATGATGAACTTGTAAAACCATATGGTGATTTATTAGATTTCTTTATAGGAACTACTCCAGGTTCTTTAGCAGAAACAAGTACTTTATTATGTTTATTAGCATTTATATATTTAACATGCACTAAAACTATAAAATGGCGTATATCTTTATCATACATTTCCACAGTATTTTTGATAACTTTTGGTATTAGCCGATTATTAGGTGTTGGCTTATATTATCCATTATTCCATATTTTATCTGGCGGTTTAGTATTTGGCGCTGTTTTTATGGCAACAGATCCTGTTACATCTGCAGCGACAACAACTGGTCAAATATTCCAAGGTATTTTATTAGGAATTTTAACATGCATTTTGCGTTTTACAACCACGGAAGGTGTAGCTACAAGTATATTAATTATGAACATGTTTGTCTTTATTTTGGATAAGATGGGTTCTAGAGTAAGATTTAATTCGTATGCTTGTCTACCATGGGTTGTTCTAGTATGCTTTATGATTATTGTATCAATGTTTGTTTTAGCTAGTAAAAAACGTGTTGTAGCTGAAAAAGATCCTAATTTTAATATTGTTAATAAGGAAGTAACTGATAATAAAACTATATATACGGCTACTCAAAAAGGCTATGGTGGTAATATCAAAGCTGATGTAGTTATCGAAAATGGTAAGATTGTTAGTGTTGAAATAATATCACATAATGAAACAAAAGATAGATATCAATCTGTAACGGATGCTAATTATATAAATAAATTGATCGAAGGACAGGATAATTTAAAAAATGTTGATACTGTAAGTGGAGCAACTGTAACATCAACATCATTAAGAAAATTATTAATTAATGTTATGGAGGATTTTCATTGAAAAAAGTAAAAGATATTTTTGTTTTAACATTGACAGCTTTAATATGTTCTGTTCTGCTTTATATAACGATAAGGTTGGTGGGATAGATGAAAAGCTTTTTAAAGGATAATCCTATTTTTGCTTTATCATTAGGTTTATGTTCAGCTTTAGCTGTAACGACAACTTTTGAAAAAGCATATATGATGGGATTAAGTGTATTATTTGTATTATTGTTTTCAAATATTTTTGTTTCATTAATAAGAAAACATGTATCTACAAGTATTCAAATACCGGTATTTATTTTGATTATAGGTACTTTTGTAACTATTTTATCATTACTTTTGGAAAGATTTATGCCGTCACTATATGATTCTTTAGGTGTTTATTTGTCACTTATAACTGTTAATTGCATCGTTTTGGGAAGAGCTTTAGCTTTTGCTAGTAAAAATAGTGTAGGTAAAAGTATAGCTGATGCTTTTAAAATTGGTATTGGCTATACTATAGCTATGATGTTGATAGGATTAGTAAGGGAATTATTTGGTAGCAACACTTTGACATTTATGAATGATATTTCTGCGTTAACAGGTTATCGTTTGGTATTTAAAAATGTTTTACCTTTTAGTTTATCTATTCTTGCAACACCAGCAGGTGCTTTCATAACTATAGGTATTTTAACAGCTATATTTAATTTTATAAGGAGTAAATATGAATCTAATTAATTTATTTGTTTCAGGCGTTTTAAGTGAAAATATTGTTTTAACTAAGTTTTTAGGTATTTGCCCATTTATGGGTACAAGTAATAAGACTAAAGATGCTATTGGTATGTCTTTAGCTGTTACCATAGTTACAACATTATCTAGCATTATTACTTATTTATTATATAATTATGTGTTAGTGCCTACTAATTCTGTCTATTTAAAAACCATTATGTTTATTTTTGTTATAGCGTGTATGGTTCAAATACTATTGATTATAATAAAAAATAAATTTAAAAAACTATATCAATCTTTAGGTATATATTTACCTTTGATAACTACTAACTGTGCAGTTTTAGGTATCACTTTATTGAACGTAAATAGTGGTTATTCATTTATGCAAATGCTTGTTTATACTTTATCTAGTTGTTTAGGTTTTTCAATAGTTCTATGTATTTTTAGTAGTATTAGAGAGAACTTATCTGAAGATATTCCTAAATCATTTAAAGGATATCCTATTGCTTTTATAACAGCTGGAATTATGGCTTTGATATTTGGTAGGTTAATATGAGCTATATAATACTATTGTGTTTAGTTGTTACAACCATTATTTTGTATAAAAAAAGTAATTGTAGTTGTGCTAGTTGTAAGAGGTGTATGAAATGATAGGAATTATAGTACTAGTATCTTTAGCGTTTGTTTTTGGTATTATTATAACTAATTTAGATAAAAGTATGAAAGATAATGTTGCTGATATAGAAAACTTATTGCCTGGATATAATTGTGGTGCATGTGGATATAAAGGATGTACTGATATGGCAGAACATATCTCAAAAGATCCTAGTTTATATACCAAATGTAGAATTTTAAGAGGCGATAATTTAGAAAAAATGAAAAAATATATCAGTGAAACATATGGAGTTGCGATAAAGTAAAAATACTAAGTCATTAGTATTTTTTTTATACATATATTTATTTAGGTGATGTAGATGAAATATATAAGAAAGTTAATGATGTTAATTATAATAACTTTAATAGTGCTTATTACGTTAAAAAATAATGCATCTTTTAAAACGAAATTCTATAAATATGTTTATCAAGATAATATTAAATTTGCTACCATAAATAATTGGTATACCAATAAATTTGGAACACCATTACCTTTTAGTGAATTTCTTATATCACAAGAAACTATACCTGTTTTTGAGGAAAAATTAAAATATACTAGTTCATCAAGATATTATGATGGTGTATGTTTAGAAGTGGATTATCAATATTTAGTACCATCATTTGATAATGGTATTGTTATTTTTATTGGAGAGAAAGAAAATTATGGTAAAACAGTAATTGTACAGCAGGAAAATGGTGTTGATGTCTGGTATTCTAATTTAGAAGAGATAAATGTTAAATTATATGATTATATTAAAAAGGGTAGTTTAATAGGTATGGCTAATCAAAAATTGTATTTAGTATTTGCTCAAAATGGTGATATCATTGACTACAAGAAATATATTTAAAATACATCCGTTGTTTTATCTTATGGCATTTATTTGTTTTTTAACGGGTTATTTTAAGAATTTTATTGTTTTTATGTCCATAATATTTGTACATGAATTAGGGCATATACTGATGGGAGTATTATGTAAGTGGAAGATAGATGAGATTGTTATTCTACCATTTGGCGGAATAACGATATTCAAAGAAAAAATAGATAAGCCATTATGGCAAGAGATGTTAATTGCTCTTTCTGGACCATGTGCGCAACTATTGTTTTTTATAAGTTTCAAACATAATCAAGCGTTTATCAACTATAATTTAGCTATTTTGATTTTTAATTTATTACCTATTTTTCCTTTGGATGGCAGTAAAATCATGAATGTTATGTTTAATTATGTATTACCATTCAAATTAAGTCATAAAATATCTTTGTTTATCTCATATTTGGTAGTATTTTTGGTATTTATAAGTTTAAAACGTTATTTGTTCTTTATAGTGGTATTGCTGTTTATTATATTTGAAGTATTAAAAGAGACAGCTAAACATAGTTATTATTTTAACAAATTTTTACTTGAAAGATATTTATATCCATACAATTATAAAAAAGCAAAAATCATAGTTAAAAAGGAACATATGAAAAGACAAACAAGACATATTTTTAAACTTGGTCATGACTATTTTTTAGAGGATGAATTTATCAAGAAAATATTTGACAAATAAAGCTTTATATGGTAAAATTTTAAATTGTGTAGAGGCCTCTCTACAACCGCATAGAAAAGGTTTAAAGTTATATCACCTTAATAGCGAGTCTTAGATTATGAAGGAGGTTAATTATGAAAGCAGTAATTGAAACTGGTGGAAAACAATATTATGTAGAAGAAGGTTCAGTTATCTATGTTGAAAAATTAGATAATGAAGCTGGTTCTAAAGTTGATTTTGACAAAGTTTTAATGGTAAATGGAACAGCTGGTCATCCTTATGTTTCAGGTGCTTCAGTAGTTGGTGAAGTTATTAAACATGGTAAAGAGAAAAAAATTAAAGTTTTCAAATACAACCAAAAGAAAAATTATCACAAAACTCAAGGACACCGTCAACCATATACTAAAGTTGAAATTAAATCAATTAAAGTTAAATAATGATTAAAGTAGTATTAAAAAAAGATTATATTGAAGTTAAGGGCCACGCTAACTATAGTGAATATGGTAAAGATATCGTTTGTGCATCTGTTTCTTCAATGATAATTACAACTGTTAATGCTATATTACGTATTGATGAAAATAGTATTAACTATACTGATAATGATGGTGTTGTAATAAATATATTAAAACATACTGAAGTTATTGATAAATTGTTATTAAATCTAGAAGAATTATTATTAGATTTAGAAAAACAATATCCGAAATATATAGAAATAAGGAGGTGTTAATTGTGTTAAAATTGATGCAATTAAATATACAATTATTTGCTCACAAAAAAGGACAAGGTTCTACTAAAAACGGTCGTGATTCAGAATCAAAAAGACTAGGAGCTAAAGCTGCTGATGGTGAGTATGTAACAGGTGGATCTATTTTATATCGTCAAAGAGGAACTAAGGTTTATCCAGGTACTAATGTAGGTATTGGTAAAGATGATACTGTATATGCTAAAATAGATGGTTACGTAAAATTCGAAAGAGTTGGAAAAGATAGAAAACAAGTAAGTATATATAATGAAAAATAGTATTGATTAAATACTATTTTTTTGTTTGAAGGAGGTAATTTATGTATACTAAAGAAATTAGAGATTTATATGATGCTAACAAGAAAGTGACAGGGAAAACTTTTGTTAAAGGTGAACAAGTACCATCTGGCTATTACTATTTGATAGTTGCTATCGTACTAGAAAATTCTAAAGGAGAATTTTTAATTCAAAAAAGAGTAGCTAGAAAAGGTGGGGAATGGGCTTTAACAGCTGGTCATCCAAAAGCGGGAGAAACAAGCTTAGATGGAATTTTTACGGAAACACAAGAAGAATTAGGTATAGACATAAGTAAAGATAATCCTGAACTTGTTGAAACGTGGTATCATAATGATCAAATATTTGATATTTACTATTTAAAAAAAGATATTTCTTTAGAAGATATTATAATACAAGAGGAAGAAGTAGACGACGTAAAATATGCTAATCTTGACGAAATAAATAAATTATATGCAGCTGGGGAATTCCATGAGAACCATTACGTCTTATTTAATAAATGCATAGAAAAAAAGCACTAATGTGCTTCTTTTATTATTTTACTGTATTTACAGATGTTTTCTGATCTTTGCGTTGGATCGGATTCTGTTATTTCTAATGTAATTTTGTATTTATCTTTTCCGTTATCTATTTCTTGATCAATACTATTTATAATTTTATTGATATCATCTAAAACGGTACTTGAAGTTCCTTTTATTGTGTAAGTGAAATTATAAAATTTTACTTCTTTAAGTGTGCTTTTATCTGTTTCATTTACTAATGCTGTCATAGGAATATGTTCTTGTGCTCTATCTACAACCACATAATTATGAACACCATCATTAGATGCATAGTCATCCATTAATTCAATAATTCTAAATGATTGCGTGAAACTACAATCGTAAACATATTTTTCCTCAACTACTTCAGGTTCTGGTTGCTTAATTTCTTCTACTAGCTTATTTGCTTCTTTTTTATTAATTATGAAGCTTCCAATGATCATGCCTATAATAAATATAGCGATCATTGATAATATGATAATAATTTTTATTTGTTTTTTCATATCATCACTCCTTACACATTAAGTATAGCACAAAAATACAAGCATGTATATAAATTGTAATATTATTAATAAGAGTATTGTAATTTTTATATTTATGATATAATTAATATGGTGATCATATGAAAAATATCGCGTTGTTAAAAGCTAATGGTATCGATTTAGAATCAGCTGTTCAAATATTAGGTAGTATGGAGTTTTATGATGAAACATTACAAACTTTCCTACAAGGTATTGCTGCTAGATTGACTAAAATAAAACAATATAAAGAAACAAATGATATGGCTAACTATGCTATAGAAGTTCATGGTTTAAAAAGTGATTCTAAGTATTTAGGATTTACTAAATTAGCTGAAATGTCATATCAACATGAAATGGCAAGTAAGCAAAATGATATTGTTTTTGTTAATGCTCATTTTAATGAGTATATGATGGAAGCTGTTAGAATTGTTACGGTTGCAAGACAATATAATGGCCAATCTAGTGATACAACAACTTCTAAACCAGCTTTAATTGTAGCTGATGATTCTAATATCATTAGAGGATTTATATGCAAATTATTATCTAATGATTATGAAATATTACAAGCTATAGATGGTAATCAAGTAATAAAAATAATAGAAGATAATAAAGATAAAAATATTGTTGGATTATTATTAGATTTAAATATGCCAAATGCTAATGGCTTTGCTGTATTAGATTATTACAAGCAAAATAATTTATTCAATACTATACCAGTATCACTTATAACTGGTGATGATTCTAAGGATTCTATTGATAAAGCTTTCCAATATCCTATTGTCGATATGTTAAATAAGCCATTCAATGAGAATAATTTACGTAGTATTGTAGAAAAAACAGTATCATATAAGCAATAGAGTTGAAATAACAACTCTTTTTTTGTATAATTAATAGCGAGGTGAATTTTTATGTTCATAGATGAGGTAACTTTAGAGCTAATTGCTGGTACAGGTGGAGATGGCTGTATGGCATTTAGAAGAGAAAAATATATTGAAATGGGAGGGCCTTATGGTGGTAATGGCGGTAGAGGCTCAAACATTATATTTGAAGTAGATGAAGGATTAAATACTTTAATTGATTTAAGATATCAAAAACAAATTAAAGGTAAAAAAGGTGAGAATGGTCAAGGCAAAGGTATGCATGGTGCCAATGCTGAAGATATCGTTATTAGAGTACCTCAAGGTACAGTTATTTCTGATTTGGATACTGGGTTAATTATAGCTGATTTATGTCATAAAGATTCAAGAGCCGTTATAGCGCAAGGTGGACGTGGCGGTAGAGGTAATATTGCTTTTGCTACCAAATCTAATCCGGCTCCTAGTTTTGCTGAAGCTGGGGAACCTGGTGAAGTACGAGAAGTAAAAATTGAACTAAAACTATTAGCTGATGTAGGATTGGTAGGTTTACCTAGTGTTGGTAAATCAACTATCATATCACAAATATCAGCGGCTAAACCTAAGATAGCTGCTTACCATTTTACGACTTTAAAACCTAATTTAGGAGTTGTTAAAGCAAGCGATAAATCATTTGTTGTAGCAGACTTACCAGGTTTAATTGAAGGTGCCTCTCAAGGTGAAGGATTAGGTGATCAATTCTTAAAACATATTGAAAGAACACGTGTTATTGCTCACGTTGTTGATATGGGAGCTACAGAGGGTAGAGATCCATATCAAGATTATGTTACTATTAATAATGAATTAAGGGAATTTAATCCTAAAATACTAGATAAGCCTCAAATTATTATTGCAAATAAGATGGATATGCCTGGGGCTAAAGATAATTTGGAAGCATTTAAGAAAAAAGTTGATGCTGATATATATGAGGTTAAAGCTATAAATAATGAAGGATTAAAAGAAGTTATTGAAGCATTATCTAAAATGTTGGATGGTATAGAAAAACAACCTTTGTATGAAGAAGAAAAATTTGAAAGTCATGTTTTATATAAATTTAAAAAGGAAGAACCATTTACAGTAGTTAAAGATAATGATACATGGGTTATTAAAGGTGAACAAGTTGAAAAATTACTTAAGATGACTAAGTTTAATACCGATGAATCTGCTAATAGATTTGCTTATAAATTAAAAAAATTTGGTGTTGATGATAAATTAAGAGAATTAGGTGCTCAAGAAGGCGATACTATTAGAATTCTTGATTTTGAGTTCGAGTATAAAGAATAAGGTAATAAAATTACCTTTTTTTATATAAAATATGGACATTTTTAATATTATAGGTGTAAAATAATAATAGGAGTGATGATATGACATATTATTTCGTAGGCATTAAAGGAACAGGAATGTCTGCTTTAGCCCAAATATTAAAAGAATTAGGCTATGATGTAGAGGGTAGTGACAAACCAAATCATTTTTTTACTCAAGATGCTTTGGAAAAAGCTGGTATTAAAATATATGATTTTAATAAAGACAATATCAGAGAAGATATGATTATTGTTCAAGGTAATTCATTCAAGGATGATCATGAGGAAATTGTGCGAGCTAATGAATTAGGCCTTAAAATATATTCATACCAAGATATGGTTGGCAAATTAACTTCTATGTTTAAAACGGTTACTGTAGCTGGATGCCATGGTAAGACAACAACAACATCAATGTTGGCACATGTTTTCGACAATATCAAAGGTTGTAATTATCTAATTGGTGATGGTACAGGTCATGGAAGTAAAGATAATGAGTACTTCATGCTTGAAGCATGTGAATACAAAAGACATTTTTTATCATATCATCCATATTATGCTGTTATCACTAATATAGAATTAGATCATACTGATTATTATAAAGATATAGATGATGTTGTTAGTGCATATGAGGAGTATGCCAGACTAGCTGAAAAAATCGTTATTGCCTATGGTGATGATACATATACACATACTTTGAATGTTAATGTTCCAATATTTTATTATGGTTTAAATGAAGATAACGATATTATCGCCAAAGAAATCGAATATACTGAAGATGGTACTAGTTTTGATGTATTTATTGAGGATAACTATTATGGTCATTTTGATTTGCCTTTATATGGTAAACATATGTTACTAAATGCTTTAGCTGTTATTGGTATTTGTTATTATGAAAGATTAGAAGCTAAAGATGTTTCTAAATGCTTAAAGACATTTGAGGGCGCTAAAAGAAGATTTAGTGAGACTGTTGTAGGAAATAATGTTATTATTGATGATTATGCACATCATCCAACAGAGATGAAAGCTGTTATTAGTTCAGCAAAACAAAAGTATCCTGGTAAGAAAATTGTAAGTATCTTCCAACCACATACTTTTACAAGAACGCAATCATTTTATGAGGAAATAGCTACTGAATTAAACAAAACAGATGCTGCTTTTGTTCTTCCAATTCATCCAGCTAGAGAAAACCAAGAAGATTATCCAGAAGTAACATCAGCTTTGATAGTTGATAGATTAGAAAATGGACATCACATAAATATTGACGATGCAGCAGAATTAAATAAATTCGATGATGCGGTATTCTTATTTATGAGCCCAAATGATATATCTAAATTAGAAAATGATTTAATAGATTTAAAAAAGAATTATTGATTTATTTCAATAATTCTTTTATTATTTTTATATTGTTATCTTGTTCAATTTCTTTTATACTTTTTTTAGGAGTAGGCAAATCTTCTGGCATAGTTCCTCCTAGTTCTTTTATGGTTTTACGTATAGCTTTTCCTACTCTATAATGTGTATCGGTAGCTATTTGCTCACTTTCTTCTTTTTGCTTTTCTAATAGCGCTTCGGTTTGCGATATTCTAAATATATTAGCACCTAGTTCGACACTACCCATATTGTCTAATATATCTTCACGGTATCTAAGATTTTTTCTTTTGGCAATATCATCAGCTGTTTCACCATTATATAATCCTTTATATCCGGCGTTTGTAAATCTATCAAAATTTTTAACTCCTTTTTCACTAGCTATCTTATATAATATTTTGTTGCCATCTTTAATACGTTTTCTTTGATATAGTCTTTTTTCGTCTTCACTTAATAATTCATATTCTAATTCAGATAACTCCATTCTTCTTGTCTGAATAGCAAAATAAGTTTGGCCCAGAGCAACCATTTTCTTTCTGGGATTTGCATTTTGAACAATCAAATAGCATATATATCTAGATAATTTATAATCCTTAATATACTCAATTTTTCCTTTGCCTGTTTTTATTGGCTTCCTGACTTCGGGAAGCCAATATGAATCATCGTTATTACTGTTCTTATAAGACGTTACTGCTTTTATGATTACACTATTAAAATTTTCCCATTTACTATATTCTAGAATGGACATTAATTCTCTTGCATACCAGAATTCATTGCCATTCTCGTCATAATGTTTAATGCTTTCAAAAATATTTTTATTGTACATTTCAATATTATTCATAATATCATCTCCTTATGCATATTATAGCAAACGCATGTTTGTATGTCAATCTAAAATAAAAAAATTATTGATTTAATAATTCTTTTATTTTGTCTGTATTTTTGAAATTTAATTTAGCCACTTCATTTAATTTATCTATACCATATTTAGTAACTATTTCTTTACCTACTAAATCAACTTTATCAGATGCACCTTTAGGTAGGTTAATTTTTAAACTGTCACATAATTTATCAAATTCTTTTATAAAAACATATCTACTTATTAGTGAACCACAAGCAACAGATAAACATTTATCCTCAGCTTTAGTTGTAAAAGTTATATTTTTATAAGCATTAGTATCTTTTAAATAACTAAAATATAAATTAGGAGCACAGAATTGATCTACAACAACATATTCACTTTTATATTTGCTAGTTAATTTAGATAAAACTTTATTATGTAATATAGCTTTTACTTTATTCATGTTTATACCATTATCATAATTTTTATTGTAGTCTTTATTAGATAATATCATACATTCATATGGTATTTTTTTAATTATTTGTGGAACAATTTCTAATATCTTATCATCTGTTAGTTTTTTACTATCTCTAACGCCTAAACTTTCTAAAAAAGGTATATCTTCCTTAGTTACATACGAAGCTGTAACAACGATAGGACCAAAGTAATCACCTGTACCAACTTCATCAGAACCGATTGTTGTAGCGTAGTATATTTTTTTATCCAAAGGATTTATATCTTTAGTATCTTTTTTCTTTTCATCACTATTAGTTGTAATAGCTTTGCCGCTATTTAACTTTTCTGTTTCGACCCAGAATTCACTAGCTAGATCAGCGTCTTTACCTTGAAAGACACATTTGCCAGATTCATATAAAGTGACAACTGAATCACCGTCAACAGCTTGAAACACAGCATATTGAGGCGTATTTGGCCTTTTTAAGTCTTCAAAGTACTCTATCATTTTGTTTTTGGTTTCTTCAGATACTTTTAATGTAATCGTCATAATATCACCAGTAAAATTATAGCATACATTACTTATTTAAAGCAACCAAATATCTTAAATTGCTTGAAATATCAAGTCTTTTTGTGTATAATGATATTGGTGATATCATGATGAAATATGATGAATCTTCCATTAAAGTTTTAGAAGGATTGGAAGCAGTAAGAAAAAGACCTGGTATGTATATTGGGTCTACAGATAAAAGAGGATTACACCATTTAATATGGGAAATTGTTGATAATAGTATTGATGAAGTATTGAATGGCTTTGGTAAAAAAATAAAGATTATTCTACATAAAGATGGCAGTGTATCAGTAGCTGATGAAGGAAGAGGTGTACCAGTAGGTATGCATTCATCTGGTATGTCAACTCCTGAAGTTATATATACGGTTTTGCATGCTGGAGGTAAATTTGAGACATCTGGTTATAAGGTATCTGGAGGATTACATGGCGTTGGTGCATCAGTAGTTAATGCTTTATCTAAATGGATGGAAGTAACCATTAAAAGAGATGGATTTACACATTATATTAAATTTGAAAATGGCGGTAAAGTAGCTGTTCCATTAACTAAATTAGATAAAACTAGTAAAACAGGTACTACTGTAAGATTTATGCCTGATGATACGATTTTTTCAACAACACAGTTTTCATTTACAACAGTATGTGAAAGAATGCAAGAATCAGCTTTTTTACTTAAAGGTTTAACTGTTGAAATTGTTGATGAAGAGGATGAAAAACAAGAAATATTCTGTTATGAAAATGGTTTGAAATCATTTGTTGAATATTTAAATGATGGTAAACAAGAATTACATAAACCATTACATTTTGAAAGCGCTAAAGATGGTATTAATGTCGAAGTAGCGTTACAATATACGGATACTTATTCTGAAAATATTATAAGTTTTGTTAACAATGTTAAGACACCAGATGGTGGTTCACATGAGGTTGGTTTCAAAACTGCTTTAACACGTGTTTTTAATGAATATGGTAAAAATAATGGCTTTTTGAAAGCTAAAGATAAAAACTTAGAAGGTTCTGATACGAGAGAAGGTTTAACAGCTATCATCTCTTTGCAAATACCAGAAAACTTATTAGAGTTTGAGGGTCAAACAAAGGCTAAGTTGGGTACACCTGTAGCTAAAACAATTGTTGAAAATATAACTAGTGAAAAATTGCAATTTTTCTTAGAAGAAAACAAAGCTATCGCTACTGATATTATGAACAAATTGGTTAAGAGTAAAATGGTAAGAGAAGCTGCTAGAAAAGCTAGAGATGAAGCTAGAAATGGTAAAAGTAAAAATACCAAAGAGAAAAATTTATCTGGTAAATTAGCCCCTGCTTCAACTAAGAATCCAGCTAAAAATGAATTATTCTTAGTCGAGGGAGATTCAGCGGGTGGTTCAGCTAAAAATGGTAGGGATAGAACTTTCCAAGCTATCTTACCTTTGAGAGGTAAAGTTTTAAATACAGAAAAAGTTAATCCAACTGAAATATATAAGAATGAAGAAATAAATACAATGATTTATACAATAGGCGCAGGTGTAGGTAGCGATTTTGATATAAAAGATGCTAACTACGATAAAGTTATCATTATGACCGATGCCGATGATGATGGAGCTCATATTCAAATATTATTAATTACTTTCTTCTATCGTTATATGAAACCATTAATAGAACAAGGACATTTATATATTGCTAATCCACCACTTTATAAGATAGCTAATAATAAGGAAACTTATTATGCTTGGACAGATGAAGAAAGAATGGAAATATCTAATAAACATAAAGGTTTAGAAACACAACGATATAAAGGACTTGGTGAAATGAATGCGGAACAACTATGGCAAACAACTATGAATCCTGAAACAAGAAGTTTAATTAAAGTAAATATAACAGATGCAGCTTTAGCTGAAAAACGTGTATCTATTTTGATGGGCGATAATGTTGAACCTAGAAAAGAATGGATTGAAGAAAACGTTGTATTTACTATGGAAGATAATTATAGAGCCTAATGTAGAACAAGAGGTGAATATATGGAAGACATTATAAAGAAAATACAAGATTATTCTTTGGAAGATATCATGGGTGATCGCTTTGCTAGATATGCTAAAGCAATTATTCAAGATAGAGCTATCCCAGATGTTAGGGATGGACTTAAACCCGTTCAAAGAAGAATATTATATGGTATGTATAAAGATCATAACACATACGATAAACCTACAAGAAAATCAGCTAAAACAGTTGGTTATATTATGGGTAATTTCCATCCACATGGTGATTCATCAATTTATGAAGCAATGGTAAGAATGAGTCAATGGTGGAAACAAAGCACACCATATATAGAAATGCAAGGTAACAATGGTTCTATGGACGGCGATGGTGCTGCTGCTATGCGTTATACCGAAGCTAGATTATCTAAAATAAGTAATGAATTATTAAAGGATATTGATAAAAATACCGTTGAATGGGCACCTAATTTTGATGATACTGAATTAGAACCAACTGTTATACCAGCTAAATTTCCTAACCTTTTAGTAAATGGTACCAATGGTATATCAGCAGGTTATGCTACCAATATCCCACCACATAATTTAGGTGAGGTTATTGATGCTACGATTAAGAGAATTGATAATCCTAATTGTAGATTGGATACTATTTTAGATATTATCAAAGGACCTGATTTTCCTACAGGAGCTATATGCTGTGGAAAACAAGGTATTATTGATGCCTTCAATACTGGTAAGGGTAAGGTTATAGTAAAATCTAAAGTTGAGACTAATAAAGAAAAAGGTAAAGAGCAATTAATTATTACCGAAATACCATTTGATGTTAATAAAGCTTTATTGGTAAGTAAAATTGATAGCATTCGAATCGATAAAAAAATTGATGGTATACAAGAAGTAAGAGATGAATCAGATAGACAAAATCCAGTACGTATAGTTATCGATTTAAAGAAAGATGCTGATAAAAATTTAGTATTAAACTATTTATATAAAAATAGTGACTTACAAATAGCTTATAATTATAACATGGTATCAATTGTAAATCGTAGACCGATGACACTAGGTATTTTACCTATATTGGATGCATATATTAGTTTCCAAAAAGAAACAATTTTAAGAAGAACTAAATTTGAATTAGATACATGTATGAAGAGATTACATATCGTTGATGGTTTCATTAAAATGTTATCTATTTTAGATGAAGTTATTAAGACTATTAGAGCTTCTAAGAATAAAGCTGACGCTAAAGATAATTTGGTAGCTAAATTTGCTTTTTCAGAGTTACAAGCAGAAGCTATTGTTGTATTACAATTGTATAGATTGACAAATACTGATGTTGTTGCTTTAGAAGAAGAACAAAAATCTTTAAAATCTGAAATTGAAAGATTGAATCACATATTGGATGATGAGATAGCATTGAAACAAGTTATGAAAGATGAACTAAGAGAAATCAAAAAAGAATATGCTGTTCCTAGAAAAACCGAAATTCAAGATGAGGTTGAAGATATCAAAATCGATACAACACAAATGATTGCTAAAGAAGATTGTATCGTAGTTATAACTAAAGAAGGTTATGTAAAACGTACTTCTTTAAGAAGTTATAATAAAGACGAAAATACATTATTGAAAGAAAAAGATTATGTTATCGGGTTATATCAAATGAATACTTTAGATACAGTATTATTATTTACTGATTTAGGTAATTATTTGTATGTTCCAGTATATGAAATTCCTGATTTAAAATGGAAAGAATTAGGTAAACATGTAAGTAATATCATTAATTTATCAAGTGATGAAAGCATTATAGGATGTATGCCAGTATATAATTTTGATGATGATATAACTATAACATTAGCAAGTAAAGATGGCTTAATTAAGCGTACTAAGTTAAATGAATTTAAAGTAACGCGTTATTCTAAGACAATGTCATGTATGAAATTAAAAGATGACGATCGATTAGTTTCTATATCTTGTGATAATGGATCAAATGTATTTATTACAACTAAGGGTGGTTATGCTTTACGATATAAAGTGGCTGAAATACCAGTTGTAGGTGTTAAGGCAAGTGGTGTTAAAGCTATTAACCTTAAAGATGACGAAGTTGTATCAGTAAATGTATTTGAAGATGCTGAATATATAACAGTTATAACAGAAAATGGTACAGGTAAGAGAATTAAATTAAATGAATTTGAAATGATGTCTAGAGCTAGAAAAGGTATATTACTAGTTAGAGATGTTAAAACAAATCCATATCACATTTTAAAAACTTTTGTTAATAGCAAGTTATTAGGTATTATTAAAACGGATATTGAGGTAATTAAAGTTACAGAATTAGCTATCGCTGATAGGTATTCGACTGGTACGACAATATCTAAAAATGGTATCAATGATTGCTTTGAGGTTGTTGAACTTGAAAGTAAAAAAGATAACACTAAGAAAAATGATGATATAAAAGAAGAAAAAATTGAGGAAGAAATTTTAGATATTTCTTTGGACGAAGTTGATGAAAAAATATTAACTATAGATGATTTTTTAGATGATTTTGAAATATAAATCATCTTTTTTTAGCAAAAAAAGTTATACCAATAACTTCAAATGAAATTGATATCCCATATTAAATTTCAACATAAAAAAAGTAGACTTGTCTTTGTCTACTTTTATCACTTCATTAAGCTTCTTTTTGAAATTTAAATATAACTTCTAATTTGATAGATTTATCTTCTAAAATTTCTTTATATGATTTACCAATTTTCTTTTCTAATTCTTCTAATGAAACTGGTTTTTCAAAGATAGGGTATGAATACATATCATATTTAATTAAATATCTAGAGTATTCTTTTGTTCTTTCTTCACGATATGATTTACTAGATTCTGTTAAATGACTTGTTATTTCATATTCTGTCCAGTCAGTATGAAGTGATACCCCGTCATCTTTATATTTGTAACCAGCAGGTGCTACAGAAGAGGCAATCTCATAATAATTTCTTTTTTTATTACCATTGTACCATCTATAAATTACGTCATAGTATGAATACATTTTAGCTGTTTTAGTTTTGTCTTGTACATATCCTTCTCCTGGAGATGAAACAGAGTATGCACCGTTTTCCCAATATATTTTTTTCTTACCGTCTAATTTGTACCATTGGTATCCATCAGCAGATTGAATTGTACGATATTCATGTGTTTCTGGATAATCTAGGCTCCATTCAGAAGTCTTAGTTTTTGCTCTAGTTTCTTCATCTTTGTATGTATATCCTGCAGGTTTTTCAGCACTATATTCGCTGTATGCTACATCGTTTGCATACCATCTCCATTTTGTATCTCTATAACTATAGAATGTAGCAATTTCTCTTACATATTCAGTTATAACAGCATCCTTAGGTATAGTAGGTAAGTATTTAGAATCTATTGGTAATAAAACACCTTTAGTTTCTTTTTTACTTATTAAATTACTTGGAATATAGCTTGAATATTTTGAATTGTATGATTCAACAGTAGTGTAGTTATAATATACATTTACTTTATAATTGTTATCAGATCTATATTTGCTTGATTCACCTTTAAATTTTTTTGTTGTACAGAAACTAGCATCTTTCAATTCTGTTGTTTTAACATATAAATCATTATATTTTGTATATGTAATAGTTCCTGTAACAGCAGTGTTTTTAAATGAAAAACCTCTTTCTAAATCACTTAAATCAATAGTGATACTTGTACCATTTAATTCTGGTAGTAAATCATTTTTGTTAACGTATGCATCAGCAACAGCTATGATATCATTACGTAATTCCTCACATTGTTTTAATTTTTTTCTTTTTGAACTTCCTATTATAATGATAATTATAATAAGCAATAAAATTACAGCAATAGCTACTATTTTAGCAATTTTATTTTGCATTAATTCTTTAATTTTTTCCATATGCCCACCTCAAAAGATATTATAACACGTAAATGGTTATTTTTCAAAACAATTTAGTACTTTTTTTTCTTTTTTTACATATTATATCTTAGGTGGTTGTCATGTCTAAGAAAGATGATTTTAAAGAGTTCGTTAAAAAGAATCCCAGTTTAGTAAAAGCTGTGGAAGAAGGTAAAGGATCATGGCAGAAGTTTTATGAAATTTTTGATCTATATGGTGATTCAAAAGAGGCTTGGAAAGAGTTTATACCTATAGTTGGTACTGTTGATTTGCTTAGTTGGATAAAAAGTATTGATTTAGATGGTGTTCAAAATAGTGTTAACAATATTCAAAGAGTATTAGGATTATTCCAGGATATGAAGAATAATAATTCTCCAAAAGAGGAATATAAACCAAGACCTGTGTATAAACATTTTGAGGATTAGATGAGTTTAGATATACAATATAAAATCAAAAATGATATCCACAGATTAATGTATTTACGTGAACATTCTATATGGTATAAGTACTTGAATAGAGATGCTTCTAGTTATGATAAATTTAAGGAAGAGGTAAAAGATTTTTATAAGTTAAGACCTACTGATAAAATAGGTAAAGCCTTAGATACTATTGATATGTTACAAACGCTTCTTTCAACTCTTAAATAGTTGTTTTTACTACTTATTTTTGTTATACTTTAATTGGTGAAATGAATGGTTATAGTTATAACAGGACCTACGTGTGTAGGTAAGACAAAGTTAAGCATTGCTTTAGCAAAAAAATTAAATGGCGAAATCATTAATGCTGATAGTACACAAGTATTTAAAGATATGAATATAGCTACAGCTAAAGTGACGGAAGAAGAAAAAGATGGTGTAGCGCATCATTTATTTGATATTCGAAATATTACTGAAGATTATACAGTTTATGACTACCAAATTGATGCTAGGAATAAGATTGATGAACTAATTAAAAACAATAAAACACCTATTTTAGTTGGTGGTACGGGATTATATATTAAGGCTTGTTTATACGATTATCATTTTGAAAATAGTGTTACAAATAGTTACGATGATATGAGTAATGAGGAATTATATAATAAATTAATTAGTATAGATAAAAATATTGATATTCACATTAATAATCGCAAAAGATTGGTTAATGCTTTGAATTATTATGAAAATACTAATAAATTATATAGTGATAAGAAAAAAACGGATAAACTATTGTATGATGTTATATTTATCGGTTTAACTACTGATAGAGATATCTTATATGATAGAATTAATAAACGTGTGGATACAATGTTACATGATGGCTTGTTGGATGAGGCTAGAAAGATATATGATAGTGGCATTCGTACTAAAGCTGTTTTAACGCCTATTGGCTATAAGGAATTATTCCCATATTTTGATGGAACTAAGCCATTGGATGAATGTTTAGATTTAATAAAACAAAATTCTAGAAGATATGCTAAAAAACAATATACATGGTTTAATCATCAAATGAAAATTAATTGGTTTATGACAGATTTTAACAATTTTGACAATACTATAGATAAAGTATTTGAGTACATAAAAAAGCGTTTAGACTAACGCTTTTTTGTCATTTTTAATACGTCTTTTTAGATACTGACACTGAGCTAATTCTTCTTTATCTATACCATAATTACTTAACATACTTAAGATATCACGGGTACTGATGCTTTTTATGAAATTATAAATGTTGAATCTTGCTTTTTCAGGATCTATTTTATATTGTTCGGCATAATAATTTGCTAGTAAACGTCCATATAGGTATTGGTATTCAAATACTTTGCTGCTAAATTCTTCATCTAAAGGTTTGTTATTGGCTGTAAGATATAATATGTGTTTATTCACTCTACGTGCTTCAAAAGCGGCGTTTCGTAGTAATAATAAATTATTTATATCCATATAATAAGCATCTTTGGCATCTTGCTTGCTAGCTATTAAATAATCTATAAATATAGTTTCAAAAATAGATGATAAAACTTCGCCAAAAGTATTTAAGGCAATATTGTTGGATAATATTAATTTGCTATAATTTATTTTTCCTTGTATAGTGTGGCCTAATTCATGTACCAAACAATCTATAGCTTCGATAGAAAAGTTCCCACTATTATACATGGTTATATAACTATTACCTGTAGCATAATTGAAAGAACACGCTCCATCGCATGTAGATGAAAAGAAGTCACCCGGTACAATGAATAGATGGTCACTATCAACATTTTCTTTAACCATATTATATAATTTAGGATCAAAGTCGTTATAGAAGGCTAAAGCTATTTCTTTGGCCTGCTTTAACGAATATTTTTTATTTAAATATGTGTAATCAAAGTATTCACCTTTGAAACTTTTATTAGTGTTTTTCGTTAAACGAAATGTATATTGTGATAGTGGGGCTAATGAGTGCTCATGAAATTTTAAAAGATCATCAGCATGGTATGAAGTATTAATTAAGTCATACAGTTCTTGGCTTATATGTGGATTATTATCTTCGTAATTAATGGTATCGTGTAGTTGTAAAAGTTCGTGTAACATACTTGCATAGAAACTTCTTTTGGATTTCGAATTTGAACAATTTAATAATTTTCTTGTTTTTGCTATATCTTCATCTAGTAGACTCATTATTTTTTCCCCCTTGGTAGTTTTGTTTTTAAATACTCACCACGTATCAATTCTTCTTTGTTGATACCAAAGTTTTCAAACATATCCATATCACACATAAAACCAATATGTTTTATAAAATCATATATATTTTTCTTTGTTATTTCGGGGTCATTTTCATATTTTTTACTATAGTAATGTGATAGTATACTACCATAAATGTAATCCCAGTATTTTGAATATTGATTGATATTCATTTTACTGAAGCTAAGAAGTTGCATCTTAAGTTCACGTAACCACATAAAATCAACCTTTTTAGCATGCTCAACTTGATTATTTATAAGAAATTTAATAAATAATTCTTCAAACAATTTAGAAGGCATTTCACTTAAACTGCTAGATGTGATGTCAGTTTCTTCTTCAAAACTTCTTTTTCCTCTTAAATGGATAGCGTGGCCTAATTCGTGGGCCAAAACAGCCATTTCTTCTACACTCCATTTGCCATTTTTACATACAAAAATATGCGTATGATTTAGTGGATTAATATGCAAACACATGCCATCAACCTCTTCATCGATTAATTGATTCAAGATGTGAAGATGTTCATTGTCCATACATTCTTTAATAAATTTATATAAAATTGGGTCAAAATGACTGTAAAAATCCAAAATGATATTTCTAACTTCTTTGAGATAATATTCTTTTGGAAAATAGAATTCATCGGTTGGTATATTTATTTTAGGAGGTATATGTTTTATTAATTTTTTATTAAATTCCTTTATTTGTATTGGTATATAACAAATATCTTCTTCATCCGCTGTATCTTCAAGTATTAAAGGCATATCAAAGTTTTTAAATCCTTTGATATTTTTTAAATATGGGAGTAAATAATCGATATATACATCATACATATTTTTTTCTTCTTCTGTTTCGGCTGTATCAGATTTTTCTAAAAGTGTCCAAAAATCTTTTTCTAGTAATGTCATAATCTTCCTCCAAATATGGCGTTTATTATATAAAAAAAAGAATTATTAGTCAATAATAATTGGCGTTTTTAATTCTTCTTTTGTAATATCTTTATTTGTTAGCAAGGAATATATTTTTGTATACTTCAATTCATTTTCTAGTACACTGTTGAAATTAGTTATAATAGGTATTTGTATCTCTTTTTTAATTTTACTCAAATATTGTTTTCCCTTACTATTAAATCCTAGTATTCTTATATATGTTATATCTATTTCTTGTTTTTCATATCCGCATAAAATATGTATCAAGCATCGTTTTATTTTATTATAAGTAATATTTTTTGATTTTACTTCTAATATCAATTCATCAACACTATTCACATCATTAATGTGTTTTTTAAGACTATTGTTTAAACTTTTATCAATATCTTGATATTTTGTTAGATCATCAATAATTATTTGATGTTTTATAATATTGAAATAATCTTGTATGTCGTTAATATATTTAGCTACATCATGTGGAATGTATCTAGTTATATCCTTTTTTTCTTTTAATAGATTTCTTATACTTGATGCACTTATAATATCATTATCTATATCTAAACTGTGATAATCGTTAGTTCTTTGGATAGTTATAGGTTTAATTTTGCTGTTTAAACTTATGATACTTTTAATATAACTTATACCTAATAAATCATTAGGTGTGTCTATTTTTATATTTGTTATATCTTTGATAGCTTTTGATAGACTAGTAGGGTAATTGTACCCTTGATTTAAGTATTCTTTGATATTTAAATCATTATCTAGTTGGGTTTTAGCTATTTTAGTTAATAATTCAATATCATTTGTCTCACTACCAAAGACTAAATAATCACATTTTAAGCTATCTAATATTTTAATCGCACCATATGCATATATATCAGCTGCTTGTGTTGCAAAGACAAATGGTAATTCAACAACTAAATCCACACCATATTGTAAGGCGATTCTTGTTTTATCAAATTTATTTATAATTGATATATCGCCTCTATTTAAGAAGTTCCCTACAAGGACTAAAACAATGTTTTCATTTGGAAACATTTCTTTAACTTTATTTATATGATATAAATGACCATTATGAAAAGGATTATATTCAGCAATAATTCCAACCATTTTCCTCACCCATTTCATTATAACACGTTTTGACTTTACTTTTTTAATAATTTTCTGTATAATTAACTCGGTGATTAATTTGAATATTGATATTACACGACTTAAAAGCAACTTAGATGAATATGCTTTAATAGATTTGAAATATTCTTTTTCTACTGAAGAATTAGCTAATACGAATATTATAGAATTAAATGACGTATCTATTAAAGGTGATATCACTAAGCATTTAGATAATTTTCATTTAAATATTGAAGTCAAAGGTATAATGGTTTTACCTTGTTCTATCAGTTTGAAACCAACTGATTACCCATTTAGTTTTAATATTGATGACGATTTTGACGATAATATACAAAAAAATTTAAAAAATGTTACAAATAGTATTGATATTTTTCCAATTATATGGGAAAATATACTAATGGAAATTCCCCTTAGAGTTGTAAATGCCGATTTATCTGATGTTAAAACAAAAGGTGATGGATGGCAACTTATAACTGATAAGGAAAGTAGAATTAATCCTGAACTAGAGAAGTTAAAAGATTTATTATAAGAAAAGAGGTGTTATAAATGGCAGTACCATTTAGAAAAGTTAGTAAAACACGTGGACGTAAAAGAAGAACTCATTATGTAATTAGTGCTAATGATACAGTAAAATGTCCAAAATGTGGTGAAGCTAAAAGACCACATAGAGTTTGCGCAAATTGTGGAACTTACAAAGATAAAGAAGTAGTTAAAACAGCTGAATAATGCTGTTTTTTATTTTGTGAATAATACTTTATTGGGTATACTTACACTTTTATGTCCATCAGGATGGTGTGTGTATTCAGAATTTGGCTTTTTTTTGAAATATTATAAGGCCGCACAATAAATTATTAAAAATATTGGAAATAAATTGTAAAAAATGATATACTATAACATATAGGGTATGGTGATAATATGAAAAAAAGGGGACTTACATTAGTTGAATTAGTAGCTGTAATTATTATATTAGCTGTTATAGCTTTGATTGCTACACCTATAACTATGAATTTTATATCAACAGCTAGAAAAAAGGTTAATTATTCTGTTGCCGCAGCTTTGATAAGAGCAGCAGAAAATTATTATGCGGATAGTATAATAAGTCCAACTAAACAAGAAAAAATAATTAATTTAGATAATATTTATGATGAAGTAAAAGTTAAAAATAAACCTTTAAAAGAAGGTGAAT
>JAEEYW010000018.1 GCA_016288305.1 Caryophanales bacterium | reverse complement strand
TTGAAAAACAAGAAATGGTTGTTTTATGTAAACCAGAAGAAAGTATGGACTGGTATAATAAGATGTGGTCTTATACAGTTGAATTTTTTAGAAGTTTAGATATTCCTGTTAGAACATTGGAATGCTGTTCAGGTGATTTAGCTGATTTAAAAGTTAAATCATGTGACGTTGAAGCATGGAGTCCAAGACAACAAAAATATTTTGAAGTTGGTTCATGTTCTACTTTAGGTGATGCTCAAGCAAGAAGATTGGGTATAAGAACTAAAGGTGAAAATGGTACATACTATGTACATACATTAAATAACACTGTTTTAGCTACACCAAGAGGTTTAATTGCTTTCTTAGAAAATAATTATCAAGAAGATGGTAGTGTTAGAATACCAGAAGCTTTAAGACCTTATATGGGTGGTATGGAAAAAATTGAAACTAAATAATACAGACATTAGTCTGTATTTTTATATATTTATTTAAAATATGATGTACTTATTAAATGGTAAGTGCTATAATAAAATAAGGTGATGTAAGATGAATAGAGTAATTGTATTTATAATAAAAATAATGATTTTTGTTCTAAAAAAATTAGGTAAAGGTACGGCATTTCCTGGTAATTTAGCTATCAAGATGAATAAAGATATTTTGTCGTATTTTGAAATGCCTAAGACAACTATTTTTGTTACAGGTACAACTGGTAAAACAAGTGTATCAAGAACTTTATATGAATTGTATAAAAATGCTGGTTATAAAACAGTTAGTAATGTTAAAGGATCTAATTTAATAGGCGGTGTTACAACAGCTATTATTGAGGCTAGTAAAATAAGTGGTAAAACAAAAGTTGATGCTTTAATTATTGAATGTGATGAAAGATATGTTAAAAAAGTATTTAAATATATCACACCTAAATATTTTGTTATTAATAATTTATCACGTGATCAATTAGCGCGTAACGGTCATTTTGGTATTGTTTTTGATGATATAAATAATAGTATTAATAGTAAAACACATTTAATACTTAATGCTGATGATCCATTGGTAGTTAAATTTTCTTTAAATAAGAAAAATAAAATTACTTATTATGGTGTAAAAGAAAATAAATATTCTACTAAAACAAATAAAATTAATACTTTAGATTTAGGATATTGTCCTATATGTCATAAAAAATTAGAATATGATTATTTTAATTATGGCAATTTAGGTAGTTACAAATGTCCAAAAGGTGATTTCGTAAGACCTATTTGTAAATATGAAGCTGAACTTATGAAAAATAATCAATTTAAAGTAGAAGATAATATTATTACTATGAATAGTGATGCCATATACAATGTTTATAATTTTATGGCTTGCTATACAGTTTGTAAAGTAGATAAGATGGATAATGATGTCTTAGTTGATGGTATAAACCACTTATCTAAACAAGCTAAACGATTAACTGAATTTGAAATGAATGGCGTTAAAGGAACAATTCTATTATCCAAAAACGAAACACCACTTTCATATAATCAATCTTTAGAATATGTTAAAACAAAAAGAGAAAAGAAAACGGTAGCTGTAGGTTTTACAAGGGTTAGTGGTCGATATGATTTAAAAGATTTATCATGGTTATATGATATTAACTTTGAATTATTAAATGATAAATCTATTGAAAGAATTATTCTTATTGGACCTTTCGCTTATGATTTAGCTGTTAGATTAAAAACGGCTGGCGTGGATACTAAAAAGTTTGTATATTGTGTTGATTACAATAATTCTTTAGATTTTGCAGTATCACATGCTAAAGGTAATTTATATTTTGTTGTATATTTTGATTTAGATTATATGTATCTTGATCAATTAAAGAAAAAAGGAGTAAATTTATGAAAATAGCTTATTTATATTATGATTTCTTAAATTTATATGGTGAATCAGGCAATATTAAAATTATTGATAGTGTTTTGAATTACAACAAAATTAAACATGAGATACTTTATTTGTCTTTAGATGATAAATTAAATTTTGATGATTATGATTTAGTATATATAGCAAGTGGTACAGAGGAAAATCAAAAGATTGCTTTGGAACGTTTAAGCAAGTATAAAAAAGATATTGTTAAATATATTAAAGATGATAAATTTATGTTTGTTACTGGAAACAGTGTTGATATGTTTGGTAAAAAAATTGATGCATATAATGGTTTAGGTATTTTAGATTATGTTGTAAAACAAGATAAACGTAAGATGTGTGATGTATATGCAGCAAGTAAAGTTACAAAGAAAAAAATACTTGGTTTTATAAATAATAATAGTTATGTTGATAACATTGATTACAATATGATTGAAGATTTAGGTTACATGTATCATAATTTATATGCAACATATGTCTTAGGACCAATATTAGTTAGAAATCCTGAATTTTTAAAATATTTTATGAATAAATTAACAAATAAAAAATTAAAATATGATTTAAAATTAGAAACTAAAGCTTATGATGAATTTGTTAAAAACTTTAGGGGAGGTAATTAATGAATATTGTAGATGCTATTATAGAAATACCATTAAATACGAAAAATAAATTTGAAGTTGATAAAAAAACTAATCGTATTAAATTGGATAGAGTTTTATATTCAGCTATGAGTTATCCTGCAGAATATGGTTATATTGAAAATACATTAGCTAATGATGGTGATCCTTTGGATATTTTGGTTATATCTAGCGAACCAACTTTTCCAGGTTGTGTTGTACCTGCTAGAGTAATTGGATATTTGAAAATGATTGATAATGGTTATGAGGATTATAAATTAATATCTGTTGTAGCTGTTGATCCAAGGTATAATGAGATAAATACTTTATCTGATTTATCATCATTTATGTTGGATGAAATAAAAGACTTCTTTAAAAACTATAAAACATTACAGAATATTGATGTTGAAGTAGGAGAATACTATGGTATGGAAGAAGCTTTAAAATTAATTGAAGAATGTCGTCATGCATATGAAAAGAGTGTTGAAAATGCGTAAAGGATTTACATTAGTAGAAATAATAGCAGTTATAGTTATTCTAGGTTTAATTACATTATTATCATTTCCTATTATATTGAATGCTATTAAAAAAACAGAGAATAATTTATCCCTTGGGACTAAAAATTTGATTTATTCAGCTTCTAGTCAATACATTAATAGTCATATAAACGATTATAGTAAAACTAAGGGTAATGTTTATTGTATAACGTTAGATACTTTAGTAAAAGAAAATTTATTACCAGCTACGATTCAAAATGAAGGACTAGGTGATTTTGGATTACAAACTAAAGTTAAAATAACAATTAGTGACGATAAATATGATTATGATATTGATAATAGTTGTGTAGAGGTTAAATAACCTCTTTTTTTAATTAATATTATTGTAAATATTTGGATTTTATACTATAATAATTACATAAGTTTTATGTAATTATGGGAGGATATTATGAAATATATTGTATGTTTTTTATTATCTTTTATCATTGTATATTTATTTTATATGGTGACTGTTGTTTTACAAAAGAATAAGTATGAGAAATTTAAAAAAAGTAATCAAGTATTATACTTTGTAAATAAATATAAATTAAATGTAAATAAAATTGATATAGCTAAATTCGTTAGAATTATAGCTTTGGTTAATTCGTTTATTGTTGCCGCAAGTTTTACTGTGGTTATTGAAGTATCAAATGTAATGCTGCTGATCTTAATAGGATTACTAACTATTATACCTTTAACTTTAATATGTTATCATTTTATAGGTGTATATTTACAAAAGGAGGCTAAATAATGAATACAAGAGAAATAGAAGAAAAATGGAGAAATTATTGGGAAGAACACGATACTTTTAAAACAGATATTTGGGATTTTAGTAAGCCTAAATTTTATGCTTTGGATATGTTTCCATATCCATCAGGTGTAGGTCTACATGCTGGACATCCTGAAGGATATACAGCTACTGATATCGTATCTAGAATGAAAAGAATGCAAGGATACAATGTATTACATCCAATGGGTTTTGATTCTTTTGGTTTGCCTGCTGAACAATTTGCTATTAAAACGGGTAAACATCCTAATGGTTTTACAGAAGCTAATATGGCTACATTTAGATCACAATTAAAATTATTAGGCTTATCATATGATTGGTCTAAAGAAATATCTACACATGATCCTAAATATTATAAATGGACACAATGGATATTTAAACAATTATATAATGATGGTTTAGCTAAATATGTAGATATGCCTGTTAATTGGTGTGAAGAATTAGGTACTGTTTTAGCTAATGATGAAATTATCGATGGTAAGAGTGAAAGAGGAGGATATCCTGTTGTTAGAAAGAATATGAAACAATGGGTTATCGATATTCCTAAATATGCCGATAGATTACTAGAAGGTTTAGATGAATTAGATTGGCCTGAATCAACGAAAGAAATGCAAAGAAACTGGATAGGAAAATCAGAGGGTGTTGAAGTTAAATTTAATATTGTTGGTGGAGGAGAATTTAGTATCTTCACAACATGTATTGAAACTATTTATGGTATTACTTTTATGGTTCTAGCGCCAGAACATCCATTAGTAGATGAATTAAAAGATAGAATTAAAAACTTTGATGAAGTTATTTCTTATCGAAATGAAGTCGCTAAGATGTCTGATTTAGAAAGAACTGAATTGAATAAGGGTAAATCAGGATTAAGACTAGATGGTATTAAGGCTATCAATCCAGTTAATGGTAAAGAAGTAGATGTTTTCTTAGGAGACTTTGTTTTAGTAAGTTATGGAACAGGTGCTGTTATGGCTGTACCATCTCATGATCAAAGAGATTTTGAATATGCTAAAGTTCATAATATTCCTATGATTCAAGTAATTGATGGTAAAGATACTAAAGAAGCTGCTTTTGAAAAATATGATTATTTAGGTAAAGGTTGTAAATTAATTAATTCTTGTGAGTTTACAGGCTTAACTGTTGAAGAAGCTAAGGAAGCTATAACTAGTAAATTAGAAAAATTAGGTGTAGCTAAAAGAGTATCTAATTATCGTTTAAGAGATTGGATTTTCGCACGTCAAAGATATTGGGGAGAACCAATTCCTGTTGTTCACTATGAAGACGGAACAAGTGAAGCATTGGATGATTCTGAATTACCTTTAATTTTACCTGAGTTAGATGATTATAAAGCTAAAGGTGGTAAAGCACCTTTGGAAAATGCTACGGATTGGGTTAATATTACATACAAAGGTAAGAAAGCTAGAAGAGAAACATCAACAATGCCAGGTTCAGCTGGATCAAGTTGGTATTTCTTAAGATATATCGATAGTGATAACGATAAAGAATTTGCTAATAAAGAATTATTAGAGCATTGGATGCCTGTTGATTTATATGTAGGTGGTCCAGAACATGCTGTTGGACATTTATTATATTCTAGAATGTGGAATAATTATTTATATGATAAAGGTTTAGTTCCTTGCAAAGAACCATTTAAAAAACTAGTTCATCAAGGTATGATTTTAGGTGAAAATGGTATTAAGATGGGTAAGAGATATCCAGAATATGTTGTT
>JAEEYW010000017.1 GCA_016288305.1 Caryophanales bacterium | reverse complement strand
GGCTTTCTACTTGACTATAATGACTATCGCATACTAAATGAGTTTTCAAAACAAGTTAAAACATATCTAAGTAAAAAAGGTGTTATCGGAATCAAAATAAATCCTATGATTATTAAAAGTGTATACAAATATGATAAATATGAAGAAGATGATAATAAAAACTATAAGTTTCTATTTCATCAAATGTTATTAGCCGGTTATTATCATTTAGGATATAATAACTTCTTTGAATCATTGAATCCACGTTTCGAAGCTGTAATTGATTTAACTAAACCTATTGATGTACTATTCAATAACATTAAAAAAAGTTATCGTACAAAGATAAGAACATGCTATAAAAATGGCGTTAGAATATATAAAGGTAATTCCAACGATATTAAAGATTTAGAAGCTTTCACTTTAAAAAAGTATGGTTTTAATGAAAATTATTTAAAAGATTGTTATACGTATTACAATAAACGCGGTATGATTGATTTATACTATACTAAATTGGATACACAAACATATTTAAAAACTATTCAAAGTAAATTCAATGAATGTGAAAATAAAAGTAACGCATTGAATGATGAACTAATGCAAAGACAAACAAATAATGATACAATTATAAGAAGAAAAATTGGTGTAGATAGTTATTTAGATCAATACAAAACAGATTTAGTTATGGCCACAAGTATGCTTAGAAAAAATCCCGATGGTTTAATAACAGCTGCTGTTGCCGTTATTAAGCAAGGAACTGAGGCTACTATTTTGATTGATAGTTATGATAAAAGATATAAAAAAATTAATTCTAAACATTTACTAATATGGCAATTAATTGAAATATATAAAAAACAAGGCTTTACAAAATTTAATTTAGGTGGTTTAACAGCTATTATGGAAAATAATAAGTATTCTGGTTTAAATGCTTTTAAATTAAACTTTGGAGCTGACATCATTGAATATGCTGGTGACTTTGAATTAATCACGCACAAAAGAAACTATGAATTATATCGTAATTTCTACCCTATTAGAAAGCTAATGAAATGAGGCGAATTATGACCGAAGAATATGTTAATAATATAGCTTTAGCTTTAGAACAAGCACGACTAGAAAACTATGAGCAGTATGAATTATATTGCAAAGCGCATAAACCATTCAGTAAAAAACTAGAAGTCAAAAATTTGTATCAAAATTATATAAATAAGATATTAAATCTGCGTCTAACTGAGACTAAAGCATTTGAAATGGCTAAAACATTAAGTAAAAGATTAGTTGAACATATTACTGGTAATTATGATATTGGTTTTAACAAAGAATATGAAGAAATAGATAGCGATATAGAAACAATATCTAACTTAATAGCTAATTCAGAAATTAGTGATTTAGAAAAAACAGACAGTGTTGAGACTATCGTAGATGGTTCCGTATCTAATGGTTTAATATATGAAGAACAAAAAGAAAAAGGACAAGAATTATTTAATAAAAGAAGCGAAAAACTTAAATTAATTTTCGAAAAATCTTTATACAATTTAACGCATGCTAATCAAATACTAGCTAATTATCTTGCTAAATTAGTACAAATGGATAAAAGTAATGGCTTAAATCAAAATATAGCTGGTAAATTTTTAGGTGGTATTGCTTATGAATTATTATCAGGTACATTAGTAAGTAAAAGACATTTTACTAATGTTACAAATTCACAAACTATGTTAGATACAATCAATAAAGATGGTATTGTACATTTTACATCATTAGAAACAGCAAATAAAATCATGGAATCAGGATATGTTAAACCTTCTAACTTCTTAGAGTCAGATTTAACAGCTAAAAAAAGTTTCTTCTTTGCTGGTACCCCTACTTTAGAAGATATACTTATTAATATTCCAGCTTATCATGTTATGACAGCCGTTAAAATTAAACCAACGGAAGAACAAATTAAAAATTTAAAATACAGAGTTATTAATGATGGTGCTGTTACATATGATGGTAAATTTACATTTGATAAAAATAATGCTTATATCGCCTACTATGGTATGAAATTTAATAAAGAAACAAATTCTTTATATATGCAAGAAATATCAGAGGAAGAAGCTAAAAATTATCAAGTAAGTGAAGAAGTTAAAAAGAATTATAATTACAACCCTAAAAGTATCATTAGTAATATCAAAATGAATGCATACGGTTTATATGCTGAATATAAGCATCATCAAAAGTTACAGCAAGTATTAAAAGCATGCGGTATGGATATTCATAAGTTAGATGATCAAACATTAAATGAGGTAAGAACTTTTGAGGAAGCGCAAGTAGGAAGAACTAAATAGTTCTTTTTTTTATACAAAAAAAATAAGCCCTAAGGCTTATTTTAAAATTTCAGTTACGTTTCCAGCACCAACAGTGTGTCCGCCTTCACGGATAGAGAATTTAGTACCGTTTTCAATAGCGATTGGAGCTATTAATTCAACAGT
>JAEEYW010000016.1 GCA_016288305.1 Caryophanales bacterium | reverse complement strand
ATTTTTTATCTCCACTTAAATAATCTTCAAATTGAATTGCTTGTGGAACTATAGCATGATAATATTTTGAACCATTAATGTTTCTAGGATTAAATATAATAATAAAATCTTCTTTTACTGTGCCATCTTCATTTAATCTTATTGTTCTTCTATTTATATTATTTAAAAAATATCCAAAATATAATTCAGCAAGTTTTCCACTAGGGCAATAATACGTTGTCCCTAACCCAAACTCAATTTCTTTATCTTTTATCAATTCTTTAATTTGATAAAGAATCCAATGATGATTTGGATTTTCTTCCAATTCATAGCCACCTACTTTGGCTAAATCTAAAAAAGAAAGTTCCTTTGTATCATCTTTAATAATTAACTTGTCATCACTACGATAATCTATTTCCATAAATAACCCTCCAAACAAGTATTTATTATATATTAATAAATAAATTACTGCAAGCAAAAACTATCAAAAATTGTTTCAGATAGTCTTTTAATATTATGTTTCAGGGTATCTAAAAGGTATCTAAAGTGCCTTTTTTATAAAATATTGAATTTTTGAGAGCAAAGAAAAAACTCGCGTTTTCCCTTATTTTATGCGGGTTTGCGAGTTATTTACCACAACATTGTTTATACTTCTTACCACTGCCACATGGTGTGTGTGCGACTAATTTTTAGTATAATCGTGCGAATTATACGCAAGAAATTGCAAATTTTTAGTAAGTTCTTCAACAAAATTTAAAAAAATTGGTCATTTTTGTATCTAAAAAGGTATCTAAAATTTCATTATTTTTTGACTACTCAAAATAATACTTTTTCATTTCTTTTAATTCTTCATCTGTTACAATTTTGCCATCTATTATTTCAGGAATAACGCAGTCAACCCAACAATAAGGACATTAAGCTGTTAGTCCATGATTATCTTCAATCCAATCTTTTATTTCTGATACATCATATCTATTATTGCAATACATACAAGCACACTTTTTAACTTCTTTTAATAACTTCTCATTTTCAAAAGTTAATTTGTGTATTTTTTTATATTTTCTGGTATATTACTCATTTTTCTAATCCCTTTCTACAAAACCGGTATCAAGTAATTTGATTTATATTCATTCTTTACATAATCCTTACCTTGATTAGCTTCTAAATAATCCATTGCAATTCTTAAAACAATATAATGTGCTGTAATCGCATATACTGCATTATGTAAATTTCCTAGTTCAACATTTTCTATTCTATCATGTTTAATATTCTGATAGTTTTGCCACCACTCTAAATTTGCATATTTTTGTTTTGAATCTATTAATGAAAATGGATACACTATAAGAGCATCTTCTTTTAATGAACTATTGTAAAAAGGACAATAAGCAATATCTTTAATATCACTTTTTTGTTCCAAAAATGCTGCATAATTTTCTATTGTATAATATTTTCCATTTTTATCAATTCCCTGTAATTCACACAAAAATTTTAGTATTGAGTCAATTTCAGAACATGAAAGTAATATTACTTTTGAAAACTCATCTGAATATGTATCTTTATTGTTATATGATGGTGAAACATACTGCCTAGTATTTTCCAACATCTTTTCAATAGATAAATAGTATCCCCAGTATATTTCAAATCTATCCCTATTCATACAAATATCTCCTTTATTAAAATTACTTATATTTCCAAATAAATCCTCCAGCTTGATTTCTCTCACCTCTGCAAACATTAGATATTTTACATACTCCTGTTTTCCTCATAGCTTCAGAAACACTCTCATACTCTGATATCAATTTACCATCTAAAGAAAATTGTAGTACTCTTTTCGACTGGGAAGTAATTTGTTTCTTTTTTCCACATTTTGGGCACCCTCTATTTAATATTGTTCTATTGCTTATCTTAGATGGCCATTCATGATTACAAATATGACATCTCCAAAAAACAGTTTCATTTGACCCTTTTGTCACTTCTGTAGGTTTTATTATATTTTTTTCATAGTCCCACTCATTTATCAATTCAGGGCAAGTTGTTTCTAAGTCATTATATCCTTTTAATACCCTATGACCTGAACAATATGGACATCCATATCCATTCGCTTTGTCATTAATAATCATATCATATTCCCCGTTGCATTTTGGGCAATACCACAAAGCAGGAAAATTGCATCCCTTACTTAATTTTCTTGGATCCAATGTATTATTCTTTGACCATAAAGGTATCAATTCAGGATTGGTAGAAAATAAATCATTATAGCCTGTTTTAACTTTACGGCCATAACAATAAGGACATTTTGGTCTTAATTTAAAATCTTTTGCAAGCATTTTCCATTCAATATTACACTTATGACATTTAAGAAATATTTCTTTTTCACAGGAATGAGAAATTTGTTCAGGATTTATTTTCCCATTTTTCTCTTTATTCCAATATTTTTTTATTTCAGGGCAATAATTAGCTAATGAGTTTTCTTTTCCTGACAAATCCATTATTTCGAGTATTTTCATTCTATCTCTTTCAATATTTATATCAACATTTTTACATATTTTATACTTGTCTCCTATAAATTTGAAAATTAATTCTATTGCATTTTCAAGTTCTTGTTTATTATATGGTGAAATATCTATTTTTATTGAATCACTATCAAAATCAGTACAGCCATTTTCTCTTATTCTAATAAGAGTAATATTATTTTGAGAACAATCAATATCCTTTTTTAAATCTCTTTTATAATCTTTATGCCACGCCCTTCCGTCATATTCTATACCTAGTTTAATTTCAGGAACAAATATATCAATTTCTTGATTGCCTAAAATTGGATTATGATAATTTTCTTCAACTTTTGTTAAATATTTCTTTATGTAATAATAGACTGCTTTTTCTGGAAAAGATGTATGTCTTTCTTTAGAGCATTTTGGGCAATTATTTCCTTTTTTTCTATCCAGTGGAGTTGCGTTATAACTATGTCCTTTAGGGCATATAAACCAATATTTTTCTTTATTACTTCCTGCCATAACTTCATCTGGTCCAATTTTATTTTTTTTATTATCCCATTCTTTTGCTATTTCAGGATTAGTTGTTAATAAATCATTTACTCCTTTTTTTAAAATAACATGTTTGCAAACGCCGCATCCAGAATCTCTCTTAATTCTTCGAGCTGGGGAAGCATGCCAACTATGTTCACACTTTAAACATTTCCACCAAACTTCTTTATGGCTCTCTATTGTTAATTCTTTCATGCTAAAATCATTTTTTTCACTATCAAATTCATCAATTAAATCTTTTCGATTGTTTTTTATACAATATGTATATAAATCATTTGTTCCAACAATAACAACTCGATTACAGCATACTGCACACGTTTTTACATTATTCTTACTTTTAACTATTGCTTTCCATGCATGCCCACATTTTGGACATTTCCACCATATTTTTTTATTTGAACCTAGAGTTAATGTATTCAAATCTACGTTTTTATTTTTTTCATAATAATATTTTTCCATCAACTCTTTATTATCTTTTAATAAGTTACTCAAGGCTACCACTTCCAATATAATTATACCATAAATACATTTAAAACCTGTTCGTCTACCTCAAAAAAACACTATAAAAGGTATCTAAAAGGTATCTAAAGTGGTATTTTGGCCTAAAAATACTAATTTTTAGTACGCAATAAAAAAAGCTCCGCAAAGCTTTATTTTACGGGCTTTCAATTACTTACCACAACATTGTTTATATTTTTTACCACTGCCACATGGACATGGATCATTTCTACCTATTTTGTTTACTCTTTTAGGCTCTTTCTTCTTAGGTTTATTATCACTAACAGCTTCACCCTTAGCTACTTGTGTACGAGTAGTATTTTGTCTTATCTCAGCTTTAAGTAAATACATTGTAGTTTCTTTTTCAATAACATCTAACATTTCATCAAACATTTCAAAACCTTCAGATGTATATGCACGTAAAGGATTATCTTGAGCATATCCTCTTAAATAGATACCTTCTCTTAATAAAGCCATAGCATTAATATGTTCCATCCAATGCATATCAATTACTCTTAAATAAATAGCTTTTTCAAATTCTTGAATTATTTCATAAGGAACTGATGAAATTCTATCTTCATATTCATCAACAACTAAATTATATATAAATTCAATAATTTCATCATTAGATTTACCTTCTAAATCATCTAAAGTAATAGCTTTACTTAATAGTTTACCATTAACTAATTCTAATATTTCATTTCTATTCTTACCATCTAATTTTTCAGAAGAATCTAAGTGATTTAACACCAAGCCTTCAATAAAACTCTTAAATACACCTAGTATTACATCATGAATAGATTCACTATCTAATATTTCATTACGTTTTTCATAAATAATTTCTCTTTGCTCATTAACAACATTATCATAATCAAGTAAATTCTTACGACTATCAAAATTGTTACCTTCAACACGCTTTTGAGCAGTTTCAATTGAGTTAGCTAGCATCTTAAGGCTAATAGATTGGTCATCTGTAAAACCAACACTTGCAAGTAATGATTTAGCTCTATCAGTACCAAAACGTCTCATTAAATCATCTTCAAAAGAAACATAGAATCTAGAATATCCAGGGTCACCTTGACGACCAGAACGTCCTCTTAATTGGTTATCAATACGACGTGACTCATGTCTTTCAGTACCAATAACACATAGACCACCTAATTCTTTAACACCTTCACCAAGCTTAATATCGGTACCACGACCAGCCATATTAGTTGCAATAGTAACGGCTCCTTTAACACCAGCATTAGCAATTATTTCAGCTTCACGAGCATTGTTCTTAGCATTTAAAACTTCATGAGGTATATGTTCTTTTTTAAGCATAGAACTTATTAATTCACTTGTTTCAACTGCAATAGTACCAACTAAGATTGGTTGGCCAGTTTCATGTCTTTTCTTAATTTCAGCTATAATAGCCTTATATTTTCCTTTTTGTGTTGCGAATAATAAATCTGTATCATCAATACGAGCAACTGGCTTGTTAGTAGGAATAGTTATAACATACATGTTATAAATATCTCTAAATTCCTCTTCTTCTGTTTTAGCTGTACCAGTCATACCTGATAATTTATTATACATTCTGAATAAATTTTGAAATGTAATAGTAGCTAAAGTTTTAGTTTCTTGATTGATAGTAACCCCCTCTTTAGCTTCAATAGCTTGATGTAATCCATCAGAATATGCTCTTCCTTGCATCAAACGACCTGTAAATGGGTCAACAATTACAATCTTATCATCAGCAACGACATAATCAAAATCCCTTTTCATAGAGAAGTTAGCCTTTAAGGCTTGATTGATATAGTGAACTAATGATGTATTTTCCATATCATATAAATTATCCAATTTAAACTCTTTTTCAGCTAACAAAACACCTTTTTCATCTAAAGTAACAGCTTTAGTTTGTTCATCATATAAATAACCATCATTTTCTTTTAATGTTTTAGCAAATCTATCAGCTTGAATATATAAATTAGCTGATGTCATAGCGCCACCAGAAATAATTAAAGGTGTTCGAGCTTCATCAATTAAAGCTGAATCAACTTCATCGATAATAGCAAAATTAAGACCACGTAAAACTCTATCAGAAGCCTTAACAGCCATATTATCACGTAAATAATCAAAACCAACTTCATTATTTGTTGAATAAGTTATGTCACAACCATAAGCTTTTCTCTTTTCAGAAGGCGTTAATTCATGTAAGTTAACACCTACAGATAAACCTAAAAACTCATAAATGCCACCCATCCATTCAGCATTACGACTAGTTAAGTATTCATTAACTGTAATAACATGAACACCAAGACCAGTTAAAGCATTTAAGTAAGCTGGGAAAACTGTAACTAAAGTTTTACCTTCACCTGTTTTTAACTCAGCTATATTACCATTATGAATAGCTATAGCACCCAATAATTGTACATAGTAAGCTTTTTCACCAATAACACGATAAGCAGCTTCACGTACTGTAGCATAAGCATCAACTAAAATATCATCTAAAGTTTCACCTTTGCTTAATCTTTCTTTAAATTCAATTGTTTTATTCTTAAGCTCATCATCTGACATTTTAGACATTTCTTCATCTTTAGCAACAATCAAATCAGCTTGAGCTTTAAATTTTTCTAATTCTTTATATTCATGATCAAATATTTTCTTAAAAAATTGCATATTATACATTCCTTTCGCTATTAATTATATCAAAAATATAAAAAAATTAATAGTATTATATAAAAAAAGAGTTATAAAACTCTTTATTTTGTCTCAATTATTCCATAGTCATTATCTTTTCTTTTATACAAGATATTAACCTCGTTTGTTTTAACATTGTTAAATACGAAGAAACTATGACCTAATAGATTCATTTGCAAAATAGCTTCATCTTCATCCATAGGTTTTGTTTCAATAACTTTTCTTTTAACAATCTTACCTTTTTCTTCCTCGTCTTTGCTTACTTTATAATCGAAAACGAAATCTGTATCTTTACTAGCCTTTCGTTTCATCCTAGTCTTGTTCTTTCTGATTTGACGTTCCAATTTTTCAGAAACCAAATCAATTGCAGCATATAAATCACTATGAGTCTCTTCAGCTCTTAAAATATATGCTTTAGCTGGGATAGTAACCTCAACTGTTTGATCAATGCCTTTTACTTTAACCAAGACATTAGCTGTAACATCATCTGGATTACCTAAGTACTTATCAAGTTTACCAATCTTATTTTCAATGTAATCATTGATAGCAGACGTAATTTTAATTTTACTTCCATGAATATTTATTTTCATATCATCCCTCCATATCTATAGTATACCACAAAAATAAAAAAAGGAAAAATTGTTAATTTTTCCTAAATAATCTAATCACAATACCAAGTGATAACATGATAGTAATTAGAACGATATAAGTATTCAAAATTGGAATTAAAGTTAATAAGTATAAAACTGAAATACCAATTAAACCCACTAGTAAATGATGCATTTGTTGTTTAATTATTCTTGTACATATAAAATGACCAACTAAATATCCAACTAAAACAATTGATAATATTAATGTTATAACGTATAGACCAAGCAATAATAAACCAAGTCCTATACCAAAAAGAGTCATACATAAAAGTATACTAACAATTGGTACACCAATTAAAGCTAAAGCACCAAAACCTAAAGTAGAAATTAAATCAAATATTTTAGCTTCACTAAATTTTTCAGATATACGTTTAAATAAACTAGGTACAATTAAACCTAACCCTAAAAATATAGACATCACAATACCATATGTAATAACAACAGAATAAGCTTTGTAATCATTACTAATATGGCGTGCATTAACAACAAATTGTTCCATAGCAATATTAGAATTATTATCTTTAACATCAGCTAAAGAATCATAATATAATTTACCACTTACTTTAGCATCACTGCTTATATTAACTTTGTTACCATAAAATCTAATGTTACCTTTAATTTCAACATTTTCAAGATTAACTCTGTTAGCAAAAACAACGATATCTCTTTCAATAACACCATTTAAACTAACTGTATCAGCAAATATAGCTAAATCACGAGAAGCTGTAAATGACTTATCACAATTAACTGTATTAGCAAATACTACACCATCTTTTTTAATGTTACCACTCAAAATAACCGAATTACCTGCAGCAACTAGATATTCACCTACACCGCGAAATTTAACTTCATTACCGAATAACATATCGACACCATCAACAACACCTGTTGATATAACATTGTCACCAGCTAAAACAGCACTTCCATCAACAGTTTGTGCATCATCAATTTCATCATCGGCTACAACAGTAAAATCAGCCTTAATAACTGTAGGAATTAAAACTAATAATAAAACTAAATACTTAAAAAATCTTTTCATCTTCATCCTCCTAGTAACATTATAGTATCATAATATTACTTTGTCAAAACTTATACTACATGATATAATAAAATTGGTGATTATATGAAAAAAATATTACTTCTACTTTTACTTATACCAATAAAAATATATGCCTACGATAAGGCTGTTGTCGATATAAACGAACTATCTATAACACAATTACAAGAATATGTTGATAAAGGCTATTTGACATATGAGAAAATAACACAATTATATTTAGATAGAATAAAAGAATATGATGATTACAACGCCATCATAACTATAAATGAGAATGCTTTAGAACAAGCTAAAAAACTAGATATAGAATATCAAAAAAGTGGAAGAACATCACTAATATATGGTCTACCAGTTATTGTTAAAGATAACATCGATGTTGTAGGTTTACCTACTACAAACGGTACCAAAGCCCTATTAGATTCATATCCAAATAAAAACGCTGATGTGGTTCAAAAATTAATCGATAACGGTGCTATAGTTATAGCTAAAGCTAATATGGATGAATTTGCTATGAACGCTCTATATTCATATAGTAGTTTTGGATACGTATATAATGCCTACAACAAAGATTATTCGTCATATGGTTCATCCGGTGGTTCAGCCGTCTCCGTAGCCGCTAATTTAGCTGTATATGCCCTAGGAACAGATACAGGCGTATCCGTAAGAGTTCCAAGTAGCGCTAACGGTGTTGTAGGAATTAGGCCATCATACGATATTATTAATACTGATGGCGTAATTAAATTTGAAAGTTCAAGAGACACTGTAGGTGTTATAGCAAAATACGTTGAAGATAGTGCTATCGTTTTAGAAATCATAGATAATACTGATGTTAAATACTCCGATTATAAAAAAGAATCACTTGAAGGTGTAACCATCGGTGTTGTTGAAAGTTTTATGGATCCTTATACTACAAATTCCACTTTAACCTATGGTAGAACAGATAAATTTATTTACAACATGGTTTTAGAAGTTATCGAACAATTAAAGGAACTAGGAGCTGAAATAGTATATATTGATGATCTTGGTTTAAATTATAATTTTGATGCAGGTAACATGTGCTATGAATTCAACGAATATATAAAAAATACATCAAGTAAAATTAAATCCTTAGACGATCTAATTGATAACGGTAAATATACAGCATACATTGAATCATATAGTGGATACTATTGCTATCATGATTATACCTTAACTGATTACTATAAAGAACACATGCAAAAAAAACAAGACAATATAAAAATAGCTAATAACGTTTTTAGTAAATACAATCTAGATGCCGTTATATATCCAACATTAAAAAGAACCCTTGTAAAAATAGAAGATATACCATATAGTGATGCATATACACCAAGCGCTAGTACAGCTACATTAATAGGTTTCCCAGCTATGAGTTTACCAATGGGAACATATAATGATTTACCATATGGTATTGAAATACTAGCTAAAAATGAAAAAGAAATATATGAAATAGCTACAGCATATGAAAATAAAAATCAAGTATATAAAACACCATCTATAGCGCCAAGTTTATATACTATTAATGAAAAAGTTAATGATTTACTAAATAAATATGATACCCATAAAAATGAAAAAAAATATCAAGAAATAAATAATGAAGTAAAAAACTTCATAGATAACTATACTGATGAAGAAGATAAAATTATTGAACTTATTGAAAAATATAATACATTAGAACAAAAATTAGCAAAGAAAACTAATCCATTTATATTTATTTGTATTATAATTATAATAGTGTTAGGAAAGGTGAAGTATGAAAAAATTAAACGAGCTCATAGAATGCGCTTACGACGTAGAAATAAAAGGCATTAAAACAAATTCTAATCAAATCAAAGAAGGCGATTTATTCGTATGTATAAACGTTGGTACCATGGATAGACATCTTTTTATAGACGATGCTATAGCCGCAGGAGCAAGCGCTGTCATTGTTAAAAATGACGTTGGAAATAAAAGTGTACCAATCATCAAAGTCGATAATCCAAATGATACTTTCGTTGAAGTTATAAATAAATACTATGACTATCCAACAAAAGACTTAACAATGATAGGTATTACCGGTACAGATGGCAAAACAACTACAGCAACTATTATTCATGAATTAATAGATAATTGCGCTTATATTGGAACAAATGGCATATTCTATAATGACTATAAAGAAAAGACACCAAATACAACTCCTGGTTTAGATAAAACCATACCTCTTTTTAGAGATATGGTAGACAGTGGTATCAAAACCGTTTCTATGGAAGTATCTAGCGAAGGTATACTAATTGAAAGAATTAAAGGAATGACTTTCAATTGCGCTATTATGACTAATATTACAAGAGAACATTTGAATACACATAAAACACTAGAAAATTATATAAATTGTAAATGTGAATTATTCAGAAACACTGAAGGACCTTGTATCTTAAACAAAGATGATGAACACTTCCAAGAAGTAGCGCAAAGCTGCAAAGGAAAAATATATACATACGGTTCAAAACAAGACAATGATTTATATTTCAAAGATGTACAATTATATCCTGATAAAACAGAATTCAACATTATTTATGAAAATACAGAATATCATATTGTAAGTCCATTGGTAGCTATGTTTAATGTATACAACTTAAGTGCTGCCTTATTAGCTTTATTAAAACTAGGCTATAAGATAGAAGACTTAATCAAAAATATTAATAAAATAACTGTAAGTGGTCGTTTAGAAAATATTGATTTAGGTCAAAACTTCAAAGTTATTGTTGACTATGCGCACACGCCAAATGGTATAAGTAAACTATTAGAATTTATCCACAGTTTAAAATATAACAAGTTAACAGTTGTTTTCTCTGAACCTGGTGAAAGAGATAAATCAAAAAGACCTGCTAAAGGATATAACGTTATAACAAATTGTGATCATGCAATTATAACGAGTCAAGATCCACGTGGTGAAGACCCAATGGATATTGCTAATGATTTATTAACTGATGTTAAAGAATATCAAAACTATGAAATAATTTTAGATAGAAGTCAAGCTATTAAAAAAGCTATCTTCGATGCTGAAGAAAATGATATAGTATTGATCATTGGTAAAGGTAGTGAACATTATCAAATTTTAAAGGATAAAACTATTGAATTTTGTGATATTGATGAGGTTATTAAATATTTAAATGAACTAAAAAAATAAGAGGTACAAGCCTCTTATTTTTCATTGAATAGATCTGGTAAATCATTCTCAAGTAAGATATAAACATCATCTTTAAAATATGTTTGTGCTATGGATATAGCCTCTTTAACATCATTTACAACAATTAATTTATCCTTATCAAATTTAGCGTCTTTAATACCTTGTTGAATAGGTTTAGTTTGTTCCTTTCCAACTAAGATAGCTAAATCAACAGACGCTGCAATAAACTTACCAAAATTATAGTTAACTTCGTATTGCTTATCACCCATCTCAATCATACCTGGCGTAATAACAATCTTCTTTCCTGGCATTAATTGCATAACATCCAAAGCCATTTTAGAGCCTATTGGATTTGAATTGTAAGCATCATCAATATAAGTAATACGTCCATATTTCTTAATCTCTAAACGATGTTCAATAGGCTTAATCTTAGATACACCTTGTTGTATTTGTTCAGGATTTAAACCTAATTCTTTACCAACAGCAATACCAGCTAAAATATTATAAACGTTAGGTTCACCTAATAAAATAGTTGAAACCTCATATGCTTTTTTAGAATCTTTAAAATGAACTTTAAATTGCATACCATTTGAAGTATATTTGATATCTGTGGCATATACATCAGCCTTATCACTCAAACCATACCATACAATTTTAATATTGTTTTTCATTTTATAACTAACTTGTAATGGATCATCAATATTTAAAAAACCAACACCATTTTTAGGTAAAGATTCAATAAGTTCAAATTTACCTTTAACAACATTTTCTTGACTTCCAAAAGTATCTAAGTGAGCTGTACCTATTTTTGTTAAAACACCATATGTTGGTTTAACAATACTAGCTCTTGATTTAATATCTCCTCTTCTGAAAGCACCTAATTCAGCTACAAAGAAATCATTATATTTATCGATATACTCATTAATTGTTCTGATTAAACCATAATTAGTATTGAAATTCTTAGGTGTAGGGAAAGCCATATATCTTACATTTAAAATATCACTAATAATATTTTTCGTACTTGTTTTACCATAACTACCAGTTACAGCTACAACTTTCATATTATTTAAAGATTTTAATTTCTTCAAGGCTTTAAACTTATAATATAAATAAACACACTTTTCCACAGGTTTATTTATGATATTAGCTAAATAAACAATGTGATAATTAAAATAAGCTAGTGTACCAAATACTAAGTAATAAAGAATTAATAATTCGCTATCAAAAGAACGAAGAATAAAGAATGTTGGAATAAAATATAAGATAGCTATTGTAACACACATTCTTTTAATACGAGCTGTAAAAGCAAGTGGCTTCTTTACTTGTTCTTTCTTTTGCATATTAACTAATAGATATGTAATAATTAAATAATAAACAGCCATGATATAACTAAGAACTTCATTTTTAATAACAAATCCTAAAATGGCTATTAAAATATACAAAATATCAAACCAGAAGAAAATAAATTTATAATTATTATCTATCCATTTTAAATATCTATCACCATCGTTGTACCAGTTTTGTTGTAACATGTGGAAAGATTTTTTTAAATCACAAATTATATAAATAAAAATAAATACTAAATATACAATAAATCCTATCATCTTAACACCTCTTTACACATTATAACACATTTCATATATTAATGTACATGAAATATATAAATAAATGGTATACTAGATAACAGGAGTGATATTAATGGAATTGTTATTATTATGTATAAAAATATTTTTTGTTAGAATTCTTGATGTTTCCATGGGAACATTACGAACAGTTATTACCGTAAAAGGTAAATCATTATACGCTAGTATCGTAGGATTTTTTGAAGTATTTATATGGTTTTTAATTGTTAAAGAAGCTTTAAATACAACTGAAACAAGTATATGGATAGCTGTAGCATATTCTTTAGGCTTTGCAACAGGTACATATATAGGTGGTATATTATCTAAAAAACTAATTACAGGAAATCTAAGTGTACAAGTCATAACATCTAAAAACGAAATGATTGAACACTTGAGAAATGATGGTTTTGGTGTTACCGTTGTTGATGTAAAAGGAAAAGATACAGATACAAATAAATGCATGTTGTTGATACAAATAAATAAAAAAAGTATTAATCACTTAGAAAAACGTATTAAAGAAATTGATAATAGTGCTTTCATAATTGTTAGTGAAACAAAATACGTACAAAATGGATTTATAAATAATGCTATAAAATAAAACTGTGGAAAACCACAGTTTTATTTGTATATACCATTTATTTTATCATAGGTAATCTGATCTATTTCATCTAACTGCCATTTTTTATTTACCTTAGTCAAATTAAAATATATTGTATACTGAACTTTATCCTTAACTTGCTTTAGTTTTTCTAAACGATAATCATTATACTTAGCCACACTATAATCACCATTTTCTAAAACAAACTCTTCCATATGTGTATTTAAATAATTTTCAGCTTCAATTAGGGCTGATCTCAAATCATATACAGTTATTTCAACGGTTACAAATGCACTATCACCATCAATAGTATCCTCTTTAATTTCATAAGATAAACTTTGATATTGTTTTTTCATAATGTCACGATATGCATAAGCTTGCGATGTTGTAAAATCAGTTTCCTTAGCTATAACATTATCTAAATCATTTATAACATCACTATCCAACATTTGATATTTTTTTAAAAACTCCTCTACCCTTTTATTTGGTGTATTCGATAAATCTGTACATCCAACCAATATTAAAACTAAGCAAATCAATACTTTTTTCATATATTCCTCCTCTATCTTATTTTGCATTTAAATTTTAAAAAATATACAAAAAAATATTGAGAGTTAATCTCAATATTAAAATTCACAACTTCCTGGTGTACGAGGGAATGGAATAACATCTCTAATATTTTCAACACCTGTTAAATATATTAATAATCTTTCAAATCCCATACCAAATCCTGAGTGAACACATCCACCAAATCTTCTTAAATTGCAGAACCAATCAACAGGTTCTTTATCAACACCCATATTTTCCATTCGTTTTAACAATTTATCGTAATTTTCTTCTCTTTGTGAACCACCCATTAATTCACCAGCGCCTGGAACTTCCAAGTCAACAGCAGCAACAGTTTTGCCATCTTCGTTTTCTTTCATGTACCAAGCTTTAATATCTTTAGGCCAATCAGTTATAAATACTGGACCATTAAAGTATTCTGTAATATATTTTTCATGTTCCTTAGCAAT
>JAEEYW010000001.1 GCA_016288305.1 Caryophanales bacterium | reverse complement strand
GATATAATCTGCCTAAACTCAATCGCGAATTTTCTATTCATTTTTATAAAAATGAATAGAAAATATTATATAGTAAATGATGAATAATTCAAAATTTTCAAATCCGTTTCATTTACTAATCAGTATTATACGTGATATAATATACATAGTCATAGAGGAGATGTAAATGCTTGAAAATAAATTAGGAATAACCAATGAAATTGAACTTGCAAAAGAGGAAGAAAAAATATCAAAACTAAAAGCTTTAGAACTTTTTGATACAAGTAAAATGAATGAATATGAAGTCGGGACAACCAAAAGATTATGTGATATTCATAGATTTTTGCTTAGTGATATATATACTTTTGCTGGTGAAATAAGAAAAGTAGACTTAGCTAAAGGAAATTTCAGATTTGCTGCATCAATATATCTAAAAGATGCATTAAATAAAATCGATTCTATGCCTGAAAATACATTTGAAGATATAATAAAAAAATATATTGAAATGAATATAGCTCATCCTTTTAGAGAAGGTAATGGTAGAAGTACTCGTATATGGCTTGATATGATACTTAAAGACAAAATTGTTAAAGTTGTTGATTGGTGTAAAATAGATAAAGAAGATTATTTACTTGCTATGGAAAGAAGTCCAATTAAAGATACTGAAATAATGATATTATTAAAAGATGCACTGACTGATAAAATAGATGATAGAATGGTATATATGAAAGGTATTGATACAAGCTATAAATATGAAGGATATAATACTTATAAAATTGATGAATTGGATAAATAAAGGACTATAAAAAAATAGTCTTTTTGATTGCATTATATTGTTGCAAATACGTAATGATATTCCTGAATTTAGGGGGTCGATTTCGAACCCCTATTGTCAGAAACTGGTAAAAATTCATTTACAATGTCACCCACAAGATGGATTAATGAGTTTGATGCAATAGGTATTAGCCAAAAAGAACGACTAATAATGTTAAATGAAGAGACGAACAGAGAAAAAGAATTATTTAATAAGAATAAAGAAAAGACAATATATAGATTAGAAGACAAAACTTCGAAACCGGATAAAGAGTAAAGGCCATATTAAAATGGCTTTTTTAAATACATTTATTTATATTTTGATAGTTTTAAACTATATTTTATGATATAATTATAGAGTGATGCGTATGAAAAAAATAATACCTTTATTAATGTTGTTAATTATGTTAACAGGATGTAATAATAAAAAACAAGTTGATATTGTTTATGATACCACATATTATCAAGTTTATAAGCCATACAAGAAGGCTGTTGGTAGTTATAGTATCAGAAGTTATGATAAACAAGAAGTTGAAACTATGCTTATGAATTTATCAACTAATTATTTTAAAACTAATAATTCCTTCTACCAAGAAGGTCAATATTTAACTAGTGAAGAATTAAAAGAATTAATTACTGAATATAATAAAATAGATCCTATAAAGATTGATAATGCTACTATTAATCCTAGTTATATTACATCAATATATGAACAGGATTATTTATTGTATAACGGTCATTTAAAAGGTATATCTTTGGCTATTGTTGTTGATAATAAACAATATTATAACGACATATCATATAAAATAGTTGATGAAAATATTGTTTTAGATTACGCTAAAGAAAAGGCTAAAGATTTAGTAAATTATTTAAAAAACAAGGAACAATTAAAAAATATACGCATTGTAATTGGCATTTATTTACAAAGTAATGATTATTTAAAAGGTAGTTTTAAATACATTGGTGAAGTTGATAATTTAAATTATGTTAACTATAATTATCAAGCTTTGGATAGTAGTTATATTATGAGTCATGATATGAATGCATATAATACTGTTCTAGCTATTAAACAAAGTTTGAATGATTACAATACTTTATATTTAAATCCTATCGGTCTATATAAAGGTAATACTTTAGTTAAAGTTGATTTAAATATTAATAAAAGTTATTTAACAGCAGGTGAAATACTTACTTTATCTAGTATGATAGGTAATAATTTGGATTCATTTGGTGATGTTGAAGTTAATGTATATTTTAAAAGTAATAATACTTTAAAAGGATACGTTGTAAAAAAACAAAGTAAAATAGAAACATTTATATTGGAGGATTAAAATGATTGAAAAAGAACAAGTAAAACATATAGCTGATTTAGCTAAATTATCTATATCAGATGATGAGATGGAAAAATATCAAAAACAATTAACCGATATTTTAACAGAAATTGATAAAATAGTTGAAGTTGAAATACCAGAAGAAAATATTATGATTAGTCCATCAGATAACGAAAATATGTATAGTGATGATATTATTGAAACACATATTAGTAAGTCTGATGCTTTATTAAATGCTAAACATACAAGAAGTGATTATATTACTGTACCAAGAGTATTAGAAGGTGAAGAAGAGTGACATATTTAGATTTAGATATAAAAGAAATAAATAATCTTTTAAAAGAGAAAAAAATTAAACCTATTGATTTAGTTAATGAAGCTTTTGAAAAAATTGAAAAAAGTAATTTAAATTGTTTTATCACTTTAAATAAAGAGGAAGCTATTAAACAAGCTAAGGAATTAGAAAATGTTGAAGTTGATAACTTATTATTTGGTCTTCCTATAGCTGTCAAAGATAATATTTTAACTAAAAATTTAAGAACAACAGCTGCTAGTCATATTTTGGATGATTTTATACCTATTTATGATGCTACTGTAGTTAGTAAAATAAAAGACAAACATATGATAATAATAGGTAAAACTAATATGGATGAGTTTGCTATGGGTTCAACAGGTGAGACAAGTTATTTTGGTAATACTTTAAACCCACATAATAATATTAAAATACCTGGTGGTTCTTCTTCTGGATCTGCAGCATGTGTTTCTTTTTTAATAACGCCATTTGCTTTAGGAACAGATACAGGTGGATCTATTAGACAACCATCTAGTTTCTGTGGTATCGTTGGTTTAAAACCAACATATGGTACTGTATCAAGATATGGTATTATTGCTTTTGCTTCATCATTAGATCAAGTTGGTCCAATGACAAAAAATGTTTATGAAAATGCTTTATTATTATCAGCTATAGCTGGTTGTGATAAAAACGATTTAACATCTAAGGATATAAATGTCGATTATATGTCTTTAATCGGTAAGGATATTAACGGTATTAAAATAGCTATTCCAAATTATTACATGAGTGATGCTATCGATAATGAAGTAAAAGATAAAGTTAAAGAAGTAGTTGAAATGTTAAAAAATAAAGGGGCTATTGTTGATTATATTGATATTAATTATTTAAAATATGCTATACCTTTATATCAAGTTATTGCTTTAGGTGAGGCAAGTAGTAATTTAGCGCGTTATGACGGCGTTAAATATGGTTTATCTTGTGATGCTAAAAATATTGATGAATTATATCGTAAAACAAGAACTGAAGGCTTTGGTAATGAAGTTAAAAGAAGAATAATGATTGGTTCATATATTTTAAGTGGTAAGAATGCTCAAGAGTATTATTATAAAGCTTTAAAAGTAAGAAAAGCTATGACAGATAGTTTTAAAGAGGTTTTCGATAAATATGATTTAATTATAGGACCTACAAATACATCTGTAGCTTATGATTTAGGCACAAAACAAGATGATGCTTTAAAGAGTTTTTATGATGATTTATTAACTATACCAGTTAATATGGCAGGACTTCCAGCTATGAGTTTACCAATTGGTTTTAATAAAGATAATTTACCTATTGGTATGCATATCATAGGAAATTATTTTAAAGAAGATAAAATCTATTGGTTAGCAAGTTTTATTGAAAAGAATTTGAATTTAGATATGACACCAAAGGGGGTAAAATAATGAAACCTACAATCGGAATTGAAGTACACGTTGAGTTAAAAAGTATGGCTAAAGTGTTTTCTATGAGTAAAAACAATTTTAATGATGAAGCTAATACTAACATAAACGTTATTGATATGGGTTACCCTGGTACATTACCTAGACTTAATAAAGGCATTATTGATATGGCTTTAAAAGCTGCTTTAGCCTTTAATTGTAAAATTAATCAAACAATGCATTTTGATAGAAAAAATTATTTCTATCCTGATTTACCTAAAGGTTATCAGATAACACAACAAGATACACCAATTGGTTATGATGGTTATGTCGAAATTATGGATGGTGAAAAGAAAAAAATATATTTAGAAAGAATTCATATTGAGGAAGATACTTGTAAAAGTATGCATACAACTGAGACTTTATTAAACTATAATAGAGCAGGTGTTCCTTTAATCGAAATCGTTACTAAACCATGTATGCATTCAAGTAGTGAAGCTGTAAAATACTTGGAAAAGTTAAGAGAAACATTATTATATTTAGGTGTTAGTGATGTTAAAATTGAAGAAGGTAGTATGCGTTGTGATGTTAACGTATCTGTTTCTGATAGTGATAAATTAGGAACTAAATGTGAAGTTAAAAACATTGGTTCAATTTCTAATGTTGGTTTAGCTATCGATTATGAAATAAAAAGACAAACCGAAGAATTAAATAGCGGTAATGTTATTAAAGAGCAAACAAGAAGATTCGATGACAAAACTAATACAACTGTTTTAATGCGTTATAAAGAGACAGGCAATGATTATAGATACTTCCCAGAACCTGATCTACCTTATGTTTATATCTCAGATGAATGGTTACAAGAAGTTAAAGATAATATGCCTATTTTAACTGATGAATTGAAAGAAAAATATATTAATTTAGGTATTAATAATAACAATATTAAGACAATTATAGCTAATAAAGATATATGTAATTTCTTAGAGAGTGTTATCGATAAATGTAATCCTGTTATAGCTAGTAATTTGCTTACAGGTGATATCTTATCTTATCTAAATAAAAATATTGTTAAGATAAATGACACAAAATTAAATAAGGAAAACTTTATTAAATTAGTTGATTTATTAGATAAAAATACTATTTCAAGTAAACAAGCTAAAGAAATTATAACAACAATATTAGAAACTGATAAAGATGTTTTAGATATTGTCAAAGAAAATAATTTTGAACAAATTTCTGATGATAATTACATTAAAGAAGTTATTGTTAAAATTGTAAGTGAAAATCCAGAATCAGTTGTTGATTTTAAAGATGGTAAGGATCGTGCTGTAAAATTCTTAATGGGTCAAGTTATGAAAGAAACAAAAGGTAAAGTAAACCCAGCTTTAGCTAATACGATGCTTAATGATTATCTTAAATCATTGCTTTAAATCATAATTTATAGTATAATTACTTAATGATAGGAGTGAACTTTATGAAGTTTATTAAAAAATATAGAACGATTTTGATATTATTAGTTGTATGCTTATTACTTATGGTTTTAGCTGCTTTTGCGGTATATCGCATGTTTTATCCAAGTAATGATAAAAGTGTATATGGTGATAGATTAAATGGTGCTCCAACTATAACTGAAGATATTATTAATAAAATTAAAGAGGAAATTGAAGATTATGATTTTGTTGAATCATTTAAGTATCGTACAAGTGTAAAAACAATGGTATTTAATATTGATGTTGCAAGTGGTACAAAAATAGACAAAGCTCAAAAATTGTCTGAAGAAATTATTAATAATTTAACGAGTGACATTATTGATTTTTATGATATTTCCCTTTATTTAACGCAAAAAGATGGCGATAGTGTTGATTATCCTGCTATCGGATATAGTTCTAAAGGTTCTAAAAACTTTATGTGGACATTAAATAAAGAGGTGAGCGATAGTGAAGAATAAAGGCTTTATTATTGCAGCTATTGTTCTTTTTTTAGTTGGTATATCTGGATATATCTTTTTAACTAGAGAAGATAAAGTTTCTACCTTGAATTTATTTGAAAAACAATGGATTGAAAGTAATAAAAATAAATTGATTGATATGTCAATTATTAATGACATACCAATTTTAAGTTATAATGGTGAAGGTTTAATATTGGATTTTTTAAATGCTTTAAAAACAGATACCAATTTATCATTTAATAAAATATCATATAAAATAGGTGATGAAGTTAAAAGTGAATATGCTTTTAAAATGGTTGATGAAGTAGGTAGTGATGATATATTACTATATACAGATAATTATGTTATTTTAAGTAAAGACCAAACTTATTTATCTATCGATGAATTAGATGATTTAGTAATAGGTGTTTTAAGTAGTGATTTAGATGCCGTTAATACATATTTATATAAAGCTGATGTAACATATAAAACATATGATGATATAGCGTATTTATTTAATTCTTTCAGTGCTGAAGATACTAAATTAGATGCTGTTGTAGTTTTAAAAACGGTTAATTTAAAGAGTATTATTGATGGTAAATATAAGATAGCTTATCATATTAATGATTACAAAAAATACTTTGTTTTAACTTTAGGTAAAGAAGAAAAATTAAATTCTATTTTAACCAAATATTATAATAAATGGCAAAGTAAAAACTATGATAAATCATATAATAAATTTTTATCTAAAAACTATTTTAGTTTCAATGGTATAAATGATTCGGATGCTGTTAAATTTAGAAGTAAAAGATATAATTATGGTTTTATTTCTAATGCACCATATGATTATTTAGTAGATGGTAAACTAACAGGTATTAATTATGAATTGTTAGCTTCCTTTTCTAAATTAACAAATGCGGAAATAAGTTATAAAGAATACCATAATATTAGTGATTTACAAGAAGCTTTTAATGCTAATAAGATTGATATCTTTTATGGCATAAATGCTTCTAAAGAATATGCTATGGATGTTTACAATACTAATAAGTTATATGCTAATAGTGTTTACTTATTAAAACATTCATCAAATAATAAAATTATTGATTCTATTAGATCATTAGATGAGGTTTATGTTATCGATAATAGTACTTTAGCTAATGTATTTAGCGGTAGTGGTGTTAATGTTAAAGCATATGCTACTATTGATGATATCTTAGCTAGAATCGATAGTGACGATGTTGTAGCTATTGATAATTTAAGTTTTAATTATTATAAAAACCTTCTTCAAAATTATGTTATAGCTTATCAATTTGATGTTGAAGATTATGCTTTTGTTATTCGTGATATAGCTGATAATAAATTGTTTAGAGATATGTTTGATTTCTATATTACTTTTACTGATACAGATCATTATGTTAATGTAGGATTGAATAATCTTATCTTAGTTAACAAAACACCTATCATATTAAAAAATATAGCTATTGTTTTAGGTGTAGTTGTAGGTATATTATTATTTGTATTGGGTATTTTAAAAATAAAACCAAAAAGAAATAATTTATCTAAAGAAGATAAATTACGCTATATTGATACTTTAACATCTTTAAAGAATAGAACATATTTAAATGATGCTATTGAAAAATGGGATAAGAATGAAACTTATCCGCAAGCTATCGTTATTGTTGATTTAAACAATGTTGCTTACATCAATGATAATTATGGTCATGCTGAAGGTGATTTGGTTATTAATCAAGCGGCTAATGTTTTGATTGTTAATCAAGTTGAGCATAGTGAAATTATTAGAACTAATGGTAATGAATTCTTAATTTATTTAGTTGGTTACGATGAAAAACAAGTTATAACATATATGCGAAAACTAGCTAAAGAATTAAAAGAAATTAAACATGGTTTTGGTGCTGCTTTAGGATATAGTATGATTAGTGATGATATTAAGACTATTGATGATGCTATTAATGAAGCTACAATCGATATGCGTAATAACAAAGAAATTAGGGAGTGATCTCTATGGTTAAATTAAAAAGGCTTATAAGCAGTTTAAGGCGTGCTATAAGATTACAGGAGTTATTTGTACTTCCTGGTAATCTAGCCTTTTTTTTAGTTATTTCTATTGCTCCTTTAATTATGTTGTTTGGTCTTTTAGCTTCGTTATTTTCACTTTCAACAGATCGCTTAGCTAACTTTTTTGGCGTAGCGTTACCAGCTGGTGTGAATGATTTGTTATCACCGTTTTTATCTAGTAGTTTTACCACTAATAATGTTTTATTTGTTATTTTAGGTTTATATATTGCTAGTAATGGTATGGGATGTTTGATATACATATCTGATATATTATATAAAATAAAAGGTACAGGTTATATATCAAGAAAAGTTAAATCTATTTTTATGAATTTCTGGTTGCTATTTTTATTTTTAGTGGTTTTAGTAATTATGGCTTTTGGTAGTTTTATATTAACTAAAATATTGGCTTTTGGACCTTTGGGTACATTTATTAATAATAACTATCCATTGATTACTGTTATTAAATTGGTTTTTGCTTTTATTGTTATTTTTATGGTTATTAAAATCATTTATACTTTAGCGCCAGATATTAAAATTAAAAGTGCTTATGTTAATGCTGGAACGTTATTTTCAACGATAGCTATTATGTTTGGAACTAGTGTATATTCATTTTATGTTACAAATATTGCGCGTTATGATATATTGTATGGTTCTTTAGCTAATATTATTATCCTAATGTTATTAATATATTATGTGTCATATATTTTAGTTCTTGGTATAGCTATAAATTATAATTTTTATAAAGATGTCATAGATACGATATAATGGGTAATACTATATATGTACATATTAATTACCGATGTGTACATCATAGACTACATAAAAGGTAATAAACAGCTTCGGCTGTTTTTTTATTAAAATATATGATATAATACTTAAAGGTGACAAGTTATGTATAAAAAACTATGTTTATTTACAGTATTATTTATTTTTATTGATCAAGTATCTAAAGGTATTATTAATACTTTTATGCATTTAAATAATTCTATTAAAGTTATAGGTGATTTTTTAAATATAACATATGTACATAATTATGGAGCTGCATTTTCAATGTTTGAGAATGCGAGAATAATTTTTATTATAATAACAATTATAGCTTTAAATTTGATTTATTTTTATTTGATTAAAGATAAAAAACTTAATAACTTACAAAGTGTAACATATGGTATGTTATTAGGTGGTATCATAGGTAATTTAGTTGATAGAGTTTTATATGGTTATGTATTAGATTTTATTGATGTTAAAGGATTTGCTATTTTTAATATAGCAGATAGCTTTATTGTTATATCTGTTATTATTTTAATAGTTCAGGAGGTGTTCTATGCAAGAGGTAATAGTCGAAGAAAATGATGAAAGAATAGATACATATTTATCTAAAAAACTTGATGTTAGTAGAAGTAAGATTTGTAAAATGTTAGATAGTTGTATTTTAGTTAATGGTAACAAAGTAAAAAATAGCTATAAAGTTAAAATGGATGATATTATTACTATTTCGGAATATATGGAAGATGAAATGTCTTTAGAACCTGAAGATATGGATTTGGATATTGTTTATGAGGATGATGATGTACTTGTAGTTAACAAAGCTAATGGTGTTGTTGTACACCCAGCTATTGGTAATACAAAACATACATTAGTTAATGGTTTATTATTTCATTCTAAAACTTTAAGTAATGTTAATGGTGAGTTTAGACCAGGTATTGTACATCGTATTGATGCTTACACAACGGGCTTATTGATGGTGGCTAAAAATGATAAAGCTCATGAGTTTTTATCAGAACAATTAAGTTTACAAAAAGCCCATCGTAAATATATAGCTTTAGTATGGGGTGTTATTAAAGAAGATACAGCTACTATTGATGCACCTATAGGACGAGATACTAATGATCGAAAAAAGATGGCTGTTGTAGCTGATGGTAAAGATGCTATAACGCATTTAAGAGTATTGGAAAGATATAAAAATGCGACTTTGGTTGAAGTTATATTGGAAACAGGTAGAACACATCAAATAAGAGTGCACATGAATTATATAGGTCATCCTGTTGTTAATGATCCTGTTTATGGTAAAAGGGCGTTAATTGATGAGTCTGGACAATGCTTACATGCCAAAGAGTTGGGATTTATTCATCCTACAAGCGGTGAATATTTAGAATTTACAAGTGAATTACCTGAATGTTTTATAAATATTTTAAATAAATTTAAGGAGGAATAATTATGAATTATACAGTTTCATCTAATCATGATGAAATCGTAATGAAATTACTTCATTATTTTATAACTACGAAAAATTATAACCCTGTTGTTTTACATGGGGCTAAAGATGAAATATGGTTAGAAAATATGGATAATGATTACAAAATTATTCGTATTGTATCCAATTATATTCATAATAATGAGCAATTAGATTATGATTTATTTAGAACTAAACAAATAATGAAATCTATCAAGAGAAAAACTTTTACTTTCAGTGTTCCAACATTAAGTATTTTCTTAAATTTAGGTGATAATGTTCATATTGAAGATGATGGATTTATTAAATGTTTAAAGGTTAATAAAATGGATGATTTGGTTAAGAATAATACTGTTTTAGAAGCTTTTCCAGATATTGGTAAGGCATTAAAATATAAAGAAGAGGGTATGGAATTATTTATTAAATTAACAACAGAAATAAACGAAAAAACAGAAAATGATGCTCAAGAAGCTGAAAGTGTTTTTATGCCTAAAAAACCTGTTGTTACATATGCTATTTTAATAATTAATCTTTTATTCTTTTTAGCTATGACTTTTTTAGGTAATGGTAGTGAAGATGTTTTAACGTTAGTTAAATTTGGCGCTGTTCAAAGAAATCTTGTTTTGGATTACCACGAATATTATCGTTTATTTACGGCTATGTTTATTCATATAGGTATTGTACATTTATTATGTAATAGTTATGCTATATACGTAATAGGTAGTCAAGTTGAAACTTTTTATGGTAAGATGAAATTTTTAATCATTTATTTATTAAGTGGTTTATGTGGTAGTGCTTTATCAATTTGTTTCTCTGATGCTGTATCAGCCGGAGCTAGTGGCGCTATCTTTGGTTTATTATCAGCTATTTTATATTTTGGATATCATTATCGTTTATATTTGGGTAATGTTTTAAGAAGTCAAATAGTTCCTGTTATTATTTTAAACTTAAGTTTAGGATTCTTGCTTCCAGGTATTGATAATGCTGCTCATATTGGTGGTTTAGTTAGTGGCTTATTTTTATCAATGATATGTGGTATTAAAACAAAAGAAAATAAAGTAAATAGAATTAATGGTGTAGTATTGTTATCTATTTTTATAGCTTTTATTTTATTTTTGATAAACAACATTTAAAGATTGAATTATTCAATCTTTTTTAATAAAAATATATAAATTTCTTTATATACATGATATAATTGTTTTGATTTGGAGTGATAATATGCAATTACCTGATATGAAAGAGGCTAGACATAGAACAAAAACAGAAGTTTTAGTAAAAAATGATTATGTCTTAACTGAAGAAGAAAAAGTTTTAGGTGTAGGTAAAACATATTTTGTTAAAACATATGGATGTCAGATGAATGAACATGATTCTGAAAATATAAGGGCTATTTTAGAGCAAATGGGATATAAACCAAGTACTGATATTGAAGATGCTGACTTAGTTATTTTAAATACATGTGCTATAAGAGAAAATGCACATAACAAAGTTTTTGGCTTATTAGGTAGAATTAAACATGCTCGACAATCTAAAAATGTTATGGTAGGTTTTTGTGGATGTATGGCTCAAGAAGAAGTTGTTGTTGATGCTATTATGCATAAATATAAATGGATTGATTTCGTTTTCGGAACACACAATATTCAATCTTTACCAAGTATACTAGAAAAGGCTACTAAAACAAATACACAACAAATTGAAGTATTATCATGTGAGGGTGAAATTCAAGAAAACATTCCTGTAAAACGTGATAATAAATATAAAGCTTGGGTTAATATTATGTATGGTTGCGATAAGTTCTGTACATATTGTATCGTACCTTATACAAGAGGCAAACAAAGAAGTAGATTACCTAAGGATATTGTCTGTGAGGTTGAAAGCCTTGTTAAAGATGGATATAAAGAAGTTACTTTATTAGGTCAAAACGTAAATGCTTATGGTAAAGATTTAAATATAGATTATACAATGGCTAATTTACTTGAAGATGTAGCTAAAACAGGTATTGAAAGAGTTAGGTTTGTTACTAGTCATCCATGGGATTTTAATGATGAGATGATTGATATTATAGCTAAATATGATAATATAATGCCTTACATTCATTTACCTTTACAATCTGGATCAAGTAAAATTCTAAAACTAATGGGTAGAAGATATACTAAAGAGCAATATTTAGAATTAGTTAATAACTTAAAAACAAAAATACCTAATTGTTCACTAACTACCGATATTATTGTTGGTTTCCCAGGTGAAACACAAGAAGATTTCGAAGAGACTTTAGAAGTTGTTAATGTTTGTAAGTATGATTCAGCTTTTACCTTTATTTTCTCACCACGTGAGGGAACACCTGCTGCTAAAATGGAAGATAATATATCTTTAGAAGAAAAAGAGAATAGATTATATGAATTAAACGAATTAATTAATAAATATTCTAAAGAAAACAACGATAAATATTTAAATAAAATAGTACCTGTACTATTAGAAGATTATAGTTCTAAAAATAGTAGTTTAAAAGGTTATACTGATACGATGAAATTAGTTAATGTTAAAGCTGACAGTAGTTACTTAGGTAAAATTGTAAATGTTAAAATAACATCTGTTAAAACATGGAGTATGGATGGCGAAATAGTAGAGTTGCAATAATATTATAATTGTGTTATTATGTATGCAGTGAAGGAAACTTCATATAATAAAAAAGGATACATTTGATTCTAGCAGATCAAATGCATTCCCTTAATGGGTTGCATCTGAAATCAACTAAAGTTGAAATCAGATGTTTTTATTATTTAAATAGTAGAACTAATGTCAATATATAGTTAAATAGTGTTAATATTTATTGATACTTTTTTATATCAATTTATAATGATGATGGTATTGAATTTAGCAATGGTGTAAATCCATATGCAGAAATACCATATAATGCTATTATTCCATACAATGAAATAGGATTTTGTAATTAATGACTTAAGTCCTTTTTTTTGTGCACTTTTTTAATGCAATAGCATACATTAAATTGAGAGGTGATATAATGGCATTATATAAAGAGATAGTTACGAAAGCTATAGTTGGTAAAGGAAAAAAGTCATTTAAAGATAAGTATACAATTAAACCTGAACAAACTCCTACAACTGTTTTAGGATGTTGGGTTATAAATCATAAGTTTAAAGGATATAAAAATGGCAATAAGATAGGCGTTGATGGATCATTTGATGTTAATGTATGGTATTCATATGATAATAATTCCAAAACAAATGTTGTAAGTGAAAATATAACTTACAATGATTTATTTAATGTTAAGATAAAAGAGGATGCTATCGATAGTGATACTGAGATAATTGTTCGTTCATTAAATCAACCTAATTGTACTGATGTTAAGATTGAAGATGGAAGTATTAATTTTGAAATAAATAAAGAGTTAGGTGTTGAGGTAGTGGGGGAAAGTAAAATGAAGATTGCTATTGAAGAAGATGAGGAACCTTGGGACGATATAACTGATATAAATGATGAAACTTTAGAAGAAATCGACAAAGTTGATGAGAATTATATATAGTGTCAACTAAAAAAGGTTGACACTTCTTTTTTAATGTGATAGAATGTATTAAGAAATGGAGGAATGAACATGGCAGTTAAATTAAGACTTAAAAGAATGGGAGCTAAAAAAAGACCATTTTATCGTGTAGTAGCTACTGATTCTAGAAATGCTAGAAATGGTGCTGTTATTGAAGAAATTGGTTACTATAATCCAATTGTTGAACCAGCTGAGGTTAAAATTGATGAGGCTTTAGCTATGAAATGGTTAGCTAATGGAGCTATTCCTACTGATACTGTAAGAGGTCTATTTAAACAAGAAGGAATCATGAAGAAATTTCATGAATCAAAAACTAAATAATGAATTTAGTAGAATTAACTGGTTTTCTAATTAGAAATATTGTTAATGACCCTGATATGGTATCTATAAAGCAAATAGCCGAAGATGATGAATATGTAACTATTGAAGTTTTGGTTGATGAAAGTGTTATGGGTAGTGTCATTGGTAAAAAAGGTGCTATCATTAATGCAATTAGAACTTTAGTTCAAGCTTCAGCTTATGCTAATGGAATGAAAAAAGTAAAAATCAATATTGATTCATTTTAAACCTGTATATAACAGGTTTTTTTGTTGACAAAATATGTTAAAAAAATGTATACTTAATATGGTGATAATATGAAAAGGGCGTTTACTTTAGTAGAATTATTAGCTGTTATTGTTATACTTGGTGTTATAGCTTTAGTAGCTACACCAATAGTTATTGATATTATAGATGATTCAAAGGATTCAGTAGCTTTAGATGAAGCTAAAAATTTAGTTAGGGATATTGATGACTATTGTAAATTATTAAATTTTAATATGAAAGATAAAATGAATTCTGATACGACTATTGATTGCGAAAATATGACTAAAGATAATGTTGCTTCAATGGTACATTTAGGTAATACTGAAGTATTAGATGTTGATTATAAAAGTAATAAAGTAGTGCGTTTACTTATTAAAAATAACGATCGTTTAGTATATTATGATGGCACTGATTATAGTATTAAAAGTTCTGCAGATATCAATGTTAAATATACTATTAGACGTAGTTTAACTTCTACTTCTTCTGCTTGGGAAAGATATGACAATGCCGTAGGTAAAGTAGCTAATGCTACTAAAGATGGAAGTAGTGTTGTAAATGATTTTGATAATATTTATCCATGGAGTGCTATTAAAAGTTATGTATATGATAGAGATTTAAATCAAGATGTAGCGGATATTTCTGAAGCTAAATATCATGCTGATGGTAGTACAGGTGATGTTTTAACGCGTATACCAATATTCTATTATAAAAGATGGCAATCTAATGGTTACGAATATATATCTATATCTGAGTTTCCAATTAGTGGATATACTAAATCAGACGCTTTTTCCGTAGGAAGATATACATCAAGCTATGCAGATAATAAAATTCGTTCAATGAGTGGTGTTGCGCCAGCGGCTAATCAAACGATGACATGGTTTAGAACTAAGTCAGAAGCTATTGATAAAGGTTTTGGTCAATTAGATTATCATTATTTCTTAATTCAAATATTATATTTAGTTGAATATGCTGATTATAATTCACAGGCCAAATTAGGTTTAGGTGTTTCTTCATCTTCAACTATTCTTCCATCTGGCGGATGTGATAGTTTAGGAATGAAATCAGGAACATTAAATAATGATGGAAAACATAGTATGATATATAGAGGTATGGAAGATATTTTTGGAAATATATGGCAATTTATTGATGGTATTAATCTTAAAAATAATGTGGCTTATGTATGTACTGAACCAGAGGAATACAACGTTGATACATACACTGGATGTTACAAGATGTTAAGTTATATTAACGCTAAAGCAAATGGAACTATCAAGACATTAGGTTACGATGATAGATATCCATTATTTAGTTTTCCAACCGAAACTGGTAGTGTTATTAATGATGGCTATCGTCAAGCAGGTGGAAGTTATATTACTCTAGTTGGTGGTAGATGGGATTATGGTAATTCTAATGGTCTATACTATTATGCTTTGGACACTGGTTCAGTTGGACTTAATTCTATAGGATCACGTATACTTAGAACAAAATAGGGAGTACATCCCTTTTTTATTGAAATTAATTAAAAAAAATGGTATACTACTATTATATAGGGTACGGTGATAATATGAAAAAAAAGGGACTTACATTAATTGAATTAATAACAGTAGTTATTATACTAGCAGTAGTGGCTTTAATAGCTACACCTATAACTATTAATGTTATTGCAACATTAAGAGATAGGGCTAATATGCTGACGGCTACTAATTTGATAAGGGCAGCAGAAAATTATTATGCTGAAAGTATGATTGATCCATATAAAAAAGAGGATGTTAAACAATTAAATAACATTTATGACAATGTTAGTATTGATAATAAACCTCAAGCTGATGGTGAATTATATGCAAATAGTAAAGGTTTAACAGCATTATCTATTAGATTAGATGGTTCATGCTATGTTAAAAATTTTTATGGTGATCTAGAAAAAACAGATGACTGCACATTAGGTTATTTAGGTGTTGATAATAATGCTCCTATTGTAACTTATAATGTAACAGGTGTTTTAGGTAACAATAATTGGTATACCACATCTGCATATGTTGAAATAAGTGTAGTTGATAATGAATCGGGGTTAAATTTTTATACATGGTGTACGGGTATGGATTGTGAACCGGTTAATAGAGAAACAGGAAACAAGACAATATCACTTACAGATAATGTAGGAACACAAGTATGTGTTATAGCATATGATATGGCTGTTAACAATAGTAATAAAATATGTACAGATACAATCAAGATAGATACTGTAAAACCAGAAATTACAGGAATTGGTGATATTGTTGTAAATAAAGGTGGAAGCGTAAATCTAAATGCTAGTGCTCAAGATGTTACGAGTGGAATATCTTCTTTCACACATACACCAACAAGTATTGATACATCTAAAGCAGGTGTTCATACAGTTACTTATACAGCTGTAGATAAAGCTGGAAATACTAAGAGTTTGACTAGAAAAGTTAATGTTTCAGCTGAAGCTCCAACAGTTAATTTTGTTATAGCAGATAACATAATCAATAGTAATGGTTGGGCTAATGAAAACTTTTATGTAAATGTCAATGTCAAAGATAATTCAGGACATGGTATTAAAGAATTTAGATTGTGTACAGCAACAACTGATACATGTAATCCAACAAATGGATCAGTAATAACAAATACTACGGCAACACGTTTAATAAGTACAGAAAGTAATAACAATAGAGTTTGTGTCCAAGCAGAAGATAATTATGGGCAAAAAAGTGAAGTAATATGTAGTGATGCATATAAATTAGATAAAACTGCTCCAACAGCAGGTACAATCAGAATAACTGGCACAAAAGGCATAGGTGATTGGTATTTATCGAATGTCAATATAGCTACTATCAATGGATCAGATGCTTTATCAGGACATAGCACAACAATAGTTGATACAGCTTCTATTACGAATAATACTAATGGTACTACAGTAACAGTAACATCAACAGATAAAGCTGGAAACACATCAACAAGAGAATATACAATTAAAGTAGATAAAACACAACCAAATTTGAATTATAATATTACAGGAACAAAAGGAAATAATAATTGGTATACAAGTAACGTATATGTCGAAATTGAAACTACTGATTTAGAGTCAGGAGTAGATTATTATCTATGGTGCACGGGATATAATTGCGATCCTACAAATAAAGAGACAGGCAAAAAGACAGTCTCTATTACAGATGGTTTAGGAACACAAGTATGTTCTGTAGCATATGATAAAGCAGGAAATAATAGTGAAAAGCTATGTAGTAGCACAATTAAAGTAGATACAGTTAAACCTATCATTACAGGTATAGGAGATTTAGTTGTGGCTAAAAATGGCACAGTTAATTTAGAAGCATCTGCTCAAGATGGACTTAGTGGTATATATGAATTAGATTATAATCCTAAAACAGTTGATACATCAAAAGCAGGAGTGCATGATATTGTATATACAGCGACAGATAATGCTGGTAACGTTAAAACAGTTACAAGAAAAGTGACGATAGAAACAGATGCACCATCAGTAAGTTATACAGCAGCAGCCGGGGCAATAAATAGTAATGGATGGGCTAGAAATGATTTCTATGTAACAATAAATGTAACAGATAATTCAGGACATGGTATAAAAGAATTCAAAGTATGTACAGCGACAACAGATACATGTAATCCAACAAACGGTTCTATTGTGACAAGTACTACCACAACACGTTTAATAAGCACAGAAAGCGGAAATAATAGAATTTGTGTACAGGCAACTGATAATTATAATCAGACAAGTCCTATTATATGTAGTGATGCATATAAACTGGATAAGACAGCCCCAACAGCAGGTACAGCAACGTTTACCGGTACTAGCGGTACAAATGATTGGTATACTTCTAACGTAACAATAAATGCAATAAATGGATCTGATAGCTTATCAGGACATGCTTCAACAACTGTAAGCCCATCAAGTATAACAAACAATACATCAGGTACGGTCGTTACTGTAACAACGACAGATAATGCAGGAAATGTGGCAACAAGATTATATACAATTGGCGTAGACAAAAACGCACCATCAGCAACAATAGCAAAGAGTGTATCAAATAATCAAAATGTATTAACATCAACAGTAACTCCTGTAACAACTGTATCAGGATATAAGTACCAATGGTATAGAAATAATATAGAAATATCAGGAGCAACAAGTAGTAATTATGCGACAACACAAGCAGGAACATATAAATTAGTAGTATCAACGCAAGCAGGTCTATCAGTAACAAGTAATGCGATAACAATAGGAAGTTACGCAATAGAATATAATGTAAATGGTGGATCTGGAACAGTAGGAACAACTACAAAAATCCAAGATTTAAGTACTAATATAACAACAGCAGTACCAACAAGAACAGGATATACATTTATGGGATGGGGTACTAGTGCTACAACAACAACAGTATCATATGCAAGTGGTGCTTCATATACAGCTAATAGTGGAACAACACTATATGCAATATGGAAGAAGACAGTAACAATAACATTTAATCCAAATGGTGCATCTAGTATCGGTTCTTCTTCAACAATACCAATTTCACTATCATGTGAAATGTGGAATGCAACGACAAATTGTAAGATTACATCACCTAAGATTACTGCTTCAAGTAATACACCAACCGTAGTTGGATGGACTAAAAAATCAGGGTCAGGTCCCCAAACTTGGACGCCAGAAACAGAATTACAAGTAAGCGATAATGGCGAATATGATGCAACAACTAAAAAAGGTGCTGTGACATATACTGTAACATTCTATAAGAATGGTGCAGCAAGTCAAACACCTAATGGTGGAAGTGCATCAACAGAAGCAAGTATTACACAAAGTTGTACAATAGCTGAGTCATATAATGGAACAGCGCAAGCAACAAGTTGCTCAATTACATCACCAACAATCATAGCACCAAGTAATACACCAACGGTAGTTGGATATGGAACATCAGCTACTGCAACAACATCATCATGGAATCATAATACAGCTAAGAGTATAAGTGGAAATGTAGCATATTATGCAATCACAACAAAAAGTGCGTTGACATATATAGCTAAATTTAATGCCAATGGAGCAACATTATCATCAACAAGTGATCAAAGTTGTACAATTGTAGCTACGTATAATGGAGAAGCGCAAGCAACAACATGTGTCATTACAGCTCCAACAATTACAAGAAGTGGTTATACAATTATAGGATTTGATACAAATTCAGCAAGTACATCTTCAAATAGTGCATACAATGCAACAAATAAAACAATAACATTATCATCAAGTAATACAGGTAAAACATGGTATGCTATTACGAGAGATGCAATAAAACCTACTATGTCATTCAATATTGATGGTACTACAGGAAGTAATGGATGGTATACAAGTGATGTTGCAGTTACTATGACACCATCAGATGTTGGCTCAGGCGTTAAAGAATACAAATGGTGTCAAGGAACAGGCTGTACACCTACGACATTAGAAACTGCATCAACTGCAATAACTATAACAGATGTTGCTTCAACACAAGTATGCACCATCGTATACGATAACGTTGGTAACGTAAGTGATAAAATATGTAGTTCTACACTTAAGATTGATAAAACAAAACCAGAAATTAATGGTATAGCCGATATAAATGTGAATGTAGGAGCTACAGTTAACCTAGATGCAGGTGTAACATGTAGTGATGCAACAAGTGGAGTAGATACATGTACGCATTCACCAGAGACAGTAGATACATCAAAGACTGGTGTAACTAATGTTGTATATACAGCAAAAGATAATGCTGGTAACGTTAAAACAGTTACAAGAAAAGTAACAGTATCATCCGGCGCGCCAATCGTTACATTTAAGTTACATTATGGTTATGAAAATGCTATAAATAGTAATGGCTGGGCAAGAAATGATTTTGTTGTTGACATTGAGGTATATGACCAGTCAGGACATGGTATAAAAGAATTCAAAGTATGTACAGCCACAACAGATACATGTAATCCAACAAATGGTTCTGTTGTAACAAATACTACGGCAACACGTTTAATAAGTACAGAAAGTAGTAATAATAGAATCTGTGTACAGGCAACTGATAATTATAATCAAACAAGTGAAGTAATATGTAGTGATGCATATAAACTAGATAAGACTGCTCCAACAGCAGGTACAGCAACAATAACAGGTACATTAGGAACAAATAGTTGGTATAAATCTAATGTAACGTTAGCAGCTGTAAATGGAACAGATACATTATCAGGCCATGGTTCAACAACTATAAGTGCTACATCAATCACAAGTAATACTTCTGGAACTAATGTCACTGTCACAACAACAGATAAAGCTGGAAATAGTAGTACAAGAACATATACAATCAAGGTAGATAAAACTGTACCAACAGTAAGCGTAGCTAAGACTGTATCAAGTAACAAGAATGTCTTTACAGCCACAGTAACACCATCAACAACGATATCAGGGTATAGCTATCAATGGTATAATGGAACAACACCAATAACAGGAGCAACAGGTATTAGTTATACAACAGCAGAAGCAGGAACATATAAAGTAACAGTAACAACAGGAGCTGGTAATGCGGCAACAAGTACTGCAATAGCAGTAAATAGCTATACAATTAGTTATGATGTAAATGGTGGAACAGGAAGTATAGCAAGTACTACAAAACAACAAGATTTAAGTACTAATATAACCTCAACTATACCAACAAGAACAGGTTATACATTTGTAGGATGGGGTACAACTAGAAACACAACGACTGTAGCATATGCTAGTGGTGCTTCGTATACAGCAAATAGCAACATAACATTATATGCAATATGGAAAAAAACAGTAACAATAACATTTGATCCAAATGGAGCTACTAGTATCGGCTCTGCCTCAACAACAGCTATTACATTGTCATGTGATATGTGGAATGAAGCAACAAGTTGTTCAATTACATCACCAACAATCACAGCATCAAGTAATACACCAACGGTAGTAGGATTTAATACTTCACAAAATGGAACAACAAGTAGTTGGAGTGCAAATACAGAGAAGAGTGTAAGTGACAGTGCGACATACTATGCGATAACTAAAAAAGATTCTATAACATATACTGCTAAATTTAATGCTAATGGTGCAACGTTATCTACAGCAGAAGATCAAACATGTACTATAGTAGCATCATATAATGGTCATGCTCAAAGTACGAATTGTTCTTTAATAGCGCCTACGATTACAAGAGATGGTTATACTGTTGTAGGGTATAATGTAAGTGCTAATGACACAAGTAATAATACCGCTTATAACACATCAACAAAAAGTTTGATGATATCTGCAAATACAAATAATATAACATGGTACCCTATAACATATAAGACAATAACAGTAAGTTATGACGCTAATGGTGGTAGTGGAACAATGGAGCCAAGTACATGTAATATGTATAATACTGATACAAGCTGTTCAGTAGCACCAAGAGTTACTAATTTTACAAAAGGAAGTTATATCTTCATGGGCTATGGTACTAGCACAAGTGCAGTAACCCATAATCCTGGTACATCATATAGTTTTTCTAGTAATACTAAACTATATGCAATATGGAGAGCAAGTGTTACATGTTCAGAAGGAACTTTAACAGAAACCTCAACAGGATATATATGCGTAGCTAACAATCCGGTTTCATCTAGAGAATGGGATTGGGACGGCACTTATGAATGCTGTGACTCAGAAAGTATTCCATATAACAATTCAAGAGGTTGTAGGTGGAGTACGACATCTTGTTACAATACAACAAGTTATGTTAGGTATTATCGAACTTGTGACGAATATAGTTGGACTACAAGCTGTTCTGAAAATGGTGAATATGTAACTAGGTATTCGTGTCCATCGGGATGGAGTTATTATTCTGGTTATGATTCAGGCATGAGATGTTATAAAGCAGCAACCATTTCATTTAAATGTACAACAGGAACATTAACGTATAATTCATCATTAGGATATATATGTGATATTGGTGCGCCAACGCCGACTACAACATGTTCAACAGGTAGTTTCGTAAACAATTCATCATATGGGTATATATGTGATGTTGGTGAAGCTTATACAAGATATGGTGATACTTATTGTACCTCTGTGCGACAAACAGGAAGTTATGAATATACACAGTGTACATGTGGTTGGTCAACGCACTCTACATGCATAGATGACAAGTGTAGAGCATATTCAGACGTTTGTCCTGGTAGTGATACTGGTGTTGAATGTGGTCGTACATGCGCTAATACCGGTAAACAACAGACAGAATGGCTAATAAGTTGTACGACTTATGAGTGCACTGGTTGGACTACTGATGAATACTTGTCATGTTCACAAGGTTCAACGTATTATACAAATGGTTCATATAGATGTTATGTTCCAACAATTAAAGCCTGTGCACAAGGTTCAGAGTATTCTGTAAATGGCGAGAGAAGATGTTATATTCCAGCTTCATAAAGCATATTAAGGGAGAATTATTCTCCTTTTTTTATTGTATTAAATTAGCATTTATATTATAATATTAATTAGGGTGATAAGATGGTACCAAATCATGTAGGAATAATTTTAGATGGTAATGGCAGATGGGCTAAGGAAAGAGGCTTATCACGTAGTGAAGGACACTTAGAAGGTGCTAAAAACTTAGATAAGCTAACAGATTATGTATTTGCAAAAGGTGTCAAAGTATTAAGCTTATATGTCTTTTCAACTGAAAATTTTAAACGAAGTAAAGAAGAAGTAGATTATTTAATGGATTTATTTGTAAAGATGTTTAAGAAAAACTTTACAGAATATAATAAAAAAGGCTACAAAATAGTTTTCTCAGGTAGTAGGGATAATTTAAATGATGATGTTATAAATGTTATGGAAGAAGTAACATCTAAAACAAAAGATAATAAAAATGGAACTATTAATTTTTGTTTAAATTATGGTTCACATAAAGAAATAGTTGATGCATGCAAAAAAATAGTTAATGATAATGTCGATATTAACATATTAGATGAAAATTTGTTTGAAAAATACTTATATAATGATTTACCAGGTATTGATTTATTGATACGTACTGGTAGAGAAATACGTTTAAGTAATTTTATGTTGTGGCAATTATCATATGCTGAATTGTATTTTACTGATGTATTGTTTCCAGATTTTGATAGTAAAGAATTTGATAAAGCTTTAGAAGAGTTTAATAGAAGAAATCGTCGATTTGGAGGAATAGATTATGAAAAAAAGACTAATTAGTGCATTAATAGCTTTATGTATTAGTTTACCTTTGATAATTATGGGTGGGAAACCATTTTATGTTTATGCTATCATTATATCTTTATTAGGCATGCGTGAAATTGTTAATCTAATGACAAAAAGCAAATTAATTAAATTTATTACTTATATTCTTTATTTAGGCATTATTATATCTAATATGCATAAAATTAGTTTTACTAATCTTATAGACTTTAGATTACTTGCTATTATTTTATTGATGTCTGCTTTTATTATGTTATATAACTATAAAGATATTAAATTTAATACAAATAAAGGATTTTCTTTATTAGGTATAACTATTTTTATGGCGATAAGTTTTTCTACTATGATTATAAATCGTAATATCAGTTTATATTATTTTATATATTTATTCTTAATTTCTTGTACAAATGATAGTTTCGCACAATTAATTGGTACACAATTTGGTGAACATAAAATTAACAGCATCTCACCAAATAAATCTTGGGAAGGTGCTTTAGGTGGATTAGTATTTGGTACTTTAATTTGTTCTTTATATTTTTATATTTTTATTAGTGGTATTAATCCATTAAAAACGGTTATGATAACTATTTTATTATCAATAGTTGGTCAATTTGGTGATTTATTCTTCTCATTAATCAAGAGAAATTATGGTATTAAAGATTATTCTAATTTAATGCCTGGACATGGCGGTGTTTTAGATAGATTAGATAATATGATTTTTGTTATGTTAGCTAGTTTATTTGTTATTACAATTTTATAAAGGAGATTAATATGACATTTATTTATTTTGTCTTGGTTCTTAGTATAACCATATTTGTTCATGAATTAGGTCATTTTATATTTGCCAAGAAAGCTGGTATATATGTTTATGAATTTTGTATTGGTATGGGACCTAGAATATTTAAATTTAAAAGAAAAAATGATGAAACAGAGTATGGTATAAGATTGTTTCCTATCGGTGGTTTTTGTTCTATGGCTGGCGAAGGTATGGAACAGGATAAGGATATACCAGAAATAGCTAAAATGCAATCAAAGACTTGGACAGAACGTTTCTTAACCGTTATTGCCGGTGTTATGTTTAATTTCTTATTCGCAATTGTTATTTTATTTATCATTGGTTTAATTAATGGTAATACATATCATACATTAGTTGTGACTAATGTTAAAGAAGATAGTGTATTAAACATCAATGATAAAATAGTAAAAGTAGATAAGGTTAAAGTTAAAGATTATGATCGTTTTATGTTGGAATACCAGGTAAATTATGGAAAAGATTTAAAGTTAGTGGTTGAAAGAAATGGTCAAAAATATGATGTTGTTTTAAAACCAGAAGTGGTAGATGATGGTTATATTTATGGCTTTGAATTGGGTTATAATGTTGAAAAAGGATTTATTCCCGCTATTAAATATGCTATAACAAAATTTAATAGTTTGATGTTGCAAATGGTTGTTACAATAAGTTATTTATTTACAGGTAAAATTAGTTTATCTTCTTTATCAGGCCCTGTTGGTATATATAATATTGTTGGTCAAAGCGCTAGAGCTGGATTTTTAAATATTATATACTTAATAGCTTATTTATGTATCAATGTAGGTTTTATTAATTTACTTCCTTTTCCAGCATTTGATGGTGGTAGAGTATTATTTTTGATAATTGAAAAAATTAAAGGTAGTAAAGTTGATGTTAAATTTGAAAATTTAATTCATTCAATCGGTTTGATATTATTAATGATACTCATGTTCATTATTACATATAATGATATATTTAGATTTATAATTAAGAGGTGAAACAGATGTTAAAAGTAGAGAATGTAACAAAATATTATGGTGATTTTAAGGCTGTAGATAATATTTCTTTTGAAGTTAAAGAAGGAGAAATATTTGGTTTATTAGGTGTTAATGGAGCTGGTAAAACAACTACATTTAGAATGATTATGGGATTGTTAGAATGTAGTGAAGGTAAGATAACATTGGATGATAAAAAAATTGATTATTCCGTAACTGATCAAATTGGTTTTTTAACAGAAGAGAGAAGTTTATTAACTAAATTAACAGTTAAAGAACAATGCTTATATTATGGAACTTTAAAAGGTATGAAGGAAGAAGATATTTTATCACGTATGGATGAATTACTTGTTAAATTTGAAATACCTGAATATAAAAATAAAAAGATTAAAGAATTATCTAAAGGTAATCAACAAAAGGTTCAATTCATTACAGCTGTTATTAATAGACCACGTTTATTGATATTAGATGAACCATTTAGTGGCTTAGATCCATTAAATATAGAGTTATTTAAAAAAGAGATAATTGAATTATCTAAATCTGGTAGTATGATTATTTTCTCATCTCACCGTATGGAGCATGTTGAATTATTTTGTAAAAAAATTATGGTTTTACTAAATGGTAAAGATGTATTGTCTGGTGATTTAGCTAGTATTAAGAAAAAATATCGTAAGAAAAATATCTTAATAAAAGGTGATATTGTTTTAGATGAAATAAGAAAAATAGAAGGCGTTGTAGATGCATACCCATTCAATGATGGATACAAAGTTCAAATAGAAAATATTGATATGACGTCAAATGTTTTCAACTATGTTAAAAAATGTAATAACATAACTGAATTTGTTGTTGAAGAACCAAGTTTAAATGAAATATTTATAGCTAAAGTAGGTGAAGCATATGAAAAATAAATTTAAGTATTTAACAAAAATTAGTTTACAACGAAAAATGAAAACTAAATGGTTTGTTATAGCTAATATTCTTTTAGCTTTAGCTATTATAGCTGTTAGTAACATTGATTTAATTATTAAATATTTTGGTGGTGACTTTGATGACAAACACCAAATATATGTAGTTGATAATGCATCATCATATGATATGTTTAACCAAGCTATTACTGCTGGTTTAGAACAATATGGTATGGCGGATAGTTATGAAGTAGAAAAAGCTACATTATCTAGAGACGAAATGGTTGAAAAACTATCAGATGATTTAAAAAATGCTATTATATTAGTTATTGATAAAAGTGATAATATTATTGATGTTGAAATGATCAGTAATGATTATGTTGATACGGTTACTACTACCTTAATTACAATGTCATTAAGTAATGTTAAAACACAATTAGCTGTTGTTAAGTATAATATTAGTAGTGAACAATACAATGATTTAGTAGGTAATGTTGATATACAAAGGACAATATTAGATGAATCTAAAGATTCTTTAGAGGAAAATATGAATGCTATTATGAGTACAGTATTTCCTATCGTTATATTGCCATTCTTTATGTTAGTTATTTTCTTAGTACAAATGATAGGAGCCGAGGTAAATGACGAAAAGACAACAAGAGGTATGGAGATAATTATTTCGAATGTTTCACCTGCAACTCATTTCTTTAGTAAATGTGCTGCTGGTAATATCTTCATCATCACACAAGGTTTATTGTTAATTATTTATTTAGTTGCTGGTTTTGTTGTTAGAGGAATGGTGACTAATACAACTATAGGAAGTATGACTACAGGTTTAATTGGACAATTAGATGGTGTTTTACCACTTAGTTTCTTATCTAATTTGAAATTTATTATTCCTTTAATTCTATTATTAATGTTAGTAAATTTTATAGCGTATTCATTACTAGCTGGTGTTTTAGCTAGTATGACAACTAATGCTGAAGATTTCCAACAAATACAAACACCTATTATGATGGCTAATTTATTAGGTTATTATTTAGCTATTATGGCTGGCATGTTTAAAGGATCTTTATTCATTAGAATATTGGGTTATATACCATTTATATCAGCTATTTTAAGCCCTTCATTACTTGTAATGGGCGAGTTTACAGCTATTGATATGATTATATCTATATCATTAACTATTGCTGCTATATATCTATTAATTAGATATGGCTTAAAAGTATATAAAGTAGGTATTTTAAATTATTCTTCAGGTAATTTATGGCATAAAATTATAGATGCTTTAAAGAAATAATGATATAATATGAATAGGTTTTTAAAACCTTTCACGTCCTCGTAGCTCAGTAGGATAGAGCGACAGCCTCCTAAGCTGTAGGTCGGCAGTTCGATTCTGCCCGTGGACACCAGAGTACAAAAAAACATCTTGAAATTCAAGATGTTTTAATATGCTGAAATAGTTGCTAAAGTAGAACTTCCACCTTCAGGTTCTGATCCTACAAATTTGTTTCCTGTTTTAGATGTTGTTATAGTGTCATTATTGATTGTAACGACATATTCTGTGATATTTTTAATACTTGCATCAGGACTAGTTAAATAGTATATTGTATCGTTTGTAATAGTATAGAATCTATTATATTTTCCATTTTCTGCTTGTTTATATTTATTGATACCGTTACCAGTTAATACTAAAGAAATATTTTCTTCATCATGTAATTTAGCTATAATATCGTTTGTATTTAGTATATATAAATCAGAAGTAGCCCAAATAGTGAAATAAGTGTTTGGACTGAATAATAAATACTCTTTATCTTGGCCTTTAATAGTTGTTATAATTGCTTTTTCCATAAGTATTTTTACACTATCAATACCATATACTTTGATTCTTTCTAATTCTTTATTTTCTACATTTAAAATAACATTATATATTTCTTCGTCGCTATTAACTAAAGCATAGTCCAATTTTACAGTTATTTTTTGATTATTTAAAGATATAGTTTTTTCTAAAACTTCTATTTTGGGTGTATTTTGTTCATCAGGTGTTGGTATATCTTCTTTTGTATTACATCCAGTTATTATAAAAGATATTATGGCTAAACTTGCTAGTATTTTTTTCATTTTATCATCCTCATTTTCTAATTTATATTTTAGCATACGCATAAATAATGTCAATGATAGTTTCTTTTAATGCTCTTGACGCATTCTATAGCAGTTTTAGTGTCATTATTTTCCAAACTACGCGCTATTTCAAGTTTTAATTTTCGCCATTCTGATGATTTATCAATGTGAAAACCATTTTTTTCCAATAAGCTATTGTTTATATTATTATCATGCAATGTATTTCCAGCTAACATACAGGATTTATTTGTTATATAAGGCGTTTTTATTATTTGTCTTCTATCTTTTAATATTTCGGCGCAACACTCATCATATATTCTATTAAATTCTTTTGTTTTAATGTCATTCATACTTTTTACAGGATATTTTTTAATATTTCTTAAGATAGAACCATAGTATTGGCAATCTATTTGAATTTGTATAGTTTGTTTTAAGTCTTGTAGGACTATTTTTTTTATATCTTCATCTTTTATATCAGTATTATCTATAGTTTTTCCTTTTATGGAAGATTTATAAATATATGTCTCAGAGCAAGGGTAACCATATTTTCCAAAATTGTGTGTTTCACCATATTCACCAACACCAATTAATGAAAATACTAACTCTTCAGGAAAATCAAATTCTAATAGTTTTACTGTATTTGAACATGCAATATTAAAGTTTGTAAAGTTCAAAGCATCCTCAATAAATAAGAAATAAAAATTACCGATTTCTTTTATTTTGCCACACATTGTGTTGGCATACCACGGATTTATTATATGGGAGAAACTCATGTATCCTAAGTCATAATATATTGATTGAAAATCATTATACATAATAAAATTAGGATCAATATAATTTCTAACGATACGATATACCTTCATATAACGCCTCCTTGATAGGGTATATTATAGTTGGCAGATATATATTTGTCAATGAAAGTTTTTGCTTTTTACATGTAAATACTATATAATGTTATTGGGTGGTTTTGATGAATATTAAAAAATCTTTAATTTATAATACTATTATTTTTATATTAGTTTTATTAGGAACTATTTTTATGATGACAGGATTTCAATTTATGGTTAAATTAGAAGTGTTATCTAGTAGTAGTTTTTCGGCTTTTAGATATTTTACAGTTGATTCTAATATTTTAGTTGGTATTGTTTCACTTATATTAGCTATTTATGAATACTTAAATTTGAAAAAGAAAATTGTAATACCTAATTTTGTTTATATTTTAAAATATATAGGTGCTTCAGCTGTGGCTTTAACTTTCTTTATAACTTTGTTTTGGTTAACAAGGTTTTATGGTAACAAATTTTATTTATTATATGTTAATAGTAATTTATTATTTCATCTAATTGTGCCTCTTTTAGCTATCATATCATTTGCTAAATACGAGAAGGTTAAATTGAATAACAAAACGATTTATTTAGCTTTAATTCCTGTTTTGTTATATGGTATATTTTATGTTTCTAATATTTTGATGCATGTTGAAAATGGCGTGATATCATATGATTATGATTTCTATGGTTTCGCACAAGGTGGTTTGAATACAATTGTTTTTGTTTTTATGTTTATATTAGTTCTTATGTATGTTATATCACTAATTATTTTCAAATGGAATCAAAGAGGATGTAATGATAGATAATTTATTGAATTCATTATCTAAATCTAAGTTTAGAGGATCTTTTCATTTAAATAATAAAATGATTGGTTATATCAATGAAAAAGGTTTAGATAAAATAAAAAGTGATACTTATGATATAATTAATAAGCGTTTAAAAGTTAAACTTCCTAATGATGGCAAACAGACGCCTATGAGGCAAGTTCATCCCACTTTTATAGCGCAACATGCGACAGGAACTTGTTGTCGTGGATGTTTATATAAAATACATCATATTGATGATGAAAAAGAATTAACAGAAGAAGAGATTGGTTACATTGTAAAAGTAATCACAAGATGGATAGAGGTAGAATATGTTAAAAGTAAATAATTTATCGTTGCGTTTTAATACGAGGACTTTATTTGAAAACGTTAATATTGAATTTAAAGATGATAATTGTTATGGTATTATTGGCGCTAACGGAGCTGGTAAGTCTACATTTTTGAAGATATTATCAGGTGAAATTGAAAGTACAACAGGTGAGGTTATACTTGGTAAAGATCAAAGATTATCTGTTTTAAAACAAAACCACAATGAATATGATAATTATACTGTTATTGATACAGTTATTATGGGTAACAGCAAATTATATGACATTATGAAAGAAAAAGATAATCTTTATATGAAAGTTGATTTTACTAATGAAGATGGTATTAGAGCAGCTGCTTTAGAGGAGGAATTCGCATCATTAGGTGGTTGGCAAGCCGAAAGTGATGCCGCTATTTTATTATCAGGATTAGGTATTAAAAATGAATTACATAATTGTATGATGTCAGAATTAAAGGATACCGATAAGGTAAAAGTATTGCTTGCCTCAGCTTTATTTGGTGAACCTGATATATTACTATTAGATGAACCTACCAATGGTTTGGATGCTAAAAGTATTTTTTGGTTAGAAGAATTTTTAATTAATTTTAAAAATACTGTTTTAGTTGTATCACATGATAGACATTTCTTAAATAAAGTATGTACACATATGTTAGATATCGATTATGAAAAAATAACTTTATTTGCTGGTAATTATGATTTTTGGTATCAATCTAGTGAATTAATTCAAAAGCAAATGAAAGAATCAAATAAGAAAAAAGAAGAAAAGATTAAGGAATTAGAAGATTTCATTAGAAGATTTTCTGCTAATGCATCTAAATCTAAGCAAGCTACATCGAGAAAAAAATCCTTAGAAAAAATTGTTTTAGATGATATTAAACCATCTAGTAGAAAATATCCTTATATTAATTTTGAATTTGATAAAAATGTTGGTAAAGAAGTTATAAGTTTAGAAAAAATTAATTATAGTATTGATGGTAAAGAAATTATTAAAGATTTAAGTATGACGATTTTTCCTTCTGATAAAATTGCTTTAATTGGTAATAATGAGATAGCTAAGACAGCTTTTTTACAAATCTTATCAGGCGAAATACAACCTGATTCAGGTAGTATTAAAATAGGTAGTAATGTTAAAATATCTTATTTTGCTAAAAACCATGCTAAATATTTTGAAAAAGATACTAATATGGTTGATTGGTTAAAACAATATTCAGATAATAAGGATGATAGTTTTATACGTGGCTTTTTAGGTAGAATGTTATTTTCTGGTGAAGAAACATTAAAAAAAGTAAATGTTTTATCAGGTGGCGAAAAAGTAAGATGTATGTTTAGTAAAATGATGTTGGAAAAAGGTAATGTTTTATTATTCAATGAACCAACTAATCATTTGGATATTGAATCAATTACATCTTTAAACGAAGGCTTAAAAAGATTTAATGGTGTTTTAGTATATGCAACATTTGATCAAGAATTAATTGAAACAGTAAGCAATCGTTTAATTGAATTTAAAAATGATGGTAAAGTAAGAGATAAACAAATATCTTATGAAGAATATTTAGAAAAGTTTGGTTTAGATGAATAGAGTAGTTGAATCTTGCGAATTATTTACTTTTTTAATTGAAAATTATAAATATTCTAAAAAAGAAATTAAATCCTTACTTACACATGGTAGTGTATTAGTTGATGATAAAGTTGTAACTAAGTACAATCATTTATTAAAAAAAGGCCAAGTAGTTAGTATTAACAAGTATAACAAATCAAAGGATATTGATATTATATATGAGGATAACAATATCATCGTTATAAATAAAAAAGAGGGCATGTTATCTGTTGATACAGATAATAATAAAAGTGTAACAGTATATAATTTGGTTAGTGATTATGTTAAAAAGAATAATCCTCATAATAAAATATTTATTATTCATCGTCTTGATAAAGATACATCGGGAGTATTAATGTTTTCTAAGAGTGAAAATATTAAAAAACTATATCAAGATAATTGGAATGATTTAGTCAAGGAAAGACAATATGTTGCTATGGTATCTGGTAAGATGAAAGATAGTGGTACAATCAGAAGTTATTTATATGAAGATAAAAATCATTTTGTTCATTCATCTTCTTCGGGTAAATTAGCTATTACACATTATAAAAAAATCAAAGAAAATGATTCATATACGTGGTTATATGTTAATATTGATACAGGAAGAAAAAATCAAATAAGAGTACATTTAAAAGAACTTGGTCATCCAATTGTTGGTGATACAAAATATGGTGTTAAAGATAATTCTAAAAGATTATTTTTACATGCTAATAAACTAGTGATTATTAATCCTTTAACTAATAAAACAATGACTTTTACAGCTAGTATACCAAGTGAATTTAAATTATAAACAAAATGTCAAAAAGAATAAAATGATATTGTTATTTTATTCTTTTTTTGATATATTTTTAATATAGAAGAAAGAAGGGTATATTATGGATGGAAGTAAAGTATTAAAAATAACATCTGTCGTTTCATTAATTATTGCTATGAGTTTAGTTATTTTGGTGACTAATGTGCATAAGCCTACTAAAGTTGATGATAGATTATCTATTAGTTTTGAAGATTCATTAGTATGTCAGAAAGTAGCTAGTGATTTAAATAGTGAGTGTAGCAATAATACAGTTAAATTATCGCAAGATAGTATTGATAGTTACAAAGTGTTTACTATAAGGGATGATATCACATCTTTGGTTGGATTAGAGAATTTTAAAAATTTAACTGAATTAAAGATATATAATGCTCCTAATTTAAGTATTTTTGATAGTTTAGCATCCTTAAATATCAAAAGTATTGCTTTAGATAGTATTAGTGATATTACTTTAATAAATTCTTTAGTAACATTAGAATCAGTTGATTTATCTAATGCTCCTATTAGTGATGTTAATGCTATTAATTTACCTAATCTTGGAAGATTAGTGTTAAATAATACAAATGTAACTGATGTAAATAGTTTAAATAATGGTAAAATAAGAATATATAAAGACGGTTTAGTCTTTGATACTAGTTCTTTACAAACTATTGATGACTTACTTTATAATTTGGATTATTCATATAATGAATATGAAGTAACAGGACCTTGTATCATCGATTACAATTATCGTTTAAATTATAATAAAAACGCTGTAAGTAATTCTGTATGTAGTGTTAGAACACCTGATAACTTTGTCACTTTAACTTATAATTTAATATTTCAAAATTAGAATTTACATTCTAATTTTTTTTTGATAAAATTAAAGAAGGTGATATTATATGACATATTTAGACTATTCTGCTACGACACCAACAAATCCTGATGTTTTAAAATCATTTGTTGACGTAAGTAATAATTTTATAGGTAATCCTAACTCATTGCATAAATTAGGCGTTGAAGCTAATAGTATTATAAATGCTGCTACAAAACAAATAGCTGATTTATTACATATTAAAGAAAGTGAAATTATATATACTTCTGGTGCTTCTGAATCTAATAATACAGTACTTAAAGGTATAGCTAGTTCTTATAGTAATAGAGGTAAAAAAATTATAACAACAGAATTTGAACATTCTTCTATATATGGACCTTTAACTTATTTACAAAAGCAAGGTTTTGAAGTAGAGTTTGTTAAAACAAATGAATATGGTGTTGTTGATCTTGATTCATTAAAAGAATTATTAACTGATGATACTATTTTAGTTAGTATATGTGCTGTTAACAGTGAAATAGGTATTGTTCAACCAATCGATGAAATAGGTGAATTATTAAAACAATATCCTAAATGTTATTTCCATGTTGATATGACACAAGCGCTAGGTAAGATTAAAATTGATTTAACTAATGTTGATTTAGCTAGTTTTTCTGCTCATAAAATATATGGTATTAAAGGAATTGGTTTATTATATAAAAAAGAAAATATTTCTTTAGAACCACTTATTCATGGTGGTAAGAGTACAACAAGTTTTAGAAGTGGTACTCCAGCTACAGCATTGATTGTTTCTTTTGCTAAGGCTATGCGTTTGGCTTTGGAAGACTTAGATGAAAAATATACTTATATTAGTAATTTAAATAATATGATCAAAGAAAACTTACCTATGGGTGTTACAATAAATAGTAATGAATATTGTATACCAAATGTTTTGAATTTAAGTATTGTAGGTGTTAAACCAGAAACAATGTTGCATGCTTTAGAAAGTTATGATATTTATATCTCAACACAAACAGCATGTTCAACTGGTACTTTTTCTAAATCTGTTTTAGCGTTAACGCATGATATGGAAAGAGCTAAATCAAGTATTAGAATTAGTTTATCTAGTTTAACTACTCTTGAAGAGGTTAAATATTTTATTGATACATTTAAAGAATGTGTAGAAAGTTTGCGATTAAAATGAAATTAGTAAGAGTAAGTGCTATGTGGTGTCCAGCTTGTTTAATTATGCGTTCAAGATTGGATAAAATAGCTTTAAATATTGAAAGTGTTGAATATGATTATGATTTAGATGAAGAAGTTGTATCTAAATATAATGTTGGAGATATTTTACCTGTTTTTATTCTTTTTGATGGTGAAAAAGAAGTTGGAAGATTAATAGGTGAAAAAAATGAAGATGAACTTAAAGAGTTCTTGAAAGGTTGTATAGAATGAAACGTATTATAATTTTTATATTATTATGTTTAGTTGCTTTTGTGCCTAATGTAGATGCTGAAGACAAGGTTGATGTATATCTATTTCATTCTAAGTATTGTACACATTGTCAAGCCGAAATGGAGTATTTAAATAGTTTAGATAATATTGAATTACATGCCTATGAAGTTATGGAAGTAGAAGAGAATGCTTTACTTATGACTAAAGTTAAAGAAGCTTTAAATATAACAAATCGACAAGTTCCTTTTACAATAATTGGTAATACATATTTTATAGGCTATAGTTCTGGAACACAAAAAGCTATTAGTCATTTAATTGATAAAGAAGTTGAAGTTAAAAGTGTAGATGTTATATCTAAAATTTTAAATGATGAGGATGTATCCGATATTAAAATGGTAGAGGGTACTATAGATTCTATTGAAATATTTGGTTATTATATTGATTTAACCGAAATATCTATACCATTAGTAGCCGCTCTTATAGGTTTTATTGATGGTTTTAATCCATGTGCTATGTGGGTTTTACTATTCTTAATAACAATGATTATTGGTATGAAGAATAGACGTAAAATGTGGACGATTGGTTTAACATTCTTAATAACTTCAGCTCTTGTTTACTTAGCTATTATGGCAGCTTGGTTAAAAGTGGCTGTTACTTTAACACAAGTATCATGGATAAGATTAGCTTTAGCATTAGTAGCTTTGGTTGTTGGTACTATTAATTTAATTAATTATTATGAGGAACGTAAACAAGATGATGGATGTCATGTTGTTGATAATAAAAGACGTAAATCTATCTTATCTAAAATTAGAGATATTGTGGCTAAAGCTACAACTGATGAAAGTAGTTTTCTAAAAAGTGAATTAAGTTTTGCTTTAGCTTTGATTGGTGTTGTAGGATTAGCTATTTCTGTTAACTTAATTGAATTGGCTTGTTCATCTGGTCTACCATTAATATTTACGCAAGTTTTAGCGCTTAATGATTTAACAACAGCGCAATATGCTTTCTATATGGGATTATATATATTATTCTTCTTAATTGATGATATTGTTGTTTTTACTATCGCTATGAAGACATTAAAAGTAACTGGTATCTCAACTAAATATAATAAATTATCTCATTTAATTGGTGGTATCGTTATGATCTTAATAGGTTTATTAATGGTTTTCAAACCAGGTTGGTTGATGTTTAGTTTCTAAACATCTTTTTTTATGCTATAATGTTAAAGGTGAGTTTTATGAATTATCAATTAGAATTAGATAAATTAATTGCATCATTGGATTATAAACCTAAATTATTAATGCATAGTTGTTGTGCGCCATGTAGTAGTTATTGTATTACATATTTGAAAGATTATTTTGATATAACAATTCTTTACTATAATCCTAATATTGAGCCTTATGAAGAATATTTAAAAAGAAAAGAAGAACAAATAAGATTATGTGATATTCTAGGCGTTAAAATAATGGATTGTGACTATGATAATGAAGAATTTAAAAAGATGGTTTTAGGATATGAAAACTTAAAAGAGGGCGGACTAAGATGTTTTAAATGTTATGAACTACGTTTAAGAAAAACAGCTTCTTTGGCCGCTGGTTTTGATTATTTTGGAACGACTTTAACAGTTAGTCCTTATAAAAATAGTAATAAGATTAATGAAATAGGTTTAAAACTACAGGATGAATATGGTATTAAATTTTTAATTAGCGATTTTAAAAAGAAAGATGGATATAAAAAAAGTATCGAATTATCTCGTAAATATAATCTATATCGTCAAAATTTTTGCGGATGCATATATAGTAAAAGAGATGTTATATAAATGTAAATAATAAATATTTAGTTTTATATATCCTAAATATATGTTATAATACATAATATAGGAAGGTGAAGATATGAACATTATAAATATTATTATTTTAGGTATTATACAAGGTATAGCAGAGTTTTTACCAATTTCATCATCAGCTCATTTAATTATTGCTCGTGATATATTTAAAATTGGCGCTGATATGGCTTCAAATCTTGAATTAACATTTGATCTAGCACTACATTTTGGTACATTATTAGCTATTGTTGTATATTTTTGGAATGATTTATGGAAACTGTTAATTAGTGGTGTTACCAAAGGTGTTAAAGGAGAAGGTAAGTTATTCTGGTATCTTATCATAGCTACTATTCCAGCTGGAATTGTTGGTGTATTATTTGAAGATATATTTGATAATTTCTTTAGAAAACAAATTTGGTTAATTGCTTTAGCTTTAATTGTTATGGGTATTGTTATTTATTTGGTAGATAAGAAGAGTAAAGAAAGCAAATCTTTAGAAAATATGACTGCTTTAAATGCTTTAATCATTGGCGTTAGTCAAGTTTTAGCTTTAGTACCTGGTTTTTCTAGAAGTGGAACAACTATTTCTGCTTCTCGTGCTTTAGGTATTAATAAAGTGGATAGCGCTAAATTCTCATTCTTTTTATCAGTACCAGTTGTAGCTGGAGCTGCTTTATTTAGTTTAATTAAAGATAATACAATTACGATTATAAGTGAAAACTTATTAATATTTGGTGTTGGTATATTAACATCATTCATTATTGGTTTATTCTGTATATCATTCTTATTAAAATATTTGAAGAAACATGACTTTAAAGTATTTATGTTCTACCGTATTGTTTTAGGTATTACAGTTCTATTAATGTTATTTATATAAAAAAACAGTTCAATTTGAACTGTTTTCTTTTTTAAAAATTATTAAATAAATCTTCACTATTAGTATAGCTTTCTGTTGATGTTGCAAATGGGTTATTGAACTCATTACTTACTTCATCAGCAAATGGATTTGTAAATGTTTCATCAGTTGTATCATTTGTTTCTGTATTTTCTTCAACTGTATTTAATTCTTCGCCATTTTCTTCAACTGGATTATTTAATTCTTCACTGTTTTTTTCTACAGTGGTATTTAATTCTTCATTATTTTCTTCAGATTTTTTTACTATTTGAACATCATTTAAAGCAAGTTGTAAACCTCCAGAATCTTTATTATCTCCTTCAAGTTCAATTAACTTAATAATTTCTTCGAAAGTAGTAAGACCTGATAATACTTTTTCCAAACCATCTTGAAGCATTGTTTTAGCTCCAGATTGATATACTAATGTTCTTAATTCATCTTTTCTAACACCTGCTGAAATAGCATCTCTAATATCTTGGTTGAATAACAATACTTCATGGATAGCAATACGTCCAGAGTATCCATTACCACAATGTTCGCATCCCTCAGTAGTATATATTTCATCAACATCTTTATCTAAAACTTTTTTAAATAAATCTTTTTCATATTGATTAGTTTTTCTTAATTTTCTACAATGTGGACATAATTTACGAGCTAAAACTTGTGAAATAATTCCTTCTAAAGCAGAAGCAAGTAAATATCTTTCAACATCCATATCAAGTAAACGTTCAATAGTGTTTAATGAGTTATTTGTATGGATAGTAGATAATACTAAGTGTCCAGTAATTGAAGCTCTAACGGCTATTTTAGCTGTTTCAGTATCACGAATTTCTCCGACCATTATGATGTTAGGGTCTTGACGTAAGATAGAGCGTAGAGCAGAGGAGAATGTTAAGCCAATTTCACTATTTGTTTGAATTTGGTTAATTCCTTCAATACTCATTTCGACTGGATCCTCAACTGTAACAACATTAGCTTGTTCAGTATTTAAACGTTGTAAAATAGAATATACCGTTGTTGATTTACCGGAACCTGTAGCACCGGTTACTAATATAATACCGTTTGGTTTTTCTATCATTTTTAATACTTTATGGTAGTTTTCCTCACTGAATCCCAAATTTTCAATACCAGCTAAACTCATAGAGTAGTCAAGAATACGGATAACTATTTTTTCGCCATTATTAGTTGGAATACATGAAACACGCAAATCCAAGTTAATGTCTTGTAATCTAGTTTTAATAGCGCCATCTTGAGGTAATCTTGATTCAGTAATGTTCATACTAGAAATGATTTTAATACGTGTAATTAAGTTTTTCTTTATAGAATTAGGTACTTCAGAATAATCTTGAAGTAAACCATCAATACGTATTCTTATCTTCATATGATCGCTTAGAGGATCGAAATGTATATCAGATGCTCCTCGTTTAGCTGCATCAACTAGTATTTCATTTACTACTTCTACTACAGGCACTTTCTCGAAATCAAATTGTCTAATCATAATTTCAACCCCTTTTGTATCTTTTAGGACTAGTTTTTATTTCAAAATTATTATATAATATATTTATGATAATTTCAACACTAAAGGGGCGATTTTATGAAAAAAAGTTGGGATAAAGGGTTTATTATGGCTGAAACAATAGTTGTTTCGACTGTTGTTATTGCAGCTTTATTAATAATATATCTTCAATTTATTTCACTTAATAATAGTTATGAAAGATCAGTTACTTATAACAATGTTAATGACATATATGCACTTAACAATGTTAAAAAAATGATAATGAATGATGATTTTTATAAGATGACTGATGCTTTGGATAATGAATCATATATTGATATAACAGGTTGTCCTTCTAATTATTTTATCGAATATCATTATTGTCGCGCTTTACTTGAAACAACAGGTATTAAAAAACTTATTCTAACTCATGAAGATACTTATGACCTTAATAATGAAATTAAAAATAAAAATGATATATCACAAGGTTTACGTACATACATTAAGACTATTTCGAGTAATAAAAATGATAAATATCGCCTAATAGCTGAATTTGATGGTACTTATGCCACAATAAAGTTAGGTTCTTTTACACCTAAAAAATATACAGTTAGAAGACTACTTACTTCAACATCATCAGCATGGGAAAGATATGACGATGCTGTTGGTAAAGTAGCTAATGCTACTAAAAATGGTAGTACAGTAACAAATGATTTTGATAACATTTATCCATGGAGTGATATTATCAGTTATAATTACGATACAACTACTGGTAGACAAATGGCCGAATATGGCGATCCAAGTTTCAAATTTGATGGAAGTAATGGTGATGTGTTAACTAGAATACCAACTTTCTATTATAAAAGATGGCAAGAAAATGGATATGAATATCAATCAATATCTAAATATCCAATCGAAGGATATACAAGATCTGAACAATTTTCTGTAGGAAGGTATACATCAAGTTATGATACCAAATTACACTCTAAAAGTGGTGTTTTACCTAAAGTACAACAAAATATAACATGGTTTAGAAATGAATCAAATAAACTAGGTTCTGATTTTGGCCAAATGGATTATCATTATAATTTAATCCAAATGTTATATTTAGTAGAATATGCTGATTATAATTCTCAATCTAAACTAGGCAATGGTATAACACAATATCGTATGAGTAGTGATGGTAAAGCATTAGTAGCCGAAAATAGTGCAAATAGAATTATAATAAATACGACATCAGCCAATGGCTTTATAGTAGGTCAACCGATAAATATAGGAAATGGCTCTGTATGGAGTAATAGTATAGCAGCTAATAGAACTATAACGAAAAAAGAAAGTTATAGCGCAAATGGCGTAACAGGAACAGCTGTGTATTTTGATGGAGCAGCAGTTAATATAACAACCAATAGTGTTTTAGCTTCATCAGCTACAGCTTCAGGTCAAACAAATAGTTTGGGCATGAAGTCAGGAACATTAAATAACGATGGCAAACATAGTATGATATATCGTGGTATGGAAGATATATTCGGAAATATATACCAATTTGTCGATGGTATTAATGTTAAAGATAATATAGCATATGTATCAACGGATAAAAATGATTATGCTGTAGATAAGTTTGATGGAACATATCATGCTTTAGGATATACAAATGCGCAAACTGATGGTAGTCCTAAAACACTGGGATATGATAGTAATAATCCTTTATTTGCTTTTCCAACGGAAGTAGGAACAAATGTTGTAACAGATTATTATTATCGAAATTCAGGAAATAGAATAGCGCTTGTCGATGGTTATTGGGCTAATTACAGTGTTGCCGGCTTGTGGTGTTGGTATTTGAATTATGCATCTAGTTATAGTGCTGTCGACGTCGGGTCTCGTTTAATAAGATTAAATTAAGGAGGTAAATTATGAAAAAAGGTTTTACGGTAGTGGAATTAATTACATCTCTTTCATTAGTTGCTATTATTGCTATCTTTTTAACGCAAATTATTATTAATTTAAATAAAATGTATCAAAATAGTGCAATTAAAACAGAAGTTATGAATAAACAAGCATTAATAAGTAACTATATTAACAAACAATTAAATGAAAAAGAAATAGTCTCATTATCTAACTGTGGGACAAATTGTTTAAAGTTTAATTATACAGATAGTTCATCTGATGAGTTTAAAATCGATTATAACAATAATGTACTTACATTTGGATCCTTTAAAACTAATTTACCAAAAAATACATCATTCAAGAAAGTCAATTTTGATGTTGTATATGAATCTAGTATTAGAGAATATGGTAACAATGCTATATTAAAAATTAGTATACCAATTGTTAATACTACATTAAAAAAAGATAATTTTGATGCTGTTATATATTATCAATTTGATACAAGGGTAATTAATCTTACTAGTTTTCCTTTTTAAACTAATATGTAACAAATAATTGATGAAATAATGCTATGTATGATACGTGATATTAAAAAAGGAAGATATTTGATTTTAGTGTCACTTATAATACTTAAAGTTTGTAGATGGACTGATAAACCACCAAAGGATATTATAGCCGTTATTATAACGGCTTTATATTTGTTTAAAATGTTTAAGTCGCTAACATATTTTAATCCTTGAGTCATCTCAAGGATACCGCTTATAAATGTTTTTAAATATATAGGCATATCAATGTTGTTGAAAATAATGGCTGTTATGACTAGAAACGTTGTGGTTACACCTAATACTAGTAACAAAGTATCAATTGCGTGTGTAATGCTTTCAGACATAATTAAACCTAGTGGTTTATGATTAATATGTTCTATATTACAATTGGCATTTGATTTATGAAAATTTCTAAAAATTAGACCTATGATAATGTTACCTAGATAATGTGATATCATAACTATGTAACCTAAGTGTTTATCATTTAAAAATGTAATACCAATCGTACCTAGAATGAATAAGGGGTTAGCAAAATGTGAAAACATTAGTATTTTAGATGCCTCGTGTTCATCGATTTTGTTTTCTAAGTATAATTGCCTTGCATATTTACTATTACTTGGTAGACCGGATAGTAAACTCATAAAAAAAATAAATGCTGTGGCACTATTAATTTTAAATATTTTATTAAATAGTGGTTTAAATAAGTTACTTAATATTTCGACAAAACCATAATTAACTAATAATTCTGATATGATAAAAAAAGGAAATAGAGCGGGAAATAAATTATTAATCCATATTTGAAAGGAATATTTTACAGTGCTTATCACGCTTTCAGCATTACCAATTATGGCAATTGCAAAGAATATTAATACAAATATAATAAATAAATTAAATATTTTTTTCATAAATTTCATCTCATTTTCTTACAATTAATAGGAGGTCAATATGTTTAATAAATTATATGATGCAATTAAAACATTAATAAAAGAAAATTATAAGTTTATTATTTTTTTAGTTGTTATTGTAGCTTTATTTACTGTTAAATTACCATTTTACATAGAATGTCCAGGTGGAGTTTTAAATGTAAATGATAAGGTTGAAGTTGAAAAATCATATGATGTTTCAGGCAGTTTTAATTTGGCGTATGTTACATCTTTTAAAGCTTCATTACCAACTTATATATATGCTAGTTTTAATAAAGATTGGGATATATATAAAAAAGAAGATATTTTAGATCACAATACCAAAGAAGAGGTTGATTACCGTAATCATATTTTATTAGATGAAGCTAATGCGAATGCTACAATAGTGGCTTTTAATAAAACAAATAATTATGTTATGGTTACCAATCGTAAATTGATTGTTATTTATATTGATGAGAATAGTAATACTGACTTACAAATTGGCGATGAAATTAAAGAGGTTAATGGTATACAAATTACGGATAAAAATCAATTATTAGATTTAATAAAAAACATTGATGGTAAAATTGAATTCAAAGTATTAAATAATGGTGAACATGAACGTTATGCTTATAAAGTTGATATTAATGGTGAGAAACTAGTAGGAATTATACTATCTGAAGCTAAGGATGTTGATACATCATTAGATGTTAAATTTAAATTTAAGGATACCGAATCAGGACCTTCAGGTGGGTTTATGATGGCATTATCGCTATATAATTATTTAACAGAAGAAGATATAACTAAAGGTATGAAGATAGTTGGCACAGGTACTATTGATGAAGAAGGTAATGTCGGAGCTATTGGAGGCATAAAATATAAGATAAAGGGAGCTGCTAAAGAAAAGGCCGATATCTTTTTTGTACCAGTTGACAATTATGATGAAGCTATGAAAGTTGTTAAGGATAGTAAGTTGAAAATAAATGTTATCAAGATTGAACATATCGATGAAGCTATTGATTATTTAAAGAACTATACGAAATGAAGATAAATTCTTCATTTTTTTATATGCATAAAAACATATAATATTCTTTGACTTTTAAGGTTTTTTTAGGTATAATTTAAAAGGTGGATACTATGCAGGATAGGTTATATTGTTTACTCGATAAAAATTTGGATTATTTACAAAATAAAGTTATTTTAATCATCGGTTTAGGTGGCGTTGGTAGTTATTGCTTAGAGACTTTAGCGCGCACATATTTCAAGAAACTAATTATCGTTGATGGCGATAAAATTGATATATCTAATCTAAATAGGCAATTGATGACAAATATTAATAATGTAGGAGAGTATAAAACAGATGCTTTTGAAAAAAGAATTAAAAGTATTAATCCTGATTGTGATGTTGTTAAAATAACAGAATTTATAACAAAGGATAATTTAAATTTATTATTCCAATATCATCCTGATTATGTTATTGATTGTTGTGATACAGTTGAAACTAAGGTTGGAATCATAAAGTATTGTTTAAAAAACAAGATTAAGTTTATATCATCAATGGGTATGGCTAAGCGATTAGATGCTACAAAAATAGCCATAACTACATTGGATAAAACATCTTATGACCCTTTAGCTAAAAAGCTACGTACAATATTAAAAAAAGAAAATGTTAAAGGTAAGATTAGAGTTGTAACAAGTACTGAACCACCTAAAAAAATCGATAAGCTTGGTTCTATATCTTATGTAACAGCGCAAGCTGGTATATTATGTACAAATTATGTTATTAACGATATATTAGAAGGTGTTGAAAATGTATAAAAGTTTATATGAAATTATTAGTGAAATGTCTGGTAATTTACTATCAATTGGTATAGATGAAAAATTAGCTTTAAAAATAGAAAAGAATAGCAAAATTGTTCAGTGCGACAATTTAAGTTCAATGAATATTAAAATAGATGCAACTGGTCCTAGAAAAAGATTAAAACAGATAAAAATCAAAAAATTAAAAAAAATATATAACAAAAAAAGTATAGATTATATTTTATGTAATTATGAGCATATATCTAAATATCTAAATACGTTTGTTAGTGATTCTATTTATTTAGGCAATAACGAAATATATTTTTACGGTGATGTAGATTGTGATTTGATTACTAAAAAATATCAACGTTATGATACAGAAATTGAAATAAAAAAATATAAAGATTCTAAAATAGTAAGAATAAATATAAAGAACGCTAAAAATCATTTTATAAAAGATAAATTATATCGAGTTGTTGATGCTATAAGTAATGTTATTGAACTTATTGGCGATGTATTAATGGGGTGAATATGATGAAAAAGGGATATACTTTAGTTGAATTGTTGGGTGTTATAGCTTTACTATCAGTTATTTTTTTAATTACAGGCGTTTTAATAACACAGAGTTTAAAGAATGCTAAAGAAAAGGCTATTTTAAAACAAAATGATATGCTTAAAAATTCTTTATCTTTGTGGGCTTCTTCACATAATCCTTTAGAAGGTATGGAATATCATATCACTTTGTCACAATTGAAAAATGAAGGCTTAGTAGACAGTGATATTAAAAATCCTAATACGAAAGTTAATTTAGCTAATGATATAGTATTGAAAGTAAAAAGTACAGATGGTGTTTTAAGTTATGAAATTGACAGCACTGGTAGTTGTACAGGTGATTATAGTCAAATACCTAAATTAACTTTTGATGATGTTGTTTTTGTTGAAATAAAGACAACTTATACAGATGTTAAAGCTGTATCAGATGTTAGTGTTACAAGTTCAGGAAGTGTTAATACTAATCAATTAGGTACTAATTATATAACATATACAGCTACTAAAAATGGTTATTGTAATAAAGGTATTAAAAATGTAGTGGTAGTTGATACGACAGCTCCTGTTTTATCATTTTCTGATTTAACTATTTCCTTATCACAAGTTAATACTTATAATTATTTAACTGGTGTTACAGCAACAGATAATAGTGGTGTAGCTCCTACAATTACATATAAAAAGACTTTCCCAGCTGTTAAAGGAACACATTCAGTTGAATATACAGCCGAAGATGCTTCTGGTAATATTGTTATAAAGCATAGAAAAGTTGTTGTAAATTAGGCGGTGAAAAGATGTATTTAAAAGAGATTAGGGCGCAAGGTTTCAAATCTTTTGCAGATAAAACTTTAATTGAATTAGGTAATAATATAACAGGTATTGTTGGCCCTAATGGTAGTGGTAAAAGTAATGTTGTCGATGCCATTAGATGGGTTTTAGGTGAACAATCTGTTAAGTCTTTACGTGGCGAAGGAAATATGACAGATGTTATATTTTCAGGAAGTAATTCACGAAATGCTGCTTCAATTGCCTCTGTAACTTTAGTACTAGATAATGCTGATCACTATCTACCTCTTGATTACAATGAGGTTGCATTAAAAAGAAGAGTATATAAAGATGGTACTAATGAATATTTTATTAACGAGGAAAAAGTTCGTTTAAAAGATGTTGTCAATATATTATTAGATTCAGGTATTGCTAAAGAAAGTTTTAATATTATCTCACAAGGTAAAATAGAAGAAATATTATCTAATAAACCTGAAGATAGAAGAATTATTTTTGAAGAGGCTGCAGGTGTTTTAAAATACAAAAGAAGAAAAGAAGAAGCTTTAAGAAAACTAGATAAAACACATGATAATATGAATCGTGTTAACGATATTATAGCTGAATTGGAAACACAAGTTGATAGTTTATCTGAACAAAGAGATAAAGCTTTAGCTTACAAACAAGTTAGTGGGGAACTAGAAAGTATTGAAGTTTCTTTAATAGCGCATGATATAACAAATATTAATTTTGAATATCAACAAAATAAGAATCGTATTACAGAACTTGAAGATGAAATTTCAAAATTAAGTACCAATAACAGTATTGGGGAAAGTAAAGTTTTAGAATTTAAAAATAAAATAAGTAATATTGATTTAGAAATTAAAAAGAAACAAGAAGAATTACTTGATTTAACTAAAAATGTTGAACAATTAAATTCACGAAAAACAATTATTTTAGAACGTCAAAAATATAAAGTTGAAGATAGCAAACTACATGATAATTTAATTGTTTTAAAAGAAAAAGAATTAAAATTAAATAATGAGCACAGTTTATTAAAGAATAATATTGATGAGTTATCTTTACAGATTAATAAATTAAAAGAGAAAGTTACTATAGCAACTGGTGAATTAAATGAAATTAAAACTAATAAAAATAATTTATCAATGGAATTAAGCAATAAATTAAAAGAGGAAAATAATTTAAATTTAAAAGTTGAATCTTTAAAATACAGTATTGATAATAATAGTAGTTTACCATATGCTGTCAAAATGGTTTTAGAAAATCCTAAATTAACAGGAATTCATGATATCATTGGTAATTTATTTGAAGTACCAGAAAAATATGCTTTAGCCATATCAACGGTTTTATCGGTATCAAGTTCCAATATCGTCGTTGATACGGAAAAAGATGCTAAAGAAGCTATCAATTATTTAAAAAATAACAATATTGGTAGAGCCACATTCTTTCCTTTAAATGTTATTAAAGCTAGATATATTGATAGTTCAACAATCGATAAAATAAATGTTCCTGGTTATATAGGCGTGGCTAGTGATTTAATTCAATACAACAAAATATATAGTGATATTATATTAAATCAATTAGGTAATGCTATAGTAGCTGATAATTTGGATGACGCTAATAAAATAGCTAAAATAATTGATCATAAATATCGTATTGTTACATTAGATGGTTCTTTAGTGAATGTTGGAGGATCTTTAACAGGTGGTAATGTTATTAAATCACGTAACATTATTTTAGAAAAATATGAACTTGAAAATTTAATTAAAACAGCTAATAAAGTTGTTGAAGAAATTAAATTAATTGAGGAAAAAATAAATCAAATTGATAATGATTATCGAGCTAAAGAGGATAAATTATATTTAATCAATAAAGAAAAATTAGATCAAGAAGTATTATATGAAAATTATCGTAAATCTTTAGCTGAAATAGAGGAGACTATTAAATTAAATAGTATTGATATTACTAGTACTAATAATGTCATCAACAACACTTTAAATGATGAGGAACAAGAAGTGTTAAGTAAGTACTATGATGAAGTTAATAATAAGAATTTATTAGAAAACAGTATTAATGCTTTATTTAAAGAAAGAGATGACTTAAATAGCAGTTTATCTGATTATGAATTATCAATTAAAAAGGATAATACATTATTTAATGAAAAGAATAATGAATTAAGGCAATTAGAAATAGATGTTAATAGAAAAGATGTTAAGTTAGATAATTTACTTAATACATTGTCCGAAAACTATAGTTTAACTTATGAAGACGCTATTAACAAATATAAATTAGAATTAGATGAAAATGTAGCGCGTAATAAGGTTAATAATTTGAAAAGACAAATTAAAGAAATTGGTAATGTTAACTTGGATGCTATCGAAGAGTTTGATAAAGTGAATACAAGATATCAATTTTTAACAACACAAAAAGAGGATTTAACTAAAGCTGAAACAACTTTATTAGATATTATTGATGAAATGGATAAAGTTATGATTAATGATTTTAATAAAACATTTAAAGTTATTAAAGAAAACTTTGTTACAACATTTAAAGAATTATTTAAAGGTGGATCTGCCGATTTAAAACTTACTGATCCTGATAATATATTAGAGACAGGCATTGAAATTGTAGCATGTCCTCCTGGTAAAAAATTAACCACTATATCATTATTATCTGGTGGGGAAAAGACTTTTACAGCTATTAGTTTATTGTTTGCTATACTTAAATCTAAACCAGTTCCTTTCTGTGTTTTGGATGAGGTAGAAGCAGCTTTAGATGATGTTAACGTTGATTCATTTGGTAAATATGTTCAAGGCTTAAAAGATAAGACACAATTCATTATCATTACACACAAGAAGAAAACAATGGAATATGTTGATACTTTATATGGTATTACAATGCAAGAATCTGGTGTTAGTAAACTTGTAAGTGTTAAATTAGAGGACATAAAATAAAAAGAGAATTATTAATTCTCTTTTTTGTATACTCTTGGTATTCTTTTACCGATACTACACATTATTTCATATGGTATTGTTTCTAAGTAATTAGCTATTTCATTAGTATGTTCAATATCTTTAATTATTTCAACTTCATCATATAGTTTGATACTTTCATCAACTTTAACAAATAGCATATCCATACAAATATTACCAACAATAGGGTATGGTTTGTTGTGAATGTAAACATTTCTTCCGGTATTTTTTCTTATGATACCGTCATCATAACCGATTGCCACAACGGCTATTTTATCGCCTTTATTAGCTTTATATAAGCCATTATAACCAACTGTTTGATTATCTTTTATATCATGTATTTGAATAATTTGACTTTTTAATTTAAACGTTGAATGCAAGTTTATTTTATCATTAAAACCATACATAATAATTCCTAAACGGCATCCATTGATAAAAGATGGTTTATCATAATTTGTTAAAGCATCGCTGGCTTGAGCGTGAACAATTTTAAAATCATAGTTAACCTTTGTAACAATATTTTTAAATGTTTCTAATTGCTTATTTGTATTTATTTCATTACTAGCCTCATATATATGTGTATATATACCTTCAATTGTAATTCTATCTTTCAATAAAGCAATAACTTTATTTACATCATCTATATTATCTATACCAAGTCTATTCATACCAGTATTTATTTTTATATGCGCTTTTAAAGAAGAATTGTAATCTAGCAATTTTGAAGCATATTCTAAGGAGTTGATTGTAACAGTTACGTTATTTTCAACACACACAGGGATAAATTTAGGATCGATACTTCCAAGGCATAGAATAGGGGTAGTAATGCCTAATTCTCTTATTTTAATAGCTTCTTCCAACATAGCAACAGCTAAGTAGTTGCATCCACCATCAACAATAGCTTTTACACTTTCCATACCATGACCATAGCAATCTGCTTTTACGACACCAAAATAGTATGTATAATTATTATATTTTTTAATAATTTTGGCAACATTATTTTTAATGTTATCTAGATATACTTCCATATATGTTTGTCTATACATTTAAATCACTCCAATATAAAAATGATTTTAAAAAATCATTATTAATAATTATATTAATATTAAACCTGCTACAGTAGATAATACCATAATTAATAGCATAAATATAGCTATGATTTTTGCTACTTTTTCATTCATGTTAAACACCTCTATATAATTATAATATATTTTATGCAATTTGGGAATAATTTTTATACTATTTAATATTATTAATTAGGGTGATATTATGGGTATAAAGGACAAGTTAAAGATAAATAAAAAACTTTTATTGTTTATGGCAATAATAGGTATAGCGGGAATCGTAGCAGGGGCAATATTAGTAAACATATTAAGTATTGATGATAAAAAAATATTACTCGAATATTTAAATAGTTTTATTACGAATGTTAAAGAAAATAAATTAGATTATGTTTTAGTATTAAAAAATAATTTATTAACAAATTTTACATATTTAGTTTTAATATGGATAGCAGGTATTTCAATTGTGGGGTTACCTGTTATTGTATTTATATATTTTTCTAAAACATTTATAGCTGGTTTTAGCGTTGGAAGTATTATATATGCTTATAAGGTAAAAGGTTTACTTTTAGCCTTATTTTATATTCCAGGAAGTATAATAAGTATTATATCGATATTATTTTTAAGTATGTTTGGTATCAATGTTTCATTAAAGATACTATATTCTTTATTACATAAAAGAGTATTTGATTTTAAATATTTAGTCAAAAAATATTTTAAAATATTAGTTTTATGTATAATTATTAGTCTTTTAGGCGTATTGTTTGATACATTTGTTATGCCATATTTAGTAAAGTTAGTTATTTAAGCTATAGATTGATTTTAATACAACAATCTAGTATAATGTTTGTTGGTGAAAGAGTATGAAAAAAGTTGTCGTAGGTATGAGTGGCGGCGTTGATAGTAGCGTAGCTGCTATACTTTTAAAAGAACAAGGTTATGAGGTAATTGGTTTATTCATGCGTAATTGGGATGCTTTAGTCAACAATGATGTATTAGGTAACCCAACTTTGAATGAATCGATATGTCCACAAGAACAAGATTATAATGATGCTTTAAAGGTATGTGAACAATTAGGTATACCATTACATAGAGTTGATTTTGTCAAGGAATATTGGGATTATGTTTTTACTTATTTCTTAGACGAATTAAAAAAAGGACGTACACCTAATCCAGATATTATGTGTAATAAATATATTAAATTTGATATGTTTGCTAAAGAAGCTCTTAAATTAGGCGCTGATTATATTGCTACAGGTCATTATGCGCAAATTAAAGATGGCAAGTTTTTAAGGGGTATTGATGACAACAAGGATCAAACTTACTTTTTATCACAAGTATCTAAGGAACAATTAAAAAATGTATTATTTCCTGTTGGCAGTTTAAATAAAAAAGAAGTTAGAAAGATAGCTTCTGAATATAATTTGATAACAGCTAAAAAGAAAGATTCAACAGGCATTTGTTTTATTGGTGAAAGAAATATATCAAAGTTTTTAGAAAACTATTTACCAAATACACCTGGTGATATTATAAATATTGAAGATAATAAAAAACTAGGTACACATATTGGCTTAATGTATTATACAATTGGCCAAAGACGTGGTTTGAATATTGGTGGATATGAAAATAGAATGTTTGTTGTAGGTAAAGACTTAAATAAAAATATTTTATATGTTGCTTTAGGTGATGATAACGAATATTTGATGAGTGATGCATGTTTAGTTGAAGATGTAAACTGGATTAGTGATAATAAATATACAAAATGTACAGCTAAATTTAGATATCGTCAGCCAGATAACGATGTTGAATTAGAAATTATTGATGATACACATGTACTAGTTAAGTATCCACAAAAAGTAAAGTCTGTGACACCTGGACAAGCATGTGTCTTCTATAAAGATGAAGAATGTTTAGGCGGCGGAATCATTAAAGAAGTATATAAAAATAACGAAAAAATATGGTATCTATAAGTGATTTATATCACTTTTTTCTATATACTTTTACTTTACACTTGACAATTGACAAGGTTGTGATACAATGTTAATAGGAGGGTATAAGGAATGGAAAAGTTAAATGAAATATTACGTGAATTAGGAATTTCAAAAGTAAAACTTGCTAGTTTTTTAGGCGTATCTAGGCAGATGATTTACAATTATTTGGAGCTTGATTCAATAAATAAATGGCCTAAAGATAAAAAAGTTTTATTATTAAATTTATTAGGAGTTAAATCTGCAGAAGAAATAGATAATATCAAAGTAAATACAGATTATATCTATGAGGTTGATGATCGTTTAAAATCAGTTGTTAAACAAGATAGTTTAACAGATAGTTCTTTATTTGAAGGATTAAATAAAAAACAAAGAACTCTATTAAACGATATATTGGAAGTTGTTAAAGAAAAACTTGAAGAAGATGAAGGCAGTGATAACACAGGCTATAATTCAATGTTATACTTATATCACTTTCTACAATCAATGGATACTTCTAAAGAATTAAAATATATTTTAGGATATGTATCTAAAGCTACAGGTTTTACTAAGCCAATGGAATTTGTTTTTGATGAAGAACAACAATTCTTATTTGAAAGTATTTTGTTCTCAGCCTTCTCATTATATGATGGTGGTGGAGCATCAAAGACAAAAATTGCTTCAGCTCATGAAAGATTCGTAGCTCAAATTGAACATAAAATTGAAGAAAAAATGAGTCGTACAATGGAATTAAACTCAGTTAGAATTCAAGCATTAAAAGAACTTGGTTATACAGTTATTAATGAAGAAAATGCTGCTGAAGTATTTAATAAAATTGCTGAAATTCAATCAAGAAAGATAACTAATTAGTTATCTTTTTTTTAATAAAAAATGAGGATTTTAATCCTCATTTAGTTTATTTATTTTATCATATACTGTTTTTAAACTTTGCTCATATTTACTAGTTGTTTTAGGAATATAGTATTTTCTATTTTTAATATTATCTGGTAAATATTGTTGTTTTACATATGCATTAGCATAATTGTGCGGATATAAATAATCAGGTGATGATGTTTTGATATGGTTAGGTACATTGCCTGTGTTACCTGATCTTATATCATTTAGAGCCATATCCAAAGCTACATGTGCACTATTTGATTTAGGAGACAAGGCAAGTTCTGTTACAACGACAGATAAAGGTATTCTAGCTTCTGGCAAACCTAATCTTTCACAAGCATTAATGCATGCATCAACTTTTGGTCCCATAGAAGGATTAGCAAGTCCAATATCCTCATATGCTATAACAGTCATTCTTCTATAGATACTTTCTAAATCTTCAGCTTCAATCAATCGCGCTAAATAGTGTAGAGATGCATTAACATCACTTCCACGAATTGATTTTTGAAATGCAGATAAAACATCATAATGACCATCATCATTTTTATCATGAAAGAAAACCGGTTTACTATTTATTTTTTTAATAATATCTTTTGTTACTACTTTATTTGTTGTGGCAAAATAAGATACTTCTAGTAAATTATAAGCACTTCTTAAATCACCAGATGATAATTGAACTATCGTTTCAATTGCTTCTTTATCAATTTGAATATCTTTTAGATAATCAGACTTAATAGCTTGTTTAATAGCCTTTGTTACATCTTCATCAGTTAATTCTTTTAATTCAAATATTTGACATCTACTTCTTATGGCTGGATTAATTTTATGATATGGATTAGATGTCGTTAAACCTATTAAGGTAATTAAGCCGTTTTCTAAATAAGGAAGTAATAAATCTTGTTTATCTTTATTTAATCTATGTATTTCATCCATTATGACAATTAAACCATTGTTTTCCTTGGCGTCATATATAGCGTTGTCAAAATCTTGTTTATTATTGATTGTAGCGTTTAAAAATATATATTTTTGATCTAATTCGTTAACAATAGCTGTAGCTATACTTGTTTTACCAATACCTGGTTTACCGTATAGTATCATGGAAAAAATCTTTTTGTTTTTAACCCAGTTTGTTAATACTTTATCTTTACCAATTAAATGTTGTTGACCAATAATATCTTTTAATGATTGTGGTCTTAATTTTATAGCTAAAGGTTCCATATATATCACCAATAATTATTGTATCAAAAAATGATTAAAAAACATAGTAAAACCTATATAAAATTTAATTCTTTATGATATAATATGTGATAACAGGTGATGAAATGAAGGCTATATTTATAGATTTTTATGGTACTTTAATAACAGCGCATGGTAAGAGTATGGAAGATATTGAAAAACATATTGCAGTCTTAGCTGATATATGTCATAGTTGTGATTGTGATTATAAAGTTGTTATCGAAGCAGCGGCAAAAACTATTATTAATACAAAAACATTAAAATCAAGAAGTCCTTTTATCCAAAGTATTTTAGACTTATTTAAAAAATATAACATTGAACATATTGATAAAACACCTTGTGTTTCTAAAAAACTTAGTTCATGTTCATATGTTGATATGTGGAAAGAGGATGAAATATTATTATATTTAAAGAGACATTCTGAGATTGAAGAATACTGTATTTTTGATGATGATGACGGTCATTATAGAGGCGTTTCTGATTTGGATAAAGTAAGAGATCATTTAATTAAAATGGATTATGTATCTGATGATCAAGAAGAAGGATTATGTCCTAAACATAAAGAAGAAGCACTTAAAATATTAAATTTAGGAAGTCAAAGGATTAAACTACATCTTTAGGAGGTATTTATGAACATTCGATTAGGACACGTATATATCGACAAATATTGCTATTCTGATAATGAAAAACGTGATCGTTATGAGAATTATGAATATACCGATACGGAAATAAGAAAAGCAAAGTCCATTGAACAAAGGTTAATGAATTTTATTGCTATTGCGCATGGTTTTGGTGAAAGTGAAAAATACCGAAGATATCATAAACAAAGAATGCACTATCGTGATGATATAGGATATATTTCATTTGCTAATGCTGATAGAGATATTACTGATGTATATTCTTATGGTAAAGAAGAGGATATAGCTTTTATTAATATGATGGTTAGTTATGAATTTGAATATAATAGAGTTTATGGATTATATCATCAAAAAGAATTATTTGAAGAATATAAATCTAGATTTCATGTTGAAACAGATGATGAAAACTATAAACCATTTTTCTATGCGGAATTAGCTGTACAAGATTTTAAAAAATTCTATGGTGAAAATATTCCTAAGGAAATAATTAGATACTATGAAGATTATCTTGAACTTGTTTATGAAAATAAATATGAATATAATTTTGAAACTAATAAGATATTCAAAACATCAAATGTATTAAAGAAGAATTAGGAGGTAGTTATAGTGAAGATTTATGATCCAAAATGTTGGTACGTTATTGATGAGTATAGAACTGATCAAAATATGATTATTTATGATATGGTAATAGGCGAAACTGATGGCTTTGAAACATATGATGTTACTAAAAAGATGTCGCAATTGAATTACCACAATATTCTACTAGGAAAGTATAATATTAAGACTATTGGTGATGATATTTTTCTATATGATGAAAATGATGAAAACATTCCTTTTGTTCCTAAAATGGGTTATAGTTATAAAAAAACAAAAACTAGAGAAATCTAGTTTTTATTGTTATTTTATATGATAACATGCTATAATTTAAATAGGTGATAACATGTTTAAGGATATGTGTGATGAATTTGAAAAATACTTATTAATTGATAAAAAATACAGTAAAGAAACAATTAAAAGTTATCTTAATGAAATTCATAAGTATAGTGATTATTTTAGTAAAAAGCATATTAAAATGGAAAATATAACAAGAAATGATATACTTGAATATATTAACTTTTTATACAAAGAAAAACTATCTGTAAGAAGTATTAATCATAATGTATCCGTTGTTAAAAGTTTTTATAAATTTATTGTTATTAATAACAATTTAACATCAGATCCTATGGAGTATATTGAAACTGCTAAGATGCACAAATATTTACCTAAAGTTTTATCATATGACGAAGTTAAAAGCCTATTAGATGTTGATTTAGTTGATAAATATAGCTACCGTAATAAAGCTATGCTTGAATTAATGTATGCAACAGGTTTACGTGTTAGTGAATTAGTTAATTTAAAAGTTAATGATATTGATTTTGATTCATGCTTACTTAAAACCATGGGCAAAGGTTCGAAAGAAAGAATTGTACCTATTGGTGACTATGCTTTAGCGTATGTTATCAAATATATCAATGATTATCGACATGAATTATTGAAGACAAATACGGATTATCTTTTCTTAAATAATTTAGGTAAAAAGTTATCACGTCAATCATTTTATAATATTATTGAAGCTTTAGCTATTAAAAAAGGAATTAAAACAGAGATTTCACCACATACTTTACGCCATTCCTTCGCGACACATTTACTTGATAGGGGAGCTGATATTGTTAGTATTCAGGAAATGTTAGGTCATAGTTCATTATCGACAACACAAATATACACGCACATATCAAATCAAAAAATAAAAGATGAGTATTTAAAATTTCATCCTCATGGATAGGAGTTATTATGGAATTAATTGATTGGGAAAATCATTATCAAGATTTTATTACATATTTATTTAGTTTAAGAGATGAAAAATACCGTAATTTTACGTTTAAACTACTTAATAACGATAAAATAAACATGATCGGTATTAGGATACCAGAATTAAAGAAAATGTCTAAAATGATTGTTAAAATGGATTATATGAGTTTTATTAAAAATAATAGTCATGAATACTTTGAAGAAATAATGTTACATGGTTTAGTTGTTACAAGTTTAAAAATACCTTTTAATGAATCTATTGCTTTATTTAATGATTATATTAAGTATATTGATAATTGGTCATGTTGTGATAGCGTTATAGCTAATTATAAATCATTTAATAAAAACTTAGATGCCGGTTTAAAGTATATTAAAAAGTATTTGAATAGCAAAAATTCATGGATTAATAGAGTAGGGATAGTACTATTATTAGATTATTATATTAAAGATGATTATATAGATAAAATATATGATTTGATTGATAATATTAAAGTAGACGAATACTATGTTAAAATGGCAATAGCGTGGTTATTATCAACTTGTTTAATAAAATACTATGATAAAACTATAGAATATCTTAAAAGAACAAATATCGATGATTGGACATATAATAAAGCAATTCAAAAAGCTATCGAATCATATCGCATTAAAAACAAAGATGAGTTAAGAACTATGAAAAGATAGTTCTTTTTTTCATATAATTAATTGGTGAATTTATGAATGTGTTTTATAGTTTTATTTTAACTATTATAGCTGGTCTATCAACAATGATAGGATCAATATTTGTATTTACTAAACCTAATGAAAAAATCATCAATAAAGCATTAAGTTTCGCATCAGGTGTTATGATCAGTGTATCAATATTTGATTTATTACCTGAAGCTTTTAATTTGATATACGATTATAATTTATTTTTAACAATCCTTTATATTTTAATATTTATATCCATCGGTGTCATTATATCGATGATAATAGATAAATATATACCATTTTCTTTAACATTGTATAAAATAGGTATTGTATCCTTAATTGCCATTATATTACACAATATACCAGAAGGTATGGCAACCTTTATTGCTAGTAATAAAAATATAGATTTAGGTATTAAATTATGTATAGCTATCGCATTACATAATATACCTGAGGGAATAAGTATATCTATACCAATATATTATGCCACAAAGAGTAGGGGCAAAGCGTTATTATATACATTTGTATCGAGTATTTCAGAACCATTAGGAGCTATTATTGCATACTTGTTTTTAGATTCATTCATAACATCTAAAACTATGGGTTTTTTACTATCAATAATAGTAGGTATAATGATACAAATTGCATTTTATGAATTGCTTCCTGAAGCTTGTAAATATCGTAATATTAAAACAACTTTGAAATGGTTTATTGCAGGATGTATTGTGATGATTTTAAGCAGTATATTATAAAAGAAAAAAGACTAAATGTCTTTTTCTTGGGTTAAACCTTATTTAGCGTCATTTAAAGAATTATCTTTAACATTACTTGTAGTATTACAATTCATATCACGACATGAATTCTTACAAGATTTATTCGCATTATTTTTTAGGTTATTTTTCTTTTTCATTTTAATCACCCAATAGTATTATGAACTAATATTAATAATGTATACTTAT
>JAEEYW010000015.1 GCA_016288305.1 Caryophanales bacterium | reverse complement strand
CCATTCTGGGTTAATAGAATGACTTTCCAATCATTAGAATTGACAGGTGTAAGACCATTTAAAGATTGTGTTATTCATGGATTAATAAGAGATAAACAGGGTAGAAAAATGAGTAAATCATTAGGTAATGGTGTTGATCCATTTGATATGATTGAAAAATATGGATGTGATGCTTTAAGATATTATCTATGTACAGATTGTGCTTTAGGTACTGATTTAAGATTTGATGAAGTTAAAATGTCTGCAACATGGAATTATATTAATAAAATATGGAATGCTTCAAGATATGTTTTAATGAACATTGAAGATATTAAAGAATATACATTTGATAATTTAAATATCAGTGATAAATGGATATTAAATAAATTAAATGAAACAATTAAAAATGTTACTAAACATATGGATAAATATAATTTTAATGTTGTAGGAGCAGAATTATATAGTTTTGTATGGGATGATTTCTGTGATTGGTATATTGAACTTGCTAAATTTAATATGAATGATACAACTAAATCAGTATTAATTTATGTTTTAACAGCTATACTTAAGATGTTACATCCATTTATGCCTTTTGTAACAGAAGAAATATATATGATGTTACCACAACATGATGAATCTATAATGATTAGTTCTTATCCTGTATACGATAAAAAATTAGTATTCAAAGATACAACTTTAGATACAATTATTGAATTGGTTAAGAAAGTAAGAAAAATTAGATTAGAAAACAATATTGGTAAAGATTATTATTTAGTTACAAATTCTAAATTAGTTTTAGATAATAAAGAATTAATTTCTAAGATTTTAAAATGCGATAATATTGTAACTTCATATAGCGGTGATTTCATCAATATCGATATAACACTTAATAATGAAATTGTTTCTTTATACTATGATGGTAGTATGACAGAAGAAGAAAAAGAAAAATTATTAAAAGAAAAAGAAAGATTAATTCAATCTATAGCTAGAAGAGAAAAATTATTATCTAATGAAGGTTATGTAAATAAAGCTCCAAAAGAAATAGTTGAAAATGAAAGGTTATCTTTGGCTAATGAAAAGAAAGAATTAGAAACTATTATAAATAAAATTGAAGCATAGAATTTCTATGCTTTTTTAGTTTTAACGTGATAAAATATAAGTAGAGGTGATTGTATGCCAGAACTACCTGAAGTTGAAACAGTTAAGGAAACATTAAAAAAAGAAGTATTAAATAGAACTATTAAAGATGTCAATATCTTTTATAATAACATAATTGAATATCCTAGTGTTCCAGAGTTTAAAAATCAAATTATTAATCAAAAAATTAATGATATAAAAAGAAGAGGGAAATTTCTTATCTTTGTTTTGGACGACTATTATTTACTTAGCCATTTAAGAATGGAAGGTAGATACTATATTAAAACAGGTGATAAATTAAAGCATGAACATGTCAGATTTATTTTAGATGATAAAGAATTAAGATATATTGATACAAGAAAATTTGGTAGAATGTATCTACTTCCTAAAGATAAAGCATATGAAATGAAACCTCTAAATGAACTTGGTTTAGAACCTTGGGATGATAAATTAAATAATGTTTATTTAAAGAATAAATATAAAAATAAAAAACTTCCTATTAAAACAGTATTATTAGATCAATCGATTATTACAGGCATAGGTAATATATATGATGATGAGATATTATATTTATCTAAAATAAATCCTTATAAAAAAGCTTGTGAACTTAAGGACAACGATTTAACTAGTATTATTAATAATACAAAAATTGTTTTAGAGAAAGCTATTAAGTTAGGCGGTACAACGATTAGAAGTTATGAGTCTAGTGAAGGTGTACATGGTAGATTTCAAAATGAATTATTAGTTCATGGAAAAGAAATATGTCCTAATTGTCATAATAAATTAGAAGTGGTACATATTAACGGTAGGGGAACTTACTATTGTAAAAAATGTCAAAAATAAAACAACTTACAAATTTTGTAAGTTGCTTTTTTTAACTTCCATGATAACTGGCATGATAGTTGGGCTACGACCAACTTTTTCATATGCATAAGCAGATAATTCTGCTATTAAAGCTGATTTAATTTCGTTAAAGTTTGTTTTTGCTTTAAGTTTATTTTCAACTATAGTTTTGCATCTGTTTTCCATATCATGTAATAGGGCAATGTTATCATTAACTAAAACAAATCCTCTTGTTGTAATTGATGGTTTAGTAAGTAGTTTACCATTATCAATACCTAAAGTAATAATAATAATTCCATCATTAGCCATCATTTTTCTTTCTTTGATAACAACATTATCAAGATCACCAATTCTGTTACCATCAACATATGCATCACCAGCTTGGATTGTTTCACCTTTAGTGATCACACCATTAACCATGTTAAGAACATCACCATTACTTAAAACAAATGTATTTTCCTTAGGAATATCACATGCTTGAGCAATTTCAGTATGTCTTTTAAGCATTCTATATTCACCATGGAATGGCATAAAATATTTAGGCTTAATTAATCTTAACATTAGTTTTAATTCTTCTTCACTAGCATGCCCAGACGTATGTACATCAGATAAAGATGTATTTGTATATACTTTAACACCTTTTAAATATAATTTATTAATTGTTCTAGATATACTTACAGCATTACCTGGAATAGTAGATGAAGAAAATACGACAGTATCATCTTTTTTAAGGCTTATTTGTCTATGTGATCCATTAGCTATTCTAGATAGAGCAGCTAAAGGCTCACCTTGTGATCCTGTACATAATAAACATACTTTATTGTCAGGTAGCAAGTTAGCTTCTTCTGGTGTAATAAAGATTTCTTTATTAGATATATATCCACCTTCAATAGATATTTCAATGTTATTATTCATACTTCTACCAAAGATTGCAATTTTACGATCATTTCTTTTACATGTATCAACAATATGTTTAAGTCTATATATATTGGAAGCAAATGTCGCAATTATAATTCT
>JAEEYW010000014.1 GCA_016288305.1 Caryophanales bacterium | reverse complement strand
TCTTAATGTTGAAAAAGCTAGATTAGATAAAGCTTTGGGAAATGAAGAAATAAGAACGATTATAACAGCATTTGGCACAGGTATTGGTGACGAATTTGATTTATCTAAATTAAGGTATGATAAAATTATTATCATGACCGATGCCGATGTTGATGGTTCACATATCAGAATATTATTATTAACATTATTCTATAGATTCTTTAAACCAATTGTAGAAGCTGGACATGTTTATGCAGCTCAGCCACCATTATTTAGAATTCAACATGGTAAAACTAGAAAATACGTTTTAGATGAAGTGGAAAAAGAAAAATATTTAAATTCATTGGATGAGAGTGTACGTAATCGTGCTGAAATTACTCGTATGAAAGGATTAGGAGAAATGGATGCACCAGAATTAAATGAAACAACTATGGATATTGAAAAGAGAACATTAAGAAAAATAACTGTTGATGATTGTGTTGCAGCTGATGCTATTTTTGATAAATTAATGGGTGAAGAAGTAGAACCTAGACGTGTATTTATTGAAGAAAATGCAAAATATGTAGAAAACTTAGATATATAGGAGGTGTAGTATGGAAAACGAGGAAAATTTAAATGAAGTAAATGAATCAGAAGATTCTTTTCACGAAAGAGATAGTTTATTAGAAAATGATATCGTAAGTGAAGTTTCAAAATCATTTCTTGATTATTCAGTTAGTGTTATAACATCACGTGCTATACCAGATCTAAGAGATGGTCTAAAACCAGTACATAGAAGAATTCTATGGTCTATGTTTGAGGAAGGTACTACACCAGACAAACCTCATAAAAAAAGTGCAGCTACTGTTGGTTATGTTATGGGAAAATATCATCCACATGGTGATTCATCAATTTATGAAGCTATGGTTCGTTTAGCACAAAACTTTAATCAAAGATATATGCTTGTCGATGGACATGGTAACTTCGGTAACATTGATGGAGATGGTGCTGCTGCTAACCGTTATACAGAAGCAAGACTTTCTAAGATATCACTTGAATTATTGAGAGATATTAGAAAAGATACTGTTGATATGGATGATAACTTTGATGCAACATGTAAAGAGCCAAGAGTATTACCTTCAAGATTCCCTAATGTACTTGTAAATGGTTCTATGGGTATAGCTGTAGGTATGGCAACTAATATTCCACCACATAATTTAGGTGAAGTAATTGATGGATGTGTCGCATATATTGATAATCCTGATATTGATACAATGGGCTTAATGAAATATATTAAGGGTCCAGATTTTCCAACAGGTGGTGTTATTTTAGGAAATTCAGGTATTAAAAAAGCTTATGAAACAGGGCGTGGAACAATTACAATTCGAAGTAGAGCTGTTATTGAGGAACATGAAGGTCATAATGCCATAGTAATAACTGAGGTTCCATATGGTGTTAATACTGCTGAATTAAAAAACAAAGTAGCTGAATTAGTACGTGATAAAATTATTGATGGCATTTCTGATTACCACACTGATTTAAAAGATGGTGTTAAAATAACAATAACACTTAAAAAAGATGCTAATCCACAAGTTGTATTAAATAATTTATATAAACATACTAATTTTCAAATGAGTTATGGTATCATTTTATTGGTTATTGATGTTGATACACCAAAAACTTTAGGTTTAAAAGATATTATTGCTAAATATGTTGAATATCAGAAAGAAATTATTATTAGAAGAACTCGCTACGACTTAGATAAAGCAGAGACTCGAGTTCATATCTTAGAAGGATACAAGATAGCTCAAGATAATATTGATGAGGTTATTAAGATAATTAAATCAGCTGAAAGTGACGAAGAAGCTAAACAAAAATTAATGGATAGATTTGGTTTAACTGATGTTCAAACTGATGCTATATTAGAATTAAAACTTCGTCGTTTAACAGGTTTAGAGCGTGAAAAAATTGAATCTGAACTTGCAGAATTATTAAAATTAATCGCTGAATATAAGGAAATATTAGTGGATATAAATAAAGTTCTTGCAATAATTAAACAAGAAATGTTAGAAATTAAAGAAAAATATGCTGATGAAAGACGTACAGATATTGACATGACAGCTATTGATTATATAGAAGATGAGTCTTTAATACCAAATGAAAAGGTTATTGTAACAATGACGCAAAAAGGTTATATTAAACGTATGACTACTGATACATATAGAACACAAAACCGTGGCGGTGTAGGTATTAAAGGTATGGCAACAAATGAAGAAGATTTTGTTGAGAATATCATTAATATGAATACACATGATTATATATTATTCTTTAGTAATAAAGGTAAAGTATATCGTACTAAAGGTTATGAAATTCCTTCATACAGTAGACAATCAAAAGGATTACCAATTGTAAATCTTCTTTCATTAGAAAAAGATGAAGTCATCAAAGTAATGTTGAAGATAGAAGAAAATGAAGAAAATAACAATGTTGTATTTTGTACACAAAAAGGATTAATTAAGCGTACTAATATATCTGAGTTTGATAACATTAGGGCTAATGGTAAGATTGCTATAACATTGAAAGATGATGATGAATTAACTGCTGTTAAGAAAACAGATGGCACAAATCAAATTATTATAGCAGCATCAAATGGTAGAATGATCAGGTTTGATGAAAACGAAATTCGTATCATGGGAAGAACAGCTGCTGGTGTTAGAGGAATCGATGTTGGCGATGGAGTTGTTGTCGGAATGGAAATCGCATATCCAGAGCAAAAAATATTAGTTGTAACTGAAAATGGATATGGTAAACAAACTGATGTAGATGAGTATCGTATGACACACCGTGGTAGCAAAGGTGTTAAAGGATTAAATATCACTGAGAAGAATGGTAATATAGTGGCCTTTAAAACAACACATGGTGATGAAGATTTAATGGTAATTACAAATAATGGTATTATCATAAGATTGCCAATTGATCAAGTATCTACTACAGGTCGTGTTGCTCAAGGTGTTAGATTAATTAATTTAAAAGATGATCAGAAAGTAAGTACTGTTGCGTTAATAAAACATGAAAATGAAGAAGAAATCTCTGCAGAAAATGAAAATTTGTCAGAGCAAAATGTTGAAACAGTACAAGAAAACAGTGATTCTGAATAAAAACTAGCTATTGCTAGTTTTTTTATGTTTCACGTGAAACATAAAAAATATAATTTAATTATTCTAATTATGATATTTTTTAATATAAGTTATGTTCCACGTGAAACATTATATACTCGATTATATTTCTGAAAATACTATTACATAAGCGTCTTAAATCTATGTTTCACGTGAAACATAGGAAATATACTTGATTTTTATCTGATAATATTATATATTACATATGCACAACATTTATGGTTGAACCAGGTCAGAGTTGGAAGACAGCAGCCTTAAAACTCTCTAAATGTGTGTGCTTTTTTTATTGAAAAAGGTGATACTATGGAAAAATATATGCAAATAGCATTGAATGAAGCTAAAAAGGCACTAAAAAAAGGCGATATTCCAGTTGGAGCAGTTGTTGTAAAAGATGGTAAGATAATTGCTAAAGCGTATAATAAGAGGGAAAAAAACAATGTAACTACGCACCACGCAGAAATATTAGCTATAAATAAAGCTTGTAAAAAGATTCATAACTGGAGGTTAAATGATTGTGAACTATATGTAACAATGGAACCATGTATGATGTGCTGTGGAGCAATTATACAATCAAGAATTAGCAAAGTTACATATGGTACTGCAAATGATAATTTTGGATTTTCCAATGTTCTAAAAGAAAATAATGTTAAAATTGAAAGCGGAATGTTGGAAAATGAATGTAGGAAAATAGTTCAAAATTTCTTCGTTCAAAAACGAAATTAAAACCTTTAATTTAAACCAAAAAAATGGTATAATTATTAAGATTAGAGGTGTACTATGTATCAGGCATTATATAGAAAATACAGACCAAAAACTTTTGATGATGTAGTAGGTCAAGACGTCGTTATTCAAACATTGAAAAATGCAATTTCAAACGAGAAAATAAGTCATGCTTACTTATTATCCGGACCAAGAGGCTGTGGCAAAACATCAATAGCAAAAATCTTTGCTAGATTGGTTAATTGTGAGCATCCTGAAGGAACAAATCCATGTAATAAGTGTGTATTTTGTACACAAAAAGATGAACAAAACCTTGATATTATTGAAATGGATGCGGCATCAAATAATGGTGTAGACGAAATTCGTGAGATAAATACGAAGGTAAACTTAGTACCATCTGTTGGAAAATACAAAGTATACATTATTGACGAGGTTCATATGCTGACTATAGGTGCCTTCAATGCTTTATTAAAAACATTGGAAGAACCACCAGCTCATGTAATATTTATTTTAGCAACGACTGACCCTAATAAAGTGCCAATAACTATTTTATCGAGATGTCAACGTTTTGATTTAAAAAAGATAAGTGAAGACGTAATATTTGAAAGAATAAGCAATATTTGTAATAAAGAAGGTATTAAAGTAACTGATGAAGCTTTACGTGAAATTGCACGTTTAGGCGATGGTAGTATGCGTGATACTTTGAGCGTTTTAGATCAAGTTATATCTTATGCTCAAGATGAAATATCACTTGATACAGTACATGATGTTAATGGAACGGTATCACAAAAAGATATATCATTATTAATAGAAAAGATAGTTTCGAAAAACGTTGTCGATGTGCTTAATAGTATTAAAGAATATGATCAAAAAGGTAAAAGTATAATTAGAATAACTGAGGAAATAATTCTTTATTTAAGAAATTTAATATTATACAAAGTTTCAAAAGAAAAAGGTAATCCATTATATGATAATATTGAATTAACTACTGAGGAAGTTATAACTTATATAAGGGTATTGAATGAAGCAATACTTGATATGAAAAAGTTTACTAATTATAGGATGATGCTTGAATTAGCAGTTATCAATATAATGAGTATCGGCGAGAATAAATTGGGAAATTTTAAAACTGAAGAAGACAATAAATTAGATTTCCCAGGAAATAATTTGAATGAAAAAACTGTTGAAGTTGCTGAACAGCAAGTATTAGAAAATAAAAAGCCTGATGTAAGTAAAGTAGTCACACCTAAGACTGCGGTTAAACGTATTGTTAACACTGAAAACGATTTGTCAAAATTAAATCAATTTACCGACACAAGAGTGTCTAATACGTTAGCTAAATTTTCAAAAAAAGACACAACTGAATTAAAAAAACAATTAACTAATTTAAATAATTACTTAATGGATGATAAACTTGGTAATACGGCTTCATTGATCCTTGATGGTGAGTTGAAAGCTGTAGGTGAAAATTATGCTATCTTTACGTATAAAACTAGTAATCTAGTTAATTTGTTTATAAACAATATAAAAAATATTGAAGAATTATTGAAAGAATTATTAAATACTGATTTAAATGTCGTGGCCGTAGATAGTAATAAGTGGGATGAAATTAAAGAAAAATTTAATTCAAAAACCGTTAATTATGAATATGTACCAGAAAAAATTAGTATAGATGAAGTATTAAAGAGTATTAAATCAGATGATGACAGTACAGATATGCAATCATTATTTGGTGATATTGTTGAATACGAATAGGAGGAAAATAAATGAATATTCAAGCAATGATGAAACAAGCACAACAATTGCAAAAAGACATGATGAAGGCAAAAAAAGAAATTGATGAAACAGAATACGAGGTAACAAAGTCTTTTGTTACTATTAAAGCTAAGGGAAATAAAAAAATTGAAAGCATAAAAATAGATATGGAATCAATTGATGGTGAGGAAATTGAAATACTTCAAGATCTTATTCAAGTAGCAATCAATGAGATAATGGAAAAAATTGATAAAGACACAGAAAGCAAGATGGGTAAATATACTCAAGGAATGCCAGGTTTATTTTAAATATGTATCCAGAAACCATAAATAACTTAATAGAATGTTATAAGAAACATCCTGGTATAGGTGAAAAATCAGCTGAAAGAATGGCTTTATACTGTTTGGAAGCTGATGATGAAATGTTGCAAATGTTTGCTGAGTCATTATTAAATATAAAGAAAAAAGTTAAACGTTGCAAAAAATGTAATAATCTTACAGAAAATGATGTATGTAGCATTTGTAATGACGAATCTAGAGATAGTAGCGTTATCTGTGTAGTTGAAGATATAAAAAATGTTTTTCAATTTGAAAAAATTGGTTCTTACCATGGATTATATCATGTTCTTGATGGTTTAATTTCTCCATTGGACAATATCAATCCAGAAGATATAAATATTGGTTCTCTTCTTGAAAGAATTGATAATGAAAATATTAAAGAAGTAATCATTGCTGTTAAGCCAAGTATTGAAGGTGAAACAACAGCATTGTATATTTCTAAAGCTTTAGAAGATAAGAATGTTATAGTATCAAAAATAGCACATGGTGTTCCTATGGGAGCTGACATGGATTATGTAGATGCTTTGACATTGGAATTAGCATTGGAAGAAAGAAAAAATATGAATAATTAAAATGTATGCAAAAGCATATTATTTATTGGTGAGTTAGATGATCAAAAAAATGTATGGATTATTCAAACGAATAGTGTTAAGCGCATTTGCACTCTATGGTTATAATTTAATAGCCTCATCTATAAATTTGATTATACCAATAAATATATGCACAATTAGTGTACTATCAATATTTGGCGTTATCGCCATTTTTCCGCTTATAGTAATTTTAATTTTAATGTATTAGGAAGTGATTAGTTAATGTTAAATGAATATGAAACACAGCAACCTATAGCCTATAAAGTATTATCAAATGCCGTGGCAACTAATCATTTTGCGCACGCATATATCTTTGAAACTAATGGTTATGAAAAAGGCTTAGATATGGCTTTGTGTTTTGCTAAGGTTATACTATGTCCACATCATTATATGGAAAACAGCAAATGTGATCAATGTTTTCAGTGCCATATGATTGATGATAATAATTATTTAGAGTTAAAGATAATCAATCCTGATGGTCAGTTTATAAAAAAAGAACAATTAGTAGATTTACAAGATGAGTTCAGTAAAAAATCATTATCGGGAAATAAAGTTTATATCATAAATCATGCCGATAAACTTAACAATAACTCAGCTAATGCATTACTAAAGTTTATCGAGGAGCCACCAGAAGGAATAGTAGCTATACTAGTTGTTGATAATGTGTACCAATTATTGGATACTATTATATCAAGATGTCAACTAATATCTTTGAATGGACAGGCTAATGTGTTATCATCAGACAATACTTTAAATAAAATTAGTAAGTTATTAAATAATAGCACAGCCGATTATGAAGAGTTTATAGCTAACGATTCTGATAGCATTGATAAGGCGTTAAACTTTGTAAAATACTATGAAAAAAATGGTAAAAAAGTCTTGTCACATATGAATGAATATTGGTTTGATAATTTCAGTGATAAAGACAAAATATATAAGGCAATACAAATTATAATATATTTTTATAAAGATTGCTTAAATTTTAAGATAGGATTATCAGTTGATGTATTTGATGATTATATCGAGTTCATAAAAGATGTATGTATTGATAATGAGGTTTCTGATTTGGTTAGAAAACTACGCGTTTTAACAGAAAACAATCGTTATTTAACATATAATGCTAACACAAATTTATTAATGGATAGAATAATAATCACGATGGAAGAAGGTGCATAAATGATAAAAGTTGTAGGTATATCGCTACCTGATAATAATCGCATATATTACTTTAATCCTGGAGACTTTGATCTAAAGAGGAATCTTACGGTTATAGTTGAAACGGAAAGAGGTTTGCAATTTGGAAAAGTTGAATTACCTCCATTTGAAATTGCGGAAAACAAACTTGTATCTAATTTAAAAGATGTTATTCGTATTTCGACTAAAAAAGATTATATGATTCATAAGAAGAATATGCAAGATGCAAAAGAAGCACTAGTTAAATGCAAAAAACTAGTAGAAGAACTTGGATTAGACATGCAAATAATGGATGCTAGTTTTACATTTGATAGGGAACAATTATTATTTAGATTTTTATCAGATAATAGGGTTGATTTTCGTCAATTAGCGCGCGAATTAGCCAACTGTTATAAGACACGTATCGAATTGCGACAAGTTGGTGTGAGAGACAAAGCAAAAGAAGTAGGTGGATGTGGATTGTGTGGCCGTGAATTATGCTGCGCACGATTTGGATCATCTGATTTTACTTCTGTTTCAATAAATATGGCAAAAAATCAAAATATTTCCCTAAACCCAAATAAGATTAATGGTGTATGTGGTAGACTTCTATGTTGTTTAAAATATGAAGATGAAACATATAAAGAATTTCGTAAAACATTACCTAAATTAGGTGAAACAGTTAAAACTCCTCAAGGTAGTGGCAAAGTTAAAGAAATAGATATTATTAATCAAAAATATAAGGTTGATGTAGAAGGCTCAGGAATAGTTGAGGTACAAGTATAGTATGGAAGTTAAAAACTATTTACTTGGTTATGATAAAATGTACATCATGCAAGATACAGATATGTTTAATTTTTCACTTGATTCTGTTTTATTACCTAATTTTGTCACATTGAACAGTAGCGTGAAAAAAATAATGGACATTGGCTGCGGAAATGCACCCATACCTCTTATATTATCAACTAAAACAAAAGCAAATATAATTGGTGTTGAAATTCAAAAGCAGGTTTATGATTTGGCTTGTAAATCTGTGGAAATAAATAATTTAACTGAACAAATTACTATTTTGAATGAAGATGTTAATCGATTATACCAAAACATGGAAAGTGATTCTTTAGACGTGATAACATGCAATCCTCCATTTTTTAAAGTTAGTGATGATTCTAAGCTCAATAAAAATGACTATAAGACTATAGCTAGACATGAAGTTAAATTAAATTTGGATGATATTTTCAAGATAGCACGCAAATTACTTAAGAATAATGGTAATATAGCGATTGTACATCGTCCTGATCGTTTAATTGAAATTATCGATATAATGCGTAAGTATAATATCGAACCCAAAAGAGTACAATTTGTATATCCTAAGCAGGATAGGGACGCTAATATATTATTGATTGAAGGTACAAAAAATGGAAAAAGTGGTATAAAGATTGAACCACCTATTTATACGCATGGTGATGACGATCAATATACGGATCAGATAAAAAAATATTTTGAGTGAGGTGTGATATGTCACAAAAAAGTTATGATAAATCCCCAGTTTTATATTTAATTGCAACACCAATTGGAAATATGGGTGATATTACATTTAGAGCTGTGGAAACACTTAAAAATGTTGAGGTAATATTTTCGGAAGATACACGTATTACTAATCAATTATTGAGATTTTATAATATTAAGAAGAAATTAATAGCGAGTCATCAATATAATGAGAAAGAAAATGTTGACAAACTGTTAGAATATTTGAAAAATGGTTATGATGTAGGTCTTGTTACCGATAGAGGCACACCAATCATAAGTGATCCAGGCTATTACCTTAGTGAAGCTGCCATTGAAGCTGGGTATAATGTTGTTTCTATTCCTGGTGCTACAGCGTTTGTATCGGCTTTGATTGTTTCAAATATCGAAGCTTTGCCATTTACTTTTTATGGCTTTTTAAACAGCAAGCAGGCTAAACGTCGTAAAGAATTGGAAAAAATTAAGTCATTAGATACCACTATGATTTTCTATGAAGCTCCTCACCGTCTTAGTGAAACTTTATCCGATATGTTAGATGTATTGGGAAATAGGAAATGTTCGATTTCCCGGGAAATAACAAAGAAATTTGAGGAAGTATACCGTGGTACATTGGAGGAAATAATTCCACAAGTTTCCGATATAAAAGGTGAAATAGCTATTGTTGTTGAAGGTAATAAGAGTGTAAATACATTTGATAATTTAACAATTATTGAGCATGTTAATTTATATATAAAAGAAGGTTATAGTTCGAAAGATGCAATAAAAATGGTTGCTAAAGAGCGACAACTTAATAAAAATGAAGTGTATATAGAATATCATGGTAATGATAAGAGGTGATAGCATTGAAATTAATAGTTGGCTTGGGAAATCCTGGTTGTGAGTATGAAAATACGCGTCATAATATAGGATTTATGGTTTTAGATGAGTATGCTAAAGAGAATGGCTTAACTTTTTCTAATACTAAATTTGATGGAATGTATGCTGAACATTATATTAAAAATGAAAAAATTATTTTTTTGAAGCCTCTAAAATATATGAATTTATCTGGTGAGGTTATTAGAAAGTATGTTGACTATTTCAAAATAAATATCGATGATATCCTTATAATTCATGATGATATGGATTTAGATGTAGGTAATATTAAAATTCGTTATAAAGGTGGAACGGCGGGACACAATGGTTTGAAAAATATCGAATTAAATCTTAAGACGAATGAATATAAACGGATAAAAGTTGGTATATCAAAGAGTAAAAATATTGATATTGTTGATTACGTGCTTGGGAAGTTTACGAATGATGAACTACAAGTTATTAATCAATCAATATCAAAGATAGTTAAAATTATTGAAGATTTTCCAACTATGTCATTTGAAAATTTGATGAATAAATACAATTAAGGGTAAGTAAAATATCCTTTTTTCGCGTGGAGGTGATATTATGTTTTTAGATAGTCTTTTTAAAAATATTGGCGTACAAAATGTAAGTGGCTTAACTAATGAATTAAAGTGTATTTATATAAGCCAAATATTTAAAAAGGAAAATCGTTCGATTTTAGTTGTTTGCAATTCTTTGTATGAAGCTAACAAGATGTTTGAAACATTAAAAATATACAATGCTGATACTTTGTTTTTTCCGATGGATGATTTTTTAACGAGTGAAATTTTAGCTGTTTCACCTGATCTAAAAATTACGCGTTTGGAGACGATGAATAACGCTGATCAACATAAAATAATAGTTACTAACCTTATGGGGTATCTACGTTTTTTACCTAAGAAAGATCTTTTTAAAAACAGTTATGTAACAATTACAAAGTCATCTTCCATTGAAATTAACGCTCTTGTACAAAGTTTATTTAATATAGGTTATAGTAAAGAAAGTATTGTCGACAAAACGGGTACAATGGCAGTACGAGGATTTGTTGTGGATGTATTTCCAATAAATTATAAGAATCCAGTGCGTATCGAATTTTGGGGTGACGAGATAGACAGTATCAGATTGTTTGATGTTGATACACAACTAAAGATTGAAGACCTATCAGAGATAACAATTATGCCCAATAGTGAGTTTTTAATCAGCAGCGATTTAGATCAAACATATAAGCAAAGGGATTTGATTAAGTATGGCGATGTTAGCAATATTGGTGAGTATATTGATGATCCTATAGTAGTGTACAATGATTATAGTGATTTAAAGAACGCTTATACTAATTTATTAAAAGATATATGTGAATATTGTGAATCAGCAAATATTAGTGCACAAACACAGTTTATGAATGATTTTAACAGCATGAATTATAAGGATGAAATTAATTTGTGTAAATTTGACTCATTTGATAATATGGTATCATATGATAGCTATGATGTAGAGGAAAAATTCGACGTAGAGAATCTAGGTGCACAATTAAATGAATTATTGCATAAATATAAGTGCCTAGTTATTGGCGTAAGCAATCGATATAATGCAAATAAGGTTCTTGATAAAGTAGACACTGCTGTTTTTACGGATTTGAATAACATATATGATGGGAAGATAAATATTGTTATTTTTCCATTTGGTGCAGGATTTATTTTCAATAGAATAATGGTTATAAGTGAAAAAGAATTATTTAACCAAAATACAATTCATGCATCGTATCGTACTAATTTTAAAATGGGTACGCATATTAAAAATATTTCTAAGTTAAATATAGGAGACTATGTAGTTCATAAGGCACATGGTATTGGAAGATATTGTGGATTGAAAACAATTTCCAAAAATGGGCTTTCTAAAGACTATCTACAAATCGAATATAAAGACGGCGATAAATTATATGTCCCTGTCGAAAAGATTGATTTAATAACGAAGTATAGTTCAAAAGAAGGTTATCAACCACGCATTAACAAACTAGGTTCAACTGAATGGCAAAACATTAAATTAAGGGCACGCAATAGAGCTAAAGACATAGCTGATCAACTTCTAAAATTATATGCGTTACGTGAAATGCAAGAAGGTTTCGCTTTCGAGAGTGATACTGAAGAGCAAGCTTTGTTTGAAAGTCAATTTCCATATGATGAAACAGCTGACCAGATAAAAGTAATAGAAGAAATAAAACATGATATGGAAAGCCCACATCCAATGGATAGATTATTATGTGGAGATGTTGGCTATGGCAAAACGGAGGTGGCTTTTAGGGCAGCATTTAAAGCTATACTGTCAGGTAAGCAAGTTGCCTTATTATGCCCTACTACTATATTATCTAATCAACATTATCAAAACGCATTGGAACGTTTTAAAGCATTTCCTGTTAATATCGAACTACTTAATCGCTTTGTAACACCTGCTAAAGTTAGCCGTGTAACAAAAGAGATAAAAGAGGGTAAAGTAGATTTTGTAATTGGTACACATAAACTGTTGAATGACAATATTGAGTTTAAAAATTTAGGTTTATTAATCATAGATGAGGAACAACGTTTTGGTGTTACCCATAAGGAAAAGATTAAGAAAATAAAAAATAATGTCGATGTTCTTACACTTTCAGCAACACCTATTCCTAGAACACTACAGATGTCATTATCAGGAATTAGGGGCTTATCTACCATCGAAACCCCACCAAGTAATAGATATCCTGTTCAGACCTATGTTTTGTCATATAACAAAAAAGTTATTAAAGACGCTATTTATAAAGAATTATCGCGTAATGGGCAAGTTTTCTTATTGTACAATCATATTGATAACATGTTATCTAAGGTTGATGAAATTCAACAATTGGTTCCTGATGCGAAGGTTGGATATGCACATGGTCAGATGAGCAAGCAGGAATTAGAAGATATTATGTTGCATTTTGTAAACAAGGATTATGATGTCCTTGTATGTACAACCATCATCGAAACAGGTATTGATATACCTAACGTAAATACATTATTGATTATTGATGCTGATCGTTTTGGATTATCGCAATTATATCAATTGCGTGGTAGGGTTGGTCGAACTAATAAAGTGGCTTACTGTTACTTAATGTATGATCCATCAAAGATATTAGGTGAAATTGCTATGAAACGATTGGCGGCTATTAAGGAGTTTACAGAATTAGGTAGCGGATTTGCTATAGCTATGCGTGACTTATCTATTAGAGGTGCCGGAGATATACTTGGTAGTGAACAAGCAGGATTCGTCGATAGTGTAGGTATAGAATTATTTATGGAGATGTTAAAGCAAGAAATAGATAAACTAAAAGGTATCGTGGTCAAAGAGGAAGAGGATACACAACCATTAATTGATGTTAGTACTTCAATTAAGAGTACATATGTTGATGATGAAGAATTAAAAATTGAGATACATAAAAAAATAAATGAAATAGATACTAAAGAAAAATTAGAAGAAATCAAATCCGAATTAGAAGATAGGTTTGGACGTATCGACGATGACTTGTTAATATACATGTATGAGGAATGGTTTGAAAAACTAGCTAGTGATATTGGTATTAGGCAAGTTCGTCAGACAAAAGATACTGTTGAAATGGTTCTTGATAAAAATTTAATGAGCCGTATTAACGGTGAATATTTATTTTTAGAAATATTGAAGTTAAACTCTAAATTTAAGTTTAAAAACTTTGCAGGCATGCTAACTATTATTTTAAATATCAAAGATTTAGATAAACACTTTATTTTCTACTTAATTGATGTATTATTTATAATCAAGAAAGCAATATAAAATTGCTTTTTTTGTATAATTTCTTTGCTACTATCCACACTATAAATGAAAGAGAGGCTTTATGAAAGCAACAGGAATAATTCGACGAATTGATGAGTTGGGACGTATTGTCATACCTAAGGAAATACGTAAAGCACTTAGAATAAAAGATGGTGAAAACCTGGAAATTTATGTTGATGGAGCAGAAAATATAATACTGCGTAAGTATTCAGCGATTCGTAAAATGAGCGATTTTGCGCAAGATTTAACAGATGCTATATACTCTTTAATCAAACATAATGTTATTATTGTTGATAACCATAGTGTTATAGCTGTATCAGGTCCTTTGAAAAAGGAATACATGCATAAGGATATCAGTACCGAGATGGAAACAAAAGTATTTAGGAGAGAGGAAATGTTGGAACGCCATAGTAAGCGGGTTAATATAGTAAATGACAAAGTTCTAGAATGTACTTACGTTATAAGTCCTATCGTTATAAATGGTGATGCGGCAGGAGCAATTTTGATTTTGGATTCCAATGATCAAATATCTGATATTGACTTTAAAATAGCTAAAATTGGCTCCAATTTTTTAAATGTTCATTTGGAATAGTGTAAAAAATGCGTAAAATGTCATAAATTGATGTATAAAAAAGTTGTTATTTTGTATTGATACATGGTATATTAAAATAGCGGGTGCAACTAGGAGGATATATGAATAATAAAGTGTCAAGTTTACCGTCTTGGTTTATGATTTCCATACCGGTTTTATTTGCCATATCGAAGTTATTTGTCGGATGTGATTCTATCGATATAATTTATTTGAGTTTAGTTGTATTACTTATTGTGAAACACTATTTCATAACGAAAAAAGGAAAATAGTGTTTTTTTATGATATAATTTGTACAGGTGAGTTATATGATCGATACACATTGCCATCTTTTTAGCGTATATTATGATGATCTAGATGATGTAATAAAAAGAATGGGAAATAATATAATGATAGTAAGTGGTACCAATGATGATGAAAATCTAGAGGTAATAAAATTGTGCGATAAGTATGCTAACGTATATGGAACACTAGGTATTCATCCTACTGAATTATCAAAAATTACGGATGATAGCTTTAAGATAATTGAGGAAAATATATTGAATCCTAAGATTGTTGGTATAGGTGAAATAGGACTTGATTATTATTGGGAAAAGGAAAACAAGGATTTACAAAAGGAAATATTTATTAAACAGATTGCCTTGGCTCGTAAGTACAATAAAAGTATTGTTGTGCACAGTAGAGATGCACTTGATGATACATATGAAATAATTAAAAAGTATGGTACAGGTTTACGCGTTGACATACATTGCTTTTCATCAAGTTTGGAACAGGCTATAAGGTTTATTAAACTTGGGTGCAAATTAGGTGTTGGTGGCGTTTTAACATTTAAGAATAATGTCAAATTGAAAAATGTGATTGCTAATATTGACTTAGACAGTATTATGTTAGAAACGGATAGTCCTTATTTGACTCCTGAGCCATATAGAGGTAAACGAAATGAGCCATATAATGTTCTATACGTAGCTCAAAAAATAGCTGAAATAAAAGGTATAGATGTCGAGAAAGTACTAGAAATTACAACAAATAACGCTATTTCCCAATTTGACTTAAAACGGGAAATATGATAAAATTAAACATAGAGGTGGACAAGTGAAAAAGACATTGTTGCGTTTAGTTTTAATTAACCTGGGCGTGATATTTATATTTTCTTTCTTTATCCTTAGATTTCAAAAATATGGGTATAAGTTGGACAATAGTTTAAATAGCAAGAACGCCACTTCTTTAGTGCAAGTTGATAAATATAATACAATTGAGATATATGATGAGTCTATTCCTAATAATATCACACAAACAGTTGTTGAAGGACAAGATGGTTTATCATTTACAGATCAAGATGGAAATAAAATTGCTATAAAAGAAGTTGTTGATGAACAAAAAATTATTGGTACTGGTAGGTATGGTATATATCATGGAATTATGACAGGATATGGACCTGACTGTACAACATGTGATGGCTTAGGCTGGGTTGCGTGTCCTACAAGAGATAATAAAGGATTTAACTTAATAACTGATGGCGTATATTACGATGATGAAGAATATGGTACATCTAGAATTTTAGCTGCTGCGTTTGCTGAATTCCCATGTGGAACGATAGTAGATGTTGATAGTCCTAATTTAGGTAAATTCAGAGGAATAGTTCTTGATACTGGATACGATATGCGTAGGTTTTACAGTATGGGTATATATCATTTTGATGTAGCTTATGATACAGAGGAAAATCCAATGGTTCCTTATACTACAAGTATGACAGGAGAAGTTATATATAGTGTTCAAAGATGGGGATGGTAATCTGCATCTTTTGTTTTAAGAGGAGGTAATTATGCAGTATTCACCAAAGATGTTGCAGGATCAACTTGATAAAAATGCATTTCATTTGAAGAAAAAGTTTGGTCAAAATTTTATAACTGATGAGAACTTAATTGATTCAATAGTTACAAAAGCTGATATAGATAAAGATACATTGGTACTTGAAATAGGACCTGGTGCTGGCTCTTTGACATGCAAGTTGGTTCAAAATGCTGGTCAGGTTGTGTGCTTTGAAATTGATACAACATTAAAAGATATATTAACAGAAAATTTAAAAAATCATCAAAACGTTGAAATAATATTTGAGGATTTTTTAACAGCTGATGTGAGCTGCGTGTTATCAAAGTACGATTTTCGCAAGATATATGTTGTAGCTAATTTACCATACTATATTACTACACCTATTTTGAATCGTATAATTGAAAGTGAAATTGATGTTGATAAGATAGTTGTTATGGTTCAAAAAGAAGTTGGCGATAGATTTCGTGCTAAGCCAGGAACGAGAGATTATTCATCACTATCTGTTTATTTGAACTATTATTATGATGTAAAAAAACTGATTGATGTAAGTAGAAATGTTTTTATACCAAAACCTAATGTTGATAGTATAGTTGTTGAATTTACGAAAAAGGATAGGTTGGAATTAGCTAATAGAGATTTATTTTTTAAATTAGTTCGTGATAGTTTTACCCAAAAGCGAAAAAATTTACGAAATAATTTAAGAAGTTATGACTTAGATAAAATTGAAAAAGTGTTATCTAAATATGGTTTTGATCTATCTAGCCGTGCTGAACAATTAAGTATTGATATATTTGTTGATATAGCAAATAATTTAAATTAAAGATATTTTATAATATCTTTTTTTATATACTTAATTAGGTGAAGGTAATGTATAAAGTGGTTGAAGGTGTTATGTGGGCAATAGCAACAGTATTTATATTTAGTTGCGGTATATACTACACATATAGTTTGAAAGGTATTCAATTTCGTTTTATGGATATGTTTAAATGTCTTTTGTACAATGCTAAGTCACGTATATCGTTATTTAGCTCGATGCTGATTACCTTAGGTGGGAAAGTAGGAGTTGGCAGTATAGCTGGTATAGCTATCGCGGTATATATTGGTGGGTTAGGTACAATTTTTTGGATTATGGTAGTTAGTATAATTTCGATACCTATAGCTTTTTCTGAAGCAGTCTTAGGATTGAAGTATCAAGTTAAAGCAAAAGAAAATTATGGCGGTCCTGGTTGCTATCTTAGTGATGGATTGCACTCAAAGTTTTTAAGTCGCCTATATTCTTATTTGATAGTTTTTAGTTTTATAGGAGGTTTTTTAAGTATTCAGTCGAATACAATTGCTATGGCTTTGTCGCCATATATTTCAACCTTTAATGCTGGCTTAATAATTGCTTTAGTGAGTTTTTCAATCATAGGTTGTACTGATAAGATTTCTAAAATATCGAAAGTATTGGTGCCATGTATGCTATTAGTATATTTTAGCTCGTCTTTGATAATCATATTTCGTAATTATAGTGTTATACCTATGTTAATTAGTTATATTGTACGTGATGCTTTTAATTTTAAGACATTTGGATTAGGAATGATTGTAATAGGTATCCAAAGAGGTATTTTTGCTAGCGAGGTAGGAATAGGAACGGGTGCTATTTCTTCATCTATGGTTGACGATGATTATCCTGCTAGATGTGGATTTGTTCAAATGTTAGGAGTGTATATAGTTAATTTAGCTGTGTGTCTTACAACTGCTATTGTTGTTGCAATGGATATACCTCAAAATCTAGTTGTTGCAAATGGTATTGAATTAGTTCAGCATGCTTTTGCGCAAATTAATGGTGGCCATATTATAGTTAATGTATCAATTATTTTGTTTGCTTTTTCAACAATACTTTCAGGCTATTATGTAGGATCTTCTGCTTTTAAATTTTTATTTTCCCATTCTCGTTTAACTATTTTGAGTATAGTTACTGTGATAGTATTGATAATTGGGGCAATTTCCCAAGCTCCGTTATTGTGGAAAATCGTCAATGTCTGTACTGCTTTATTAGCTATTATAAATTGTTATGCTCTATTAAAACTACGATACGAAGTTGTACATGAGCTTGAAAGATATGATAAATATGGTAAAATTAAATAGGTGAGTTGTATGATTAATAAAAAATGGGATATCGTGTTAGCTGAAGATGTAAAGGCTGATTATTTTAAAAAACTAGGGGCATTTGTAAAAAATGAGTATGCTTCAAAGACTTGTTATCCTGCCTATGAAAATATATTTAATGCATTAAAGTATACTGATTATGATGAAGTAAAAGTCGTTATATTGGGTCAAGATCCATATCATGGCGAACATGAAGCGCATGGATTGTCATTTTCTGTACTTGACGGTGTAAAGAGACCACCATCTTTGAATAATATTTTTAAAGAGTTGCATGATGATTTAAATGTCGATAGAAAAAGTAATGATTTAAGTGGTTGGGCAAAACAAGGTGTTTTACTTTTAAATGCTATTATGAGTGTGGAAAAGGATAAACCTTTATCACATAAAGATCGCGGTTGGGAAATGTTTACAGATAATATTATACGTAAGCTGAATGAAAGAGAAACGCCTATAGTGTTTGTACTATGGGGTGGTTTTGCTCGTAGCAAAAAAACACTTATTACAAATCCTATTCACCATATTATTGAATCTGTACATCCATCCCCTTTATCAGCATACAATGGCTTTTTTGGGAGTAAACCATTTTCTAAAATTAATGATTATTTAGCAAAAGATGGCATTGAGCCTATCAATTGGAGTGAATAAAATATTCTCCTATAAATAGAATTTTATAGGAGGTTTTTTATGTCATTTGCCGTCATTTTACTTGTTGCTGTTAGTTTAAGTATGGATGCTTTTTCACTAGCGTTAGTTTATGGCACATTAGGACTTGATAGAAAATCGATATTTACATTATCAATTACGGTTGGGTTATTTCATTTTTTTATGCCTATATTAGGTATGTTATTTGGTAGACTTGTATTGTTTGATAGTAGAATTATAGTAGCTATTATTTTATGTTTTATAGGTATAAATATGTGTGTTGAATCGTTTAAAAGTATTGAGGCTAAACAGTTAAATGGTTTCATTTCATTTTTGAGTTTTGGCTTAGCTGTTAGTTTGGATAGTTTTTCTGTAGGCATAGGAATTGTAGAAAGGCCAATTTTGTGTGCTTTAATTTTTGCGCTATCTAGCTATTTTTTTACCTTATCGGGATTATTGTTGGGTAGGAAAATAAATTTATGGTTTGGACATATATCTACACTTATAGGTGGTATAGTATTAACAGTTATTGCAATATTTTATTTGCTCGGATAATATTGCTTTTTATAACAAAAAAATATATAATTAAATTGAGAGAATAAATCACAGAGGGTTTGTAATTACATATATAGTAGTGGAGGATGTTATGAGGAAAATAAGGATAAATGGAGGAAAAGAATTAACAGGAACTATTCATATAGGTGGCGCTAAAAATAGTGCAGTTGCTTTGGTTCCAGCGTCTTTATTATCTGATGGTATTGTAACTATAGATAATATTCCCAATATTTCTGATATTGAAGCTTTACAAGAAATATTAGAATTTCTTGGTGCAAAAGTTACTATTGAAAATGGCCAAATGATTATTGACCATACAAATTTGGAAAACAAGGAAATTCCTGAATCTAAATCAACAAAATTGCGTGCATCATATTATTTTATGTCAGCTTTATTGGGTAAGTATAAGCATGTTGAAATGTATTTCCCTGGTGGCTGTTCCATAGGAGCTAGACCAATCGATCAAACATTAAAAGGTTTTCGTACATTGGGAGCTACCGTAGAGGAATATGATAATAAGTTTATCATTTCCGCTTCTGAACTTATTGGAGGACATGTATATTTAGATATGCCAAGTGTTGGTGCAACTATAAATACTATGCTTGTTGCGGTAAAAGCTAAAGGCGAAACTATTATCGATAATGCTGCTAAGGAACCTGAAATTGTTAACGTTGCAACATTCTTAAATAACATGGGAGCTAAAATTACAGGAGCAGGCACGAGTGAAATTCGTATAGTAGGTGTTGAACATCTAGATAGTTGTTTTGCTGAGGTAATACCTGATCGTATCGAAGCAGGAACATATCTTATAGCCGGTGCTCTTATGGGAAATAATCTAAAAATAGATAATATTATTCCTGAACATATCGAATCATTAACTTCAAAAATGATTGAAATGGGATTAGATTTAAAAATAGGTGTCGATAATATTGTTATTTCCAAATCTGATGATTTAAAACCTGTTAATATCAAAACATTAGGATATCCTGGCTTTGCTACCGATTTACAGCAACCAGTAACTACCCTTTTAGCGGTATGTGATGGTGTTTCAACATTGGAAGAAACAATTTATGAAAATCGCTTTAAGAATGTCCCATATTTAAATGATATGGGCGCTAACATTGAGATTGATGGTAGAAAAATATATATTACTGGCGTTAAGGAATTAATTGGTAAAGAAGTTGCTGCTACTGATTTAAGAGCAGGAGCTTGTATGGTACTTGCCGGATTGAAAGCAAAAGGTACTACTGTTATTAGTGATGTCGAACATATTTTAAGAGGATATGAGAATATTATTGATAAATTAACAGCTGTTGGTGCTGAAATTGAATTAATTGAAGAGTAATAGTTATATATTTCATAATTATAAATATAATGAAGTAGAGAAATCTACTTTTTTTAGGAGGAAATTATGAAAAAAATCATGACTATTATGGTAATTATATTAGCTGTTTTTTTGATATATTTAGGACTTAGAGATGATAAAATTTATTATTTAGCTATGGGTGACTATTTAACCAATGGAACCAATGGTCAAGGATTTAAGGATTATGGCTATGCTGATTATATTAAAGACTCGATAAAAAAATTAGAAAAATATGTCAATATATCTAAAGATAACTATCGAATAATAGATATCATTTCAGATATTGATGATAATATTAGTATCAATGTGGATGGGAAATATAAAACTGTCCAGAATGCTTTAATCAAAGCTGATTTAGTTACAATATCTATAGGTATGAATGATTTGATTAGTAATGTAACGTTATCTTCAAATTTTAATGTTAATGATTTGTATACTAAATTAGAACAGGTTGTTAAAGATTATGAAAATTTATTTAAAGTATTGAGAAAGTATTGTAAAGAGGAAATTTATTTAATAGGTGTATATAATACTATGGGAAATAATATGAATGATTTCTTTGATTATGCAGATAATAAAATAGCTACGGTTGCCAGAACATATAAAATTAAATATGTAAGTGCTAAGGAATTAACAGATTATCTTGACAATAAAATGTATCCGTCTAAACAAGGCCATGAATTGATAGCTAATAAGGTAATTAACATGTTTAATGTAAAATAACAAAAAATGCTTGATTTTTTTAATAAATGTTTGCTATAATATAAAAGCATTAAATTTCTATGACTTAATTTAGTCATGGCGGAAGGAGATAAGTATGAAAAAAGGAATTCATCCAGAATATATGGAAACAAAAGTTACTTGTGCATGCGGAAATACTTTTACAGTAAGATCTAACAAAGAAGAAATGCATTTGGAAGTTTGTGATCAATGTCATCCATTTTTTACAGGTAAACAAGGTAATGTTGCTAAAACAGGACGCGTTGAAAAATTTAATCGTAAATATGGAATCAATACAGAAGTTAAATAAACTTCTTTTTTTTTAATTTTTTTGCTATAATAAATCTAGGAGGCTCATATGAAAATAGGAATTGGAAATGATCATCATGGATATAAATTAAAAAAAGAATTGGTAACATATTTGAAAAATAATGGTTATGAAGTGTGCGATTTTGGTTCAGATAATGAGGATATAGTTGATTATCCGATATATGCTTTTAAAGTTGGTGAAGCTGTACGCGATAAAAAAGTTGATTTAGGTATTTTAATTTGTGGTACAGGAATTGGTATGAGTATTGCATGTAATAAAGTTCGTGGTATAAGATGTGGTAAGGTTTCTACTGTTGAAGAAGCTAGGTTAACTAAGGAACATAATTGTGCAAATGTTATAGCTATAAGTGAGAGTATCGATAAACCGTTTGAGGTTGTGTCTGCTTTTCTAACTACACCTTATTCTGATGTCGATAGATATTTAAAAAGATCAGAGATGACAGATAATTATGACAATTAAGTTTTTATTATATTGTATTGTTATTCCTTTTAGTTTTGTAGCTTTAGATAGTATTAATTTTCAAAATATATTTAAGAAAAATAGGTATATGCAAGCTAGATTTTTATATGTATTTTTGACTTTAGCCTTATCATATTTAGTTGTTAATTTTCTTTTAGACTTCTATGATGCTACGCAAATATTTTAAAAGGGTGATAATTTGAAAAAGGTTTTACTTATGACGTTAGTTGTATTGGGAATACCTTTTTTTATTGTAAATTTTTATGATTCATATGATTCGGTTTTATATGTACGAGTGAAAGATGAGACATCAGGAAATATAAGTAATATAATGTTGGAGGACTATATTGTAGGTGTCGTAGCAGGTGAAATGCCTATTTATTTTGAAACTGAGGCACTGAAAGCTCAGGCTGTAGCTGCTAGAAGTTATGTTATGAAGCAGATGGGATATAATAAAGATAAGGATTATGATGTTTTAAATACTGTCGTAAATCAAGTATATTTATCTGATGATTATCTTAAAAGTGCATGGCGTGAAGATTATGATGATAACATTAAAAAAATTAAAATGGCTGTTTTAGCTACAAATGGTGAGTATTTAGAATATGATGGCGCTGTAGCTGAAGCAATGTTTTTTTCAACAAGTTCTGGATATACCGAAAATAGTGAAGAAGTATTTACGAATAAAGTTCCTTATCTGAGGAGCGTTGCTTCGACTTGGGATGATATATCACCTGTTTATACTGTTAATTACAGCATGACATTACAAGATTTTTATGATAAGTTAAATATTAATTATGATGATTATTTAGAAATTGAAATTACAGAAAATACTAGCACAGGAAGAATTAAAAAATTAAAAATTAACGATGTTTTATTTAGCGGTAGTGATGTTATGAATAAATTGCACCTAAAGTCCAATTATTTTGAAATTATACAAGATGGTGATATGGTCATCATCACCACCAAGGGATATGGACATGGCGTTGGGATGAGTCAATATGGCGCACAAGCTATGGCATTAAAAGGTTATACTTATGAAGAAATCTTACAGTATTATTATAGTGGAACTATAATTAAAGAAATATAAATGTATAAAAAAATCATATTTGACCAACTTATTATTGAGGTGAAATATGAAAAGAAAACTTAAAAAGAGTGTTATTAATGGTTTGTATGTTTTTTCGTTATTACTAGTCATAGGAACTGTTTATTTACTTAACGTTTATAAACAAGATGAGCCTGAAACATTGTATGTAAGGGATGTCATTATTAAGGATACTTTGCCAGTAGTTGCTACTAAAGCTATTGTAATAAAACCATACGCAAATATAGAGGCAACTATAGGCAGATATTATTATGAAAAAGATGCTGCTTCTGATGTACAGGAGAATTCATTAATATATTACCAAGGTGTGTATATTCCAAATACAGGTATCGATTATTGTTATGGAGAAGTATTTGATGTTATAGCTGTCTTGGATGGCCAAGTAACTAATGTAAGTGAGAATAGTTTGTTAGGAAAAATTGTAGAAATTACACATACTAATAATTTAATTACGACTTATCAAAGTTTAGGTGAAGTTTTAGTACAAAAAGGTGATACGGTTGTGCAAGGACAAGCTATTGGTAAAAGTGGTGAATCTAACATATCAACTGAGTTGGGCAATCATGTGCATTTTGAAATGATTTTGGATGGTAAAAATGTTAATCCTGATAAGTACTATGGTTTAGAAATTGATAAATTATAAGAGTTGGAAAACTCTTTTTTAGGTATAAATAATATTTGTAAATATATACTTAATTAAGAGGTGTTCCAATGAATAAAGATATCGTAAAAAGGACTTTGAATGAAGCTAATAATATGATTGAAACACAAAACACAGTACGGACGATAGCTAAGATATTTAAAGTTAGTAAAAGTACCGTTCATAAGGATTTACATGACCGACTTTTGGATATTGATAAAGAACTGTATGCTAAAGTTGCAGATGTCTTAAAATACCATACTAATATAAGGCATATACGAGGTGGCCAGTCGACTAAAGAAAAGTATTTAAACTTAGGAAATTAATGTTAAAAATATAAGCACTTATGATATAATGTTTCTAGAGACTGGAGTGATAACATGTTTGCAAAAGATATTGGAATTGATTTAGGTACAGCTAACGTATTAATTTATGTTAAAGGCCAGGGAATTGTATTAAATGAACCAAGTGTTGTGGCTATTGATGCTGAGACAAAGAAACCTTTGGCAGTTGGTAGTGAAGCTAGGGAAATGCTTGGCAGAACTCCTGGTTCAGTACTTGCTATTAGGCCAATGAAAGATGGCGTTATAGCGGATTTTGAAGTGACTGAAGTTATGCTTAACCATTTTATCAGAAAGATTAATGGTAAAAGTTTCTTATCTAGACCACGTATTTTAATTTGCTGTCCTTCAAATATAACACAGGTTGAAAAAAACGCTATTAAGGAAGCTGCTGAGAGAACAGGTGCTAAGAAAGTCTTTATCGAAGAAGAACCTAAAGTAGCTGCTATAGGTGCAGGTATGGACATATCTAAACCAAGTGGTAACATGGTAATAGATATTGGCGGTGGAACTACTGATATAGCTATTCTCTCATTAGGTGGAATAGTAACAAGTTCATCAATTAAAATAGCTGGTAATGTTTTTGATGCTGATATTATGAAATATATCAAGGATAAATATAAGTTATTAATAGGTGATAGAACAGCTGAGGAAATAAAGTTAACAATCGGCACGGTATATGCTGGTAATAAAAAAGAAAAAATGGAAGTAAGAGGTAGAGATTTGGTTACAGGTCTACCTCATAGTATCACAGTATGTTCAGAAGAGGTTGAAGAAGCTTTACGTGAAAGTGTTTATATAATTATTCATACAGCTAAAAACGTATTAGAAAAAACACCACCAGAATTGGCGGCGGATATTATTGATAAAGGTATTGTTGTAACAGGTGGAGGAGCTTTAATTGATGGTTTTGATCAATTATTAGCGCATGAGCTTAAAGTCCCTGTTTTTGTAGCTGAAAGTCCCCTTACTTGTGTAGCTGAGGGTACTGGTGTATTACTTGATAATATTAGTTTACTAGAAAAATAAAAGCACATTTGTGCTTTTTATTTTTCATCGCTTAAACCTACAATATAATCGATACTTACGCGATATTCTTTGGCTAGCTTTATAAGTAATTCTAAAGGTATAGTGTATTTACCTAATTCATATTGTGAATAGTATTGTTGTGATATACCTAACATATTGGCGACATCTTTCTGATATAAGTCATGATCTTCGCGTAAATCCCTTAATCTTTTAAAATACATCTCATAGCCTCCATAATTAATATTTATCATACATTTTAATTTATGTAACAATACACGTAATAATTTATGTAGCATCATTTATTATAGACACTTTCTATTAATGATGTAATGATGTTTTTATGAGTATATCCTTTCTGTAATAATAATTTTGGGAACATACTTATTTCGGTGAATCCTGGTAGTGTATTTACCTCGTTAAAATAAATTTTTTTATATTCGGTATCGTAGAAGAAATCTATTCTAGCAAAACTTTTTATATCAAGAATTTTAATAATTTGTTTTACATAATCAGTAATTATTTTTTTTGTATTATTATCAATTTCGGCTGGAATAATGTATTTAGTTTCTTTATTTTTATATTTTGTTTTATAATCATAGAATGAATTATTATATTTAATTTCTCCTATTTCGGATATAATCCATTTTTTATCGTAAATAACTGCGCATTCAAGTTCTTTTGGTTTTATTAATTTTTCTATAATGATATTTTTATCGTATTCCTTAGCTACTTTTACAGCTTTTTTTAGTTCATTTTTATTTTTAGCTGTAGTTATACCATATGATGATCCACTATTTGCGGGTTTAACAATAACAGGGAAGGGTATAGTTATTTTTTTACTGTATATTTCATATGGAACTTGCGGTATCTTATACGAACTAATTATCTCTTTAGTTCTTTTTTTATCCATGCATATATAACTGCTTCCCCAGTTACATCCAACATATTTAATTTTGAAATAATCAAGCATTCCTTGTAATTTTCCGTCCTCACCATCTTTACCGTGGGTTATTGGAAAGACGACATCATAATTTTTCAAAAATCCGATAATATTATCAATTGTCCTATTTTCATATATCCAATCGTTACTTTTTGTGATATAGACACAATCTAATTTGTATTTTTTTCTATCGATATTGTCGATGATATATTTTGCTGATACGCATGATACGTCATGTTCACATGATGTACCCCCATATATAAGTAAAACTTTTTTCATTCTCACACCTCGTTATAGTATATGAATATGTATAATATGGGTTAATGTACATTTTTGTAAAATTAATAATTTAGTATTGTTATATTAGTGAAAGTGTGTTATATTTAGAATGATTTAAATGTATTTAGTCTTCCTTTTTATTTGGGTCTCTAATTAAATTAAATCAAATGAGAAGGAGGTAAACTATGGAATACAAAGATAAGACTTTAGTATGTAAAGACTGCGGAGCAGAATTTACTTTTACTGCTGGTGAGCAAGCTTTCTATGCTGAAAAAGGTTTTACAAATGAGCCTGTAAGATGTGCTGATTGCCGTAAAAAAAGAAAAGCTGAAAGAAATAATAATAAATAATTCCTATTTTAGGAATTTTTTATTTTACTTTTTATAAGTTATGTGTTATCATACTAAACCATGGGGGATGTTGTATGATAAAAGAAATTACCATTAATCGATATGAGTTTGAAGAAATATCAGCGCTAGATAAGCGAATCGAAGAATATAATCAAAAGGTAGATTATTATAAAATGCTAAGTGAGTTATCTCCTGAGGTAGAGGAAGATTTATGTGTGCAATATAGAGTTTTGACTATGGATATATTATTATCAAATGAATCAAAACTATACAATATTATCGTGCCAGAATATAAAGCAGCTATGATTAAAAGTATTGATTGTACATTTGCTGGTCCTGCTTTAAAAAAATAAAAATTCCTGTTTAGGAATTTTTTTCGTATGTATTTAGATAGTAGTCTCTTAATTCTTTGAATCTATTGTAATGAACAACTTCTCTTTGTCTTAAAAAGCTAAGCGGTGCGATAACATCTGGATCATTTGTTAAGTTAATAAGATGTTCATATGTAGCTCTGGCTCTTTGTTCAGCAGCCATATCGCTTTCTAGATCTGCCCTATAATCACCTGTTGTCTCAATATAAGTTGTTTTAAATGGTACGCCATTTGCATCAGTTGGGAACACTGCACCATCATGTTGTGTATAATTCCCCTCTAATCCATTATTTTTTAATTCTTCGATGGTAGCCCCTTTCATCAATTGTTTTACCATAGTCGCGATCATTTCCCAGTGTGCCATTTCTTCTGTGCCAATATCAGTTAATAGTGCATATCCTTTTTCATCTGGCATAGTATATCTTTGATTTAGATAACGTAATGAAGCTGCTAGTTCCGAATCTGGTCCACCATATTGAGCAAGTAGGGCTTTAGCCATTTTTAAATCTTTGTTATTAATATTTATTGGATATTCTAATTTTTTTTCATATTTCCACATAATTTACCTCCTTAGTTTTCCCAAGGCCATGGCTTATTATCCCATGCCCAAGGATATGTGTTTATAGCATCACTTGTTAATACAAGTGGGCCATATTTATTTTCATATTGTTTTTGTAATTCGTTCTTTTGGACACGATATTGGTTGAACATATCAACAGCATTTTTGTCATTAGGGAACACATCTAGATATAAATTTAAATCTATTAACGCGAAACATAATGCATCAATGTTTGTAAGCATTTCCGCTTGTTCATTCATAGCCTCTATTCTGTAAGGCCCAATTTGTTTATATGGCTTATACAATGATTGAAACATATTTCCTCGTATAAAACCTTCATATGGTGAATATATATTATTACCTTGGCTACTAGGTAATATATTTGCTTGATAATTGAATTTGTTAGGGTAATTCATATAATTCATTTTTTTATCCTCCTCGCTTTTATATTATGCTTTAATAGGCGGTGAGCAAGGGCTTTTTCATTAAATTATTATAAAAAGGCTTGTCAAAAAGTATTTTTTTTGCTAGAATTATAGTTGTCTAGTTATTAGACAAATGGCGAGTATGGTGAAGGGGTTAACACGGCGGATTGTGGTTCCGTTATGCTAGGGTTCGAATCCCTATACTCGCCCCACTTTGTAAAAGAACAGTCGTAAGACTGTTTTTATTTTGGTATAGTGCGCATGAAGGTCGCTTATATAAAATTGGCAAGCATTTTAAAGGTAATGATTTGCTAGAAAAAAATATATATAGGATTGAAAAATTTTCAAAAAAATAGTCGTAAGGCTGTTTTTTTTAACAAAATTTGCTATAATGGGATAGGTGACTATAATGATATTACAAATTATTTTATTGGTATTGGGATTTGTTATTTTAATTAAAGGCGCTGACGTATTTGTTGATGGCGCTAGTTCGATGGCAGGTAATTTTAAAATGCCTAAGATACTTATTGGCTTGACGATTGTGGCATTTGGTACGTCCGCACCAGAATTTGCTGTAAGCGTAAAATCTATTATTTCACATAATCATGATATTGTTTTGGGAAATGTTATAGGAAGCAATATAATGAATATATTTTTAATTATTGGTTTAAGTTCAATACTTCATTCGCTAACTGTTCGCAACAATACAGTAAAGAAGGAATTACCTATTACTTTACTAATAACTTCATTATTTGTTGTTTTATTATCTGATGGATTATTTGATAGAACAGTTGTTAATGCTTTCACAAGAAGTGATGGCGTTGTACTTTTACTATTCTTCATTGTTTATGTTTATTATTTAATAAGTATGGCTAAGTCAAAAAGTGATGCTTCACAAGATGGCAATTATATGCCTATGTTTAAATCTATAGTATATACTATAGGTGGTATTGCAGCTATTGTTATTGGAAGTAATTTCGTTGTTGATAGTGCCTCTTATATAGCTACATCTTTAGGCGTTAGTGAGAAACTTATTGGTTTAACTATTATTGCGTTAGGTACTTCATTACCTGAATTAGTTACTTCTATCACAGCTACGAGAAAAGGCGAATATGATTTAGCTATAGGAAATGTTATTGGTAGTAATGTATTTAATATCGGGTTAGTTGCTGGATTACCAGTTGCTTTATTTGGTGGTATAGATCATATTTCATTTAACTATATTGATGTTATAGCTATGCTATTAGGTGCATTATTATTATTCATTTTCGCATCTAATGATAGACAGATAACTAAAAGGGAAGGTTTAGTCTTACTAGCAACCTTCATGTTATATTATGGTTACGTTATTATGATGGGTTAAAAAATAGTCGGTAATTTGAAATGCACCCCTTTGAGTAGACAACAATAAAAAAATAGATTTGAATAATGATATAATACACTTCCGA
>JAEEYW010000013.1 GCA_016288305.1 Caryophanales bacterium | reverse complement strand
CCTAATTTACTTATGAATTATGATATTGATAAGTTAAAACAAGGTATCATATATGAAATACCTACAGGGGCTATCTTTGGTAATTCTATTTTAGCTAATATTGGGCCTAAAATACCTGTTAAATTTAGCTTAGTCGGTGATATAGTTAGCTATATAAATACTAAAGTCACAGGTTATGGTATTAATAATGCATTAATAGAAGTTAATATAGTATTGGAATTATCTGAACAAGTAATTTTACCTTTTATAACCAATAAAATTAAAATTGAAACTTCTATTCCTGTTGCTTTAAAATTGATACAAGGTGGAGTACCTAATTATTATTTGAATGGTATTAATCAAAATTCAGCTTCCTTAACTTTACCAATTGAATAATGTATGTTATACTTAACTATAGGTGGTAGTATGAAAAGAAAAATATCTATAGTAAAAGTATCGATTTTTTTATTTGTCTTAATTATGATATTTTTTGGTATTAGAGCAGTGAAAAATATTTTTAATGCTCAACCTAAATTTCAAGAAAAAGAGTATTATGTAGCATCAGCTACTCTAACAGCTGATTTATATGATGAAATGTACACTGATGTTGATGATATATTGAGAGGTACAAAGGTAACAATTTTGCAAGATAAAGTTGAATATGAAGGTGAATACTACTATAAAATTCGTTACGATAATAAAGAATATTATATTTTAGAAAGTGTTTTAACAGAAGATATTCTAGATGTTGTAAGAGAGAAAAGTATGTATGTTAAAACGTCAGCTACAATTTATAAAGATGATACTAGTAGTAAGATTGCATCGTTCGTTAAAAGAGGAAGTACTGTTGATGTATTGGGGTATGATAAATTAAATGCTGATGGTACTATCAATATGTATAAAATTAAATATGCTGGTGAAACTGGATATGTTTATAGTAAATACTTAATTTTTTCAAAAGATTTATTGGAAGAAAATGAATATGATGCATATCATGTCGATAGAGAGTTTTCATTTGAGTTATATGGTGGTGAAGCGACTAATTTAGATTATTCATATCGTGAAAAACCCGCTTTCGATGATAACGTATTAATTGATGAAGCTAGAACATTGTATTTAACAGGTAGTAAGTGGACATTAGGTGATATTGATTCTTATATCAGTTTAGCTAAAAAGAATAATATTAATGCTTTTGTCGTTGATATAAAAGATGGTTTTATGGCCTATGAATCTGATGTTGCTAAAGAGTATTCGATAACAAATTATGACTCATTTTCCAACACTAAAGAGCAATATAAAGAGGCTATCGATAGATTAAAAGAGACTGGTTTTTATGTTATTGGTAGAATAGTAGCTTTTAATGACTCACATTTTGCTAAAGATAACCCAAATGAAACAATTGTGTCACCAAGCGGTTACAAGACGTCTTGGGTTTCTGCATATAGCCGTTTAGCTTGGGAGTTTAATGTTGAGTTAGCTAAAGAAGCTGTTCAATTATTTGGATTTAATGAAATTCAATATGATTATGTGAGATTCCCTGAATCATCATATTCATATTCATATGATAACTATGATTTCAAAAATTCATATAATGAAGATAAAGCTGAAGCTATTCAAAACTTTTTGATGTATGCTGCTGATGAGATACATAAAATGCATGCATATATATCAGCTGATGTTTTTGGTGAATGTGCAGGTGCTTATGTTACAGCATATGGTCAGTACTGGCCTGCCATTTCAAATGTTGTAGATGTTATAAGTGCAATGCCATATCCTGATCATTTTGCTAAAGGATCATATGGTATACCTATTCCTTGGGAAGAACCATATCGTTTGATGCTTAGCTGGGGTAGAAATGCTGCTGAAAGACAAACAGAAATACCGAATCCTGCTAAGGTAAGAACATGGATTCAAGCATATAATGCTATTCACGAACCATATATTACCTACGGTGCTACACAAGTATCGAGTCAAATAAGTGGTTTATATGATGCGGGATTAAGAAATGGTTATATTACATGGAATGCTAGTTCAAGTATAGATAAATATTCATCTATTGCTTCAGCATTTAAGAAGGAGTATTAAATTGAAAAAAATACTATTAGAAGAACAAGAATATGAATTAATTAAAGAGTATAAATCTGGTTTTGATATTGATGAGTTAAGTGCAAGATACACAGATTATTTTAAAGACTATGATTATATATTAGGTGATTGGGCATATGGTAAGTTAAGATTAAAAGGTTTTTGCGAAAAAACCAATCCATTGTGCAATGATATTAATGATTATAGTAATATTGATACATACATCAAAGATAGTTGTGCTTATGATTGCAAATATTTTATCATAAAGAAGAAATAATTCTTCTTTTTCATTGAGGAGGTTTCATCGTGAACGTATATGATTTTGACAACACAATATATGATGGTGAGAGTATCGTTGATTTTTTTAGATTTTTAGTTAAAAAAGATTTTAGATTAGCGCGCTTTTACCCTCGTATTTTATGGTTACTATTACTTTATAAGATGAATAAAGTTAGTGTCGAAGATTTGAGTAATAAATTAGCTAAATTAAGTAAAACATTTTTTAAAAATAAAGAATATGATATTGCATCTTTGCGTAAAGAATTTTGGGATAAAAACATCAATAAATTAAAACCGGAATTTTTAAAAATGTTGAAGAAAGATGATATTATCATTACTGGGTGTCCAAGCTTTTTAATAGAGCACATTCAAGATAAGCTACAAGTACGTGATATTATAGCTACTCAGATTGATCTACAAACAAAAGAATTAGAATTTTTGTGTTTTGGCAAAAACAAAGTAACAGCGTATAATCAATTTTATCGTGATCAAAAAATAAAAAAACTATATACTGATTCTTTAGCTGATAAGCCCCTTATGGCTATAGCTGAAGAGGTTTATTATGTCACGAAAAAGGGTATAAGAAAATTAGATAAAAATTTTTAAAAACTTATGTATCATAGGTTTTTTTATTTTACTTTATGTCAAAAACATGATAAAATGATTATGGTGATAATATGGAAACTAATGAATTAATCGAGCTGTATAAAAATTACCAAATCAAGTTAGAAGAATTCTGGAGGTTACTTTGAAATAGATAGTAAAATATCCGAAATTGAATCATTAAAAGATGTGATGACAGCACCTGATTTTTGGAATGATACAGATAAAGCTAATCAAGTTATATCAAAAAGTAATGAACTTAAAAGAATTGTTGATGAAGTCGTTTTTCTAAAAAATGAGGTTGCTTCAGGTTTAGAAATGTTATCATCGAATGATGATGAGTTGAAAGAAATGGTAAAAGCGGATGCTCCAAATATAACTAAACAAATAGATGAATTGGAAATTGCAACGTTATTATCAGGGCCATACGATAAAAATAATGCTGTATTAGAAATACATCCTGGTGCTGGTGGTACCGAAAGTTGTGATTGGGCTAATATGTTATATCGTATGTATACAAGATGGTGTGAGAAGCATAAATACAAATATGAAGTTGTTGATGAACAAAAAGGTGAAGAAGCGGGTATAAAAAGTGTATCTTTAATTATTAAGGGACTAAATGCTTTTGGATACTTAAAAAATGAAAAAGGTGTACACCGTTTAGTACGTATTTCACCATTTGATTCTAATAAAAGACGTCATACTTCATTTGCTTCTGTTGATGTAACGCCATATATCGATGAAAATGAGATAACTGTCGATATAAAACCTAATGACTTAAAGATTGATATTTATCGTAGTCAAGGTGCAGGAGGACAAGGTGTTAATACAACTGATTCAGCTGTTAGAATTACGCATTTACCAACGAAGATAGTTGTTACATGTCAAAATGAACGTAGCCAGATTCAAAATAAACAAAAGGCTATGGAAATATTAAAAAACAAATTATATCAACTAGAAATAGAGAAAAAAGAAAAAGAACAAAAAGAATTAAAAGGTGTTCAAGCTGATATTAATTTTGGATCACAAATTAGGAATTATGTTATGTGTCCTTATTCTTTAGTTAAAGATTTAAGAACAAATGTAGAAACTAGTAATGTTGATAAAGTATTAGATGGTGATATTGATTTATTTATCAACAGTTGCTTGAAAGGAATAAGATAGTATGTTGTTTGCAAGAAAGAAGAAAAAAGAAATAATTAAAAGTAACAAATTAATAGCTTTTGCCACATTGCTGTTAGGAGCAACATTATGTGCTTTGTCATTTAACTTTTTCTTATTACCAAATAATATTGTTGTTGGCTTTAGTGGTTTATCTGTTATTGCTAGCAGTATATGGGGAATGAAACCATCAGTATTCTTAGGTATAAGTTATGTTGTTATTTTGATTCTTAGTTTTATATTTTTAGGAAAAGAATCGACAAAGTATTCAATAATTGGTTCAATTATTTATCCTTTTCTAGTCGAAGCTACTTCTCATTTGACGCCATACGTAGATTTTAATGTTGTTGAAAAAATCGTTATTATTGTTGGTGGTGCATTATTAACTGGATTTGGTTCGGGACTAGTATACAAAGTTGGATATTCAACAGGTGGTTCAGATGTTTTAAATCAGTTGTTGAGCAAATTATTTAAACAACCAATTGGTCCTTGTATGTTTATTAGTAATAGCGTCATTATAACATTGGGATTAGTTAATTTTGGTGTTCAAACACTGATATATTCTATTATCGTTGTCTATATTGAAAGTGTTGTTGTTGATAAGGTTATGATTGGCATATCACAATCAAAATCATTTGAAATAATAACAGAAAAAGAAAAAGATGTTAAAACATTTTTATTGAGTCAATTGAGTCATGGTGTAACTATAATAGATGCTAAAGGTGGATACACAGGCAATGATGTAAAGATAATTATGTGTGTTATCCCAACTAAGGAATATATGCTTGTTAAACAAAATGTTTTAGCTATAGATCCTAAGGCATTAATTATGGTACGAGATGTTTATGAAATAGTAGGAAATAAATAGGGGTGAGTCAAATGAGTTTTATAGAAATAGATAAAGTTAAAAAAACTTATAAAACTGGCGTAACAGCCATTCATGATTTGAGTTTAAATATTGAAAAAGGTGAATTTGTATTTATTATTGGTCCTACAGGATGCGGTAAATCAACATTAATAAAAATGCTATATCGTGAAGAAAAACCTGATAAAGGAACAATCACTATAGGCGGTATTAATGTATGCAAACTACGCAATGGTAAAGTATATAAAGTAAGACGTAAAATTGCTGTTGTTTTTCAAGATTTTAAATTGTTAAATAAATTAACAGTATATGAAAATGTAGCTTTCGCGCTTGAAATATTTGGTTTACCTAATTCAGAAATTCATGCTAAAGTTCTTAAATCATTAGAATTAGTTGGGTTAAAGAGTAAAGCTAAAAGTTATCCTAACCAATTATCTGGTGGTGAGCAACAAAGAGTTGCTATTGCAAGAGCTATTGTTAATGAACCAAGACTATTGATATGTGATGAACCTACAGGAAACTTGGATGAAAACACAAGTATGGAAATTATGAAAGTTTTGGAATCAATTAGTTCTATGGGTACTACTATTATCATGGTTACACATGATACAGATATAGTTAATAAATTGAAGAAGAGAACAATATTACTTGATTCTGGAAGAATTGTTAAAGATTATAAGGAAGGTGAATATGTTCATGAAAGTATTTAGAATTTTTGGTCGTAACATTCGTGATGCTTTTAAAAGTGTATTTAGAAATTTTTCTTTATCTTTAGCTTCTATAGCATGTATTATTATTACATTAATTGTTGTTTCTATAGCTATGATTTTATCTTTTAACGTTAATAATTTTACAGATAAAGTAGAAAAAGAAATGACAATTGTTGCTTTTCTAGATAGAGATGTAACACTTGAAAGAATTGAAGAAATTAAAGATGAAATTAATATTGTGAATTATATTGAAAATTTTAGTTTTCAAGATAAAATGGAAATATCTGAAAGTATGATGGAGAGTAGTACTGATTATCGTATGTTCCTAGAAAAATATACGACGAGAGAAACTAATCCATTATTGGATACTTTCCATATTAAAGTTACAGATATTAATAAAATTGAAGAAGTAGCTAATGAACTTTCTAAAATTGAGAATGTTAATAGTGTTAAATATGGTGAGGGAATGGTTGAACAGCTTGTTAAAACATTTGACGTTGTTAAAAATATAAGTTATGGTGTCGTTATAGCCTTAGTTATTGTTACAGCGTTCTTAATATCTAATACAATTAAAATAACTATTTTCTCAAGAAAAAGAGAAATTGAAATTATGCGTTTAGTAGGTGCTTCCAACTTAAATATCAAAATACCATTTATATTTGAAGGATTATTCTTAGGTGTACTTGGTTCAGTTGTACCTATACTAGTAACAATCATAGGTTATGATGCTTTATACAAACAATTTAATGGTCAAGTCATTTCCCCATTTATTCAATTAAAAGTACCTCTACCTTTTACATATAATATATCAATTGTATTATTGTGTATTGGTGTAGTTGTTGGTATGTATGGTTCATGGCGTGCTGTTAGAAAGTATTTAAAAATATAAGGAGGTAAATATGAAAAAAGGTTTTACATTAGTAGAAGTTTTAGCTGTTATTGCTGTTGTCGGAGTTATTGCTTTAATAGCATATCCTGCTGTTGATAATACGATTAAGAATGCTAGAGAAAAAGCATATCGTGAGAATATCAAATCTATTAAAGATGCAGCGTTTATTTATAGTACAACTAATGATATTGGATATAGTACATCTTATCAAGCACTACAAATTGAAGTGTTAAAAAATGCTGGTTTATTAACAGAAAAAGATATCATTAATCCAGTAGATGACAGCGTCATTGAAGGATGTGTATTATATCGTTGGATTACAGCAAAGAATCAATATGAATTTGAATATAGTTCTGATTGCGTTAACCCTGAATAGAATATTGAATTAATTTCAATATTTTTTTTATTTATGCAGGATTTTTGGTTATTTTTGTCGTATATAGTTAATAGGGGGGGAAAGATAGACAAACGAAAAAATGTTTGATATAATTAAAGAGGTGGAATTATGCAATTAGAAGATATAAAAGGATTAGGCCCTAAGACAATCAATTTATTAAGAAGGCTAGGTATAAATGATTATAATGATTTAATTACTTATTACCCTTATCGCTACGATGTCATAAAAAAAACTGATGTTGTTAACGGTGAAAAAGTAGTTATCGATGGTGTTTTGGAATCATTACCAACTGTTACTTATTTGCGCAATCATAAGGATAAAATGTCATTTAAACTAAATACAGGTGATCATTTATTTAATGTTGTTATATTTAATAGAGGTTTTTTAAAATCTAAGCTATCTGTTGGAACAAGTATAACCGTCATTGGAAAATATGAAAAAAATATGATTGTGGCTAGTGATATTAAATTTAAACTAATAGGTGATGAAACACGAATTGAGCCGATATACCATGTTACTACTGGTATTAATAGCTCACAGTTAAACAACATTATTATCAATGCTATAAATGATGATATTATTGACTATGTTCCAGATTATTTAAACAAGAAATATGATTTTAAAGACAAGTTATCTTGCATTAAAAAAATACATAAACCTAGTAATATGAATTTGGAAGATGTTAAAAACAAATTAAAATACGAAGAATTATTTTTGTTTATGCTTAAAATGAATTACTTAAAAAATAAAAGAGGCGAACGTGGCTTAGAAAGAAAGGTAGACATAAATAAAGTAAAAGATTTTATTAACACTTTACCATTCACACTGACTCCTGATCAAGAAAAAAGCGTTTATGAAATATATGATGATCTAATTTCAGATAAACGAATGAATAGGTTATTGCAAGGTGATGTTGGAAGTGGTAAAACTATAGTATCTTTTATAGCTTTATATATTAATTATTTATCAGGCTATCAAGGAGCTTTGATGGCGCCTACGGAAATTTTAGCTTACCAACATTATGTCAATATTAAAAAAAGCTTACCTGATTTAAATGTAGCTTTACTTACAGGCAAGTTAAAGGTAAGTGAAAAGAAGAAGATATATAAGGAACTTGAAGAAGGATCAATCGATATTGTTATCGGGACGCATGCTTTAATAAGTGATGATGTTGTGTACCATAATCTAGGATTAGTTATCACTGATGAACAGCACAGATTTGGTGTTAGTCAAAGAAATAGTTTAAGAAACAAAGGTGTTATGCCTGATGTATTATACATGAGTGCAACACCTATACCACGAACTTATGCGATTACATTATTTGGTGATATGGATATTTCTAGTATCAAAACTAAACCTAATGGTAGAAAAGAAATCATTACTTATTTAAAAAAAGATAGTGAAATAAAAGATGTTTTAACGATGATGTATGAACAAATTAAACTAAAACATCAGATTTATGTCATCGCACCATTAATTGAAGAAAGCGATAAAATTGAACTAGAAAACGTAATAAAATTGAAAGATAAAATGGAACTAGCCTTCGGTAAAGTATGTAAGGTAGGTCTTATGCATGGAAAATTATCTGCTAGTGAAAAAGATGAAGTTATGTCCAGGTTTAAGAATAACGAAATACAAATTTTAATTAGTACAACAGTTATCGAAGTAGGTGTCGATGTTCCCAACGCTACAATGATGGTTGTATTTGATAGCTATCGCTTTGGTCTATCAGCTTTACATCAATTACGAGGTAGAGTTGGAAGAAATGATTTGCAGTCATATTTTATTATGATTAGTGATCAAGAGGCTAAAAGACTAAAAGTTTTAGTCGATACAGGCGATGGTTTCAAGATTAGTGAAGCTGATTTCAAATTGCGTGGTAGTGGTGACATATTTGGCGTAAGACAAAGTGGAGATATGCAATTTAGAATCGCTGATTTAAAAAATGATTTTGATTTATTATTGCAAGCTAAGGAAGACAGTTTGGATTTTTTGAATAACCATGTTAATGAATATAAGTATATTTATAAAACTGTGGAAAAATTAGATAATTTAGATTAAAAGTGGTGCGGTTAAAATATTAATTTAAGAAAAAGGTGATTTTATCACCTTTTTAATAAATACAGATATACAATGTATCGTTTTCCGCCATTAATAAACTATTATCAAAAGCAGTCCAATCGTTATTTCTACAAGAATCTGTAAAGCTATTATTCAATGTTACTATTTCATAGTTTTTATTTGAATAATAATCAATTATTCCTTTTCTTGCCCAGTCTATAGCATAAGTCCTTAAGTTAATGTCGCCAATCGTTGTCGTTACCTTATCATATGACTTTGTTAAATCTTTATCATTAGCAAATGCTAACTTAGTTATTTTAGCATTGTTAGTTTGTTCATAAGCATCTATGTATTCAATTATTTTCATCGTCTCAATTTCATCCATTTTATTTGTGTAATAATGATCCTTAGCTAGTGTATACCATCCACATACTTGAAATATCATGAGCATAGATATAATGCACACAATGATATGTTGATAGAAACTCTTACTATATTGTTTCCCGATAGCTAATATTGAGATAAAAATTGGAAAATAACTCATACATATATTACTTCTTGCTACAATCCATATAGAATTAGGATCTACTAATAGCTGTGGCGCTATAGAAAAAGCAACAGATATAAGAACCAAATAAACATATAATGGTATTTGTTTATAGCTTTTTGTTTTAATAATTTCTACAAAAATTACTAAAGCAATGGCCATAGATAATATGATGAACAAATATTTAGGGAATACTCTTGATGTATTTATTAATAAATAAATACTTCCGTTCATAATTCCCTTAATTGTCTTAATAATGTCGATACCACCGCTTGATAATCTTGTTAATCCCATCAATTTTGTGATTATTAAACTAGATAATGAAGCAATAGTATATGTTGCTACAATATAAACATGTTGTATTATAAACGTTTTGAAATTCTTATAGTTGATACACGAAAATAGTATAGCTAAAGAAGCAAAACATCCCATTACTCCTTGATATGAAAAGGCGCATAAAGTAGCATATATCAATGATAAAAATAAATTTCTAATATGCTTTGTTTCAAAGTAATTTGTTATTGATGTGGCACCCAAAACACTAAAAAGAATAGCTAAGCACATCGTTCCCGTAAATTCTGGAAATAGAAAAAGTTCAATTATAAATGGACAATATATTAAAGCTGTGGATAAGATAGCTGCATATATATCATTTTCCATATGTTTGTTAAGTCGAGCATTTAATAATATATTCGCCGCAAATAATGATAAGATAGCTGTCATCAACGATATGCTTTTTATGCTTTTACAAGTTAGATTTAGTATGAATGACAGTTTTAAAAATACATACATTACTACACGTCCATTAGCTAAATACCATGTAGCGTTAGCATTAACATCTTCGGAAAAAGTGTATGTATCTAAAGCAAAATGTTCTGATTTAAATAGTATAAATAAAAATAATGATACTATTACTGATAAAATAATGATTTTTTTATTTTTCATGTCTTCCTCCTATTTTCAAACTATATATATTCTAACATTTATTACTCATGATGTAAATTATTTTAATCTAGCCATGGAATTAATTGGAACTTGACAATTTTGAATATATTCTTTATAATTATACTTGCGTGGAAACACGCTTGGATCTCTTACGGAAATATTATGTAAGCTGATTCAACCAAACCCCCTGAGCCCTCTTCGGAGGGCATTTTTTGTATAATAAAAATAGATTATAAAATCTATTTTTTTGTTGGAAGTATTGTATATTTTACATTAAAAGATGTTTCGCTAACATCACCAAATTCGATGGCTATAATAGCAAGTTCATTATTAAACTCAAGTGATAATTCCTTTATAGGATAAACTTTATTATTTTGATAATAACAAGCAATATAACCCAATATGTAGTCATTTTTACTTATTTCCAATAATTCTTCATAACTGGCCTTATGATATTTATCTTTCATTACAATAATCAAATCTTCATCCATTGCATGCTTTAAATCTAGAGCGTTATCAAGTGTTATATATCTATTATTGACTATTGATTTCTCAATACCTTTTTTATTGAAATAGTATTTTTCACTTAACTCATCGTATGTAATATTTTTTTTCTTAGCCACAATATCTAGTATCGCATTAAATTCATCTATTTCATGGTTAATTTGCTCACGATGTTCAGGAGTATTTTCGTCTGCTATTCCAGAAACATCACAACCACAACCAGTCAGAAATACTTGGTATTGCTCATCTGTTAAGTATGGCTTAATATTGCTACTGATACTATTAAATGAACCTCCAATAATATATTCTAGTATTGGTTCAGGTCCGATAATGGTCATAAGTTTTCGTACGGTTTTAACGGCCTTATGATACGCATTTATTTCTGTTTCATCATAGAATTCATATGAAAGTATCTCAGCTGTAGCTTCTGTTAATAGTTTATAAGAGTGCTCATTTTGTGTTAAATGTATAAATTCGTGTGATAAGATATCTAAATCACTTTTATATATATCATTAATAAATAATGTATTTGGATATGAATAAGGTGAATAAAAACCACCAGTAATCCCATCGTCATGGAAGTATTCAATATGTAGATTATCAAATTTTTCGCTGTACATATATTTATTAACATTGTTTTTATTTATATATGGTAGTATTGTATTAAAATAATCCTCATTGTATAAGTAATTTTTTTCATCGATACTTAATTTAGAATTACTTATTAAAGCTTTTATCTTTTCTAAGGTTATGTCATCAGTTTTAATATTTACCATATCCTTGGCATATTCTGTCTTATTAGTAAAGAATCTATTTGCTTTTACAGAATTATGATATAAATCAATCATAAATATCAAGACTGATAACGATAAGCAACAAGATATTCCTAATATACTACGAAAAACTTTATATGCTGTAGGCACTTTTTCTTTAACATTCAACAAGTGATTATGAAAGTATAGTTCTAATGTACTTTGACCGTTATAGTCAAAAAACATTTCATAATCTTCATGACCATTCATAAAAAAATGTTTAAAGCCTGTGTCTTTATCAAGAACGACTTTATAATTGTTTTCATCGGGAAGTATTATATTATTATCTGACAAAGTAAATATTTTAAAATATTTTAAAATATCATTATTGATGGGTTTTAAATCATTGTTACATAAAACTGTTTTACTATCCAAAAATACGATAATACTTTCATCATTATTCTTTATATATATTTTATCCATACTAAATACCTCTTAATATATTATAACTTATATATTTAATAATAGCTATTTTTTTAACTTGCATTAATAAAAATATATGTTATAATATACGGCCAAGGGGGAAAGCTGCATGAGCAATATAAAAAAAGATTATGAAGAATTGGTTGAATTACGAAAACAATTTTCACAAGCAATTGAAGAATTAGAGAAGAATGAATATGTTGAACAATATCTTGATTTGATAAATAAAGAAACTGCACTTATATTAAATGAAAAACAATTATATATAGAATTAAAAATGGATGAATACGTAGGCTGTAATCACGTATGGGCGGAAATAGAAAATACTGATGGACGTCAAGGATGCCTTAGATGTGGATTAGATGAAAGCATTATGGATAGACCCGATCATGGAATATTGTTGCTTGAACTAACGGAAGATGAAAGAATTATGGCTGCTATACTTAATACTGGAATGTATAACAAAGGTATTCATGTTAACTGTAAATGTAATTTAAAAGAAGGTATGGAATTATTTAAAGAACTAGAAACAAATAATCCTGATACCGATGATGAAACATTATCCAAATTATTTTGTATTGCTAATGAAATGAAAAAGCGTCGCTAAGAAAGCGTCGCTTTTTCATATACTTTTTTTATTTCTTTTTTATCAATATTGTTAACGTTATAGAAACCATATTTATTCATTAAGTCAAATGTGTTAGCTTGTGATGTCATAGTGGTATTTAGATTTGTTTTTAACAGCGTTCTAACATCATTATTAGATGCTTCTAACGTTCCATGCACATATACTTCAACAGTACTTTTAAGTAATAACAAGTAATTATTCATGATTAATTCATTCATTAATTTTGTCCTCCAATAAATTCATTAAATTAACTTTCATGTTTTCATGAATAGTTATCTCATTTTGAAAAAAATCTTTTAAATCAGCATCTAAATTACTACATGTTTCTTTTAAAACTTTTATCAAAATATTTTCATGACTTACAGCATCTTCCACATAATTTAATTCTTTTTGTGTCATAAAATCCTCCTTTCTATTATTATGAACATGAATACAATGATTTAAACATAATTTTATTGAAAAACTTTACAGTTGCTTGGCTAAGAAGTCTAGTTTTTTCTTTATTTTTGAGGTATAATCTATACGAGATGTTAGGTGGTTTAAATGAAAAAGGTAAACTATTATATATTTTTGTTTTTCCTAGCCTCTATTTTAGGATGGTGCGGGGAAATAATATTCAATTTATTTGTAAATGATCAGCTAGTTAATCCAGGCACTTTATCATTATGTTGGTGTCCTGTGTATGGCGTTGCCGTAATTATAATCGATTTAATTGCAAATAAAAAATTTAAAGTATGGCATAATGCTTTAATTATCGGTTTTGTATCAGTTGTTGATGAATATTTATCAGCATATATATCTGAGGAATATTTCAATAATAGATTATGGGATTATTCTAATTTCCCACTTAATTTTCAAGGAAGGGTATGTTTACCTATTGTTTTTATTTTTGTGGCATGTGGTCTAGTTGCTATCTATACTATAATTCCTGCAGCAAAGAAGTTCTATGACAAACATCATAAATTTATTGACATTATAAGTTATATTTTATTAATAATATTTATTTTGAATATTGTATACGACGCTATGCATTAGGAGGATATATGAAATTACTAGTAACCGATTACGATAATACTTTTCATATAAATGATAGTGATATGGCTGAGAATGTGACTGCAGCTAAAGAATTTATGCATGATAATGTATTTGCTATAGCGACAGGTAGAAATTACACATCTTTTATGAAACAAAAAGAATTATATGATATACCATATAACTATTTGATAACGAATAATGGCGCTACAATAATAAAAAATAATGAAATTATTTATAATGAATTTTTAGATGACAATATTAAAAATAGTATATTAAAAGAAGTTGATTTTGATAAATTAGAAAAAATAGTATGTTGCGGTGGCAAAGACGATGTAACTATAAATGATTCTGTTTCTAAGTTGTATTTTAAATTCTATGACTATGAAGAAGCTAAAAGAATACAAGGTTTAATATCTAAGTATGATGTTAATATATTTTTATATACCGATGTTCTTTCGATGGATGTAGTTTCCAAAAACGTAGGCAAAGAAAAAGCTATTAAGTATATAGCAGATTTAGAAAATATCGAAGATGTCTATGTTATTGGCGATAGTGTCAATGATTATGAAATGATAAAAGAATATCAAGGTTATTGCAGCGTTGTAGCAAAGGAACAAATTAAAGAAATATCTAAAAAGCAATATAGCAAAGTAGCAGATTTAATCAATGAAATAATGGAGGGATAATATGAATGATGAAATATTTAGAGCATATGATATAAGAGGTATTTATAATGAGGATTTAACCGATGAAACAGCTTATATTATTGGTAAAAGTTTTGGAACATATGTATCTTTAAATGGCAAAACAGAAGTAATGGTTGGTTATGACAATAGATTATCATCACCAGCATTAAAAGAAAATTTGATTAAAGGTTTATTAGAAACCGGTGTTGATGTAATAAACTTGGGCTTAGTAACGACACCAATGTATTATTTTGCTAGAGAAAAATTGAATAAATGGGCTGCTATTATGATTACAGCTTCACATAATCCAAGCAATTATAACGGATTCAAAATATCATTTGATGAAAAAGGAAATGCTGCTGGCGATGAGATAACAAAATTTAGAGATTTCACAAAACAAAATAGATTTAAATCTGGTAATGGACATCTATCTACTTATGATATTAAAAATGAATATGTCGATTATTTAGTTAAAAGTTTAAATATTCCTAATAATATCAAATTAGTTATTGACTGTGGAAATGGTACATGTTCTATTGTTATTAAAGAAATTTTGGATAGATTGAATGTAACATATGATTTATTATATTGTGATTCAGATCCAACATTCCCACATCATCATCCAGACCCTTCTATAGCATCTAATTTAATTGACTTACAAAAACGTGTTTTAGAACTTAATTATGATATTGGTATTGCAGTAGACGCTGATGGAGATAGGGTTAGAATCGTTGATAATAAAGGAAATGTTATTAACTCAGATGTTTATATGATAGTTATGTATAGATATTTGAATGATATATTAAAAGTTAGAAAAGGCCTATTCGATGTTAAATGTTCAAAAGCGTTAATAGATGAATTAAACAAACTAAGTATAGAACCGATTATGTATCGTACAGGTAATTCATATATGTATAGAAAAAATAAGGAATTGAATACAGATTTTGCTGGAGAGTTTTCTGGTCATATGTGGTTTAACGATAGATTTTTAGGAATTGATGATGGTATATATGCCGGATTAAGAATGGTTGAAGTACTATCTAACACAGGTAAAACAATGAATGAGTTATGTGATAACATAAACATCTATTATTCAACTGATGAATTAAAATTGCAATCAACAGAAGTTAAAAAATATGATGTTGTTGAAGCAGTTAAAAGATATGCTATATCTAAAAATTATAATTATAATGATATTGATGGTGTTAGAATTGAATTTGAGGATGGTTGGGCATTAGTTAGAGTATCTAACACTGGTCCTATCGTAACTGTAAGATTTGAAGCTAATAGTGAACCAAGATTATACGATATCAATAATGAATTTATGAATATAATTGATCCATTATTATAAAAAAATAGTCATACAACTGTATGACTATTTTGTGTGTAATAAACCAGAACGTTTCAAAATAGATTTTGATACTTCTCTGGCCATATGCGTTAAATCTTTCCAATCTTGTGAATCGTTTTTAATCTTTCCAATATTAACTTCTTTCATTCGTGAATTAAGTTTATAACAATCAATTAAAATACCTATATCCACACCGTAATCTTTTTCAAATTTAATCTTATTAAATAAATCTTTTCTTCCAGCAATGATACCACTTAGAGGTTGACTGTATTCAGTCAATTCTGGGAATGTTAATTCTAATAATGGCTTCGCCACCAATTCCGTAACACGTCCACCTTCTCTTGAAAAAGTAGCTTTCACGAAATCACATTCATTATCAAGTATAGGTTTAACCATTTTATCTATGAAGTCTGGTGCGTAATTTGAAATGTCGGCATCAGTAAATAAAACAATATCACCTTTAACTTGTTTTAGGCCATATTCCATAGCATATCCTTTACCACGCTTTTCACATACAAGTGGTTCAATACCATGTTTTCTAACAATTTCTCTAGTATTATCTGTTGAATTGTTATCGACTATAATTAACTCATCAACTATAGATGAGTGTTTAACGTATTCAATTATCTTGGCTATATTTTTTTCCTCGTTGAGCGCTGGAATAACCACGCTAATAGTGCTCATAATTCACCTCGCCTAAAGATTATACAACATTTAAAAAAAATATGCAAATTGACTTTAAAGTATAAGGTATGTTATAATTTGCAAGGTGATTTTTTTGAAAATTGTATTTTTTAATCATTCTATAATTAGTGGTGGTATTGAAAAATGTTTAGAGACATTAAGTAGTTACATATATAAAGATTACGAAATTGAAATTGTTTATACGAATGACACAATAGTTAATCCTGATGTTGTAAACATTTTAACTAAGTATGCTAAAGTATATAAAGTAGAAGATGATATGCATATAACATGTGATATATGTGTATGGTGTTACTTATATTTTGATTATCCTAAATTAAAAAATATTATCCAAGCTGACAAGTATATAGCTTGGGTTCATAGCATGCCTAGAATATTACCAGATTGTCGTTTAGATGATAAAAATTTTGTTAATGACTGTAGTGAATTTGTGTGTGTAAGTGAAGCTGTTAAGAATCACTTGAATATATCCAAACCAGGAATAGTAATTCATAATATTATCAATTCAAATATTGAACAAATGGCAGAAGGAGTTAATCCTTTTAAAACTGATAATTTAAAATTAGTAGTCGTTTCACGTATTTCAAAAGGAAAAGGTTTTGATCGATTATTGAAATTGTGTGACAGTTTAAATAAGAAAGTGCCATATGAATTAAAAGTAGTAGGTAATGGTAGAAAAACTGAAGATATAGTAAAAGGGTGGTTTAAGGATTATAGCAATGTAGAATTTGTAGGATATCTTGACAATCCATATAATTATGTTAAAAATGCTGATTATTTGATTCAATTAAGTGATGACGAGAGTTGGTGTAATTCTATTACGGAAGCTAAGGCCTTGCGTACACCTGTAGTTGTTACAAATTTTGAAAGTTCTAAAGAACAAATAAAAGATTCATATAATGGTATCGTAGTACCATTAGAAAATGCTAATTATGATGAAGTAGTCGATAAAATGGTTGCTTTAAAAGATACTTTAAAAAATAATATGCAAGATTTTAAATATTGTAATGAAGTAGAAAAATGGTTAGAAATATTAAAATAACCTTTTTTTAATATTTCTTGCTAAATAAACTATAATATAGTATAATCTATAATGTATTTATGGAATCGGGTGATTTTAATGATAGAAAGATTACAAACAATTGAAACTAGATATAATGAATTAACTGAAGAATTGATGAAACCAGAAAATATTTCTGATATCAAAAAAACAATGAGTTTATCTAAGGAACAAGCTAGTTTAAGAGATGCTTATGAAGCATATCAACAATATAAAAAATTAACAGCTGATATCGAAGCTGCTAAAGAGATGACTAAAGATAAAGAACTAGGAGAGTTTGCTAAAGAAGAACTAGTTACTTACCAAGAACAATTAGATAAATTATTAAGTGATATTGAAATTTTATTATTACCAAAAGATCCTAATGATATGAAAGATGTTATCGTTGAAATAAGAGGAGCCGCTGGTGGTGATGAAGGTAATATTTTTGCTGGTGATTTATTTGATATGTATAAAAAACTAGCTGAAAAAGAAGGCTGGAAAATCGAAGTACTAGAAGAAGAAAAAGGTGAAGCCGGAGGATATACATTAATAAGTTTCATGGTAAGAGGCGAAAATGTTTATTCAAAATTAAAATATGAATCTGGAGCTCATCGTGTACAAAGAGTACCAGTTACAGAAACTCAAGGTAGAGTTCATACTTCTACGGCTACTGTACTTGTTATGCCAGAAGCTGAAGAAATAGATTATCAATTAGATATGAATGAAGTAAGAATTGATATTACACGTTCATCTGGATGTGGTGGTCAAGGTGTTAATACAACGGATTCTGCCGTACGTTTAACGCACATTCCTACAGGTATTGTTGTCTATTCACAAACTGAACGTAGCCAAATCAAAAATAAAGAAAAAGCTATAAAAATATTACAAACAAGGTTATATGATTACTATACACAACAAGAACAAGAGAAACTAGGCGCTGAAAGAAGAAGCAAAATTGGTACTGGTGATAGATCTGAAAAGATCAGAACATATAACTATCCTCAAAATCGTGTAACAGATCATAGAATTGGCTTTACATTAAACACATTAGATAGAGTTATGGAAGGCGATTTAGATAAGGTAATTGATGCATTGATTACAGAGGATCAAAATCGTAAATTAAGAGGAGAATAGAGATTAACAATCTCTATTTTGTGTAATTATGGAAGATATAGAATATTTAAAGAAATATTATAATGGTAATATTGATGATGCAATTAAACGCTTAAATGCTGGTGAGCCAGTTCAATATATTGTTGGTAATGTTGATTTTTATGGTAATATTTTTGAAGTTAATAAAAATGTTTTGATACCAAGGTTTGAGACAGAACAATTGGTGTCGATGGTATATGAAAAAATTAAAAATAAAAATCTTAAAATTGTTGATTTGGGAACAGGATCAGGTTGTATTGCTATAACTTTATCGAAGTTACTAAAATGCAAAGTTGATGCTGTTGATATATCAAAAGAAGCTTTGGAATTGGCTAAAAACAATGCTATTAACAATAAGGCTGATGTTAACTTTTATTTAGGCGATATGTTAGAACCTTTAACAGGCCGATATGATGTCATTATAAGTAATCCGCCATATATTGCTTATGATGAAGACATTATGGAAATTGTAAAGAATAATGAACCTCATTTAGCTTTATATGCTGATAACAATGGTTTAGCATGTTATGAAAAGATTTTATCAACATGCTCCGATTATTTAAATGATAAAGCTTTGATAGCTTTTGAAATAGGTCAAACACAAGCTGATAGTATTACTGCTTTAGCGCATAAGTATTTAGATTGTACTGTTGAGGTTGCTAAAGATTTAAATGGTTTAGATAGATTTATTATTATAGAAGTTAAATAAACTTCTTTTTTTATAAAATAATGTAAACAAATATATACTTACATTGACTTTTTTATTTAACAAATGGTATAATTTTTTTGTAAACAAGGAGGTTTTTTATGCTATTAAATGCTGTCTGTAATGACGTCCAATTATTAAATGTATTTCATATTATTAGAGTTGTTATTAGAGTTATTACTTTATTAGTTCCTGTTGCCTTAGGAATATTTGTAATTTTAGATGTTATTAAAACTATTACATCTTCTGATGTTGATACGAAGAAAATGGGAAAAAGTATTTCAACAAGAGTAATTGCTGCTATAATTATATTTTTAGTACCAGCAATTATTGAATTTGTTGTATCAAATTTACCTGTGAATAGTCAATATCTTGATTGCTATATTAATGCTGCTTCTGATGATACTATTGGATCCATCGCTGTTGAAAAATATCTTGACGCTAGAGATGGTACAACCGAAGATCCGGGTTGCGTTCCATTGTCTACTTCATATATGAATGCTAGTGAAAAGAGTAAAGAATTATATAATAAGGCATATGTGAAATGTGAAGAAGCTAGGAAAGCGGCTAAGCAGTTAAATAAAACAGTTGTCTATTCTAATGATTATGAAGTTGGATCTGAAGAATATGAAAGATATAAATCTGCTTTAGGTCAAACGTATAATCGTGAAGATGCTGTAAATTACATTCGAAATATTATAACTAAGATGAGAGCTAAATAGTACAAGTTTTCATTCAAATGATTGAAACAGGCTATTGCCTGTTTTTAATTTGACATTTGATTATTTCTGTATTAATATATAGTACTTGAAAAGAGGGGTATAATGCTAAGAAACAATGAAAATGATTATGAATCTATATTACCAAAAGGTTATCACGCTATGAATATATCTTCACAAATTGATTATAAGAAAATTATTACAATACCAGAAGCTTCGTTATTAACTGAAGATGATTACAAGAGCATAGAGAAAGCATGCCGTGATACTCGAAAAAAATATTTAGTTAAAGGTACTATCAATCCGCTTGAAAAAGAGGAAATGGTTAGAAATATATCAATATCAAATATTGATAAGAATAAGATGAAATGTGCTAGAGAAGTGGCTAAGGCAAGGGCATTACTATATGATCCTGAAATGGTTATAAGTATATTATTATCACAAAATGTATCTTATGAAGATTTAAAACTAATGATGCTATATGTTCAAGAGATAAAAAGAGTTAAGGCTATGGAATTACCTTTTACGGATGACGATTATACATTAGAAATTGAAAATCTATGTGAGAAAGTAGCTAATGTATATGGATATTATAATAAGGGATTAGTTTTAAATAGATTGGTTGATATTGCTGTAACAGAAAAGGATTTATACCAAAGTGTTACTGATGAGGTACAAAAAAAGATGAATTTTTAATTCGTCTTTTTTCTTTGAATAATGTACTCAGATATGTCCAATATAGCGTATATCATTATGAATAGTCCTATTAATGAAAAGACTAAATTAGTTGTTAAGGCAACGAAGAAACCACATGATATCATTAAAACGGCTATAACTAAACTTGCAATATAAGTATTTTGATTTGTTTTATTATTGATGGCCTCGATTAATCTTGTTATGCCTGTATATATAATCCAACCACCACATATTAATCTTATAGTTGTTTCGATAAATGATGAAAATAAGATAACAGATATTCCTAGAATGACGATAATTATACCGCTTATTAATTTAGGTTTATCTTCAATATTTAAATGTTTTAAAGTTTTGTTATAACTTAAAATATTTGATACACCTATAGCTATTAAGATACCACCTGCAATATATGATAGAAAGGCTAATATGCCGCCAGGATTAGTAAATAGAATAATACCAAATAATAAGAATACGATTGAACTAAATAATGAATTTTTGTTTTCTTTAATATATGTACTTAACATTAAAATCACCTAATATTAATTATACCTTAAATATAATCCTATTACAAGATTGTAATTATTTATGGGTATGATATAATTATTATGAGGAGGGTAATTATGAAAAGAAATATCATAGCAGTTTTAATTACGGCATTTATTGCGTTTTTATTGTATTATTTAATTTTGCCACCAATAAATATTCATTCCATAGTATTTTGGATATTTGTCATGGTGGTAGTGGGAATTTTTACTTCGGTAAGCTTGTGTACAACATCTATTAATAAATTGGAATTATTCATTAATAAACGAAAAATACCAAGTTTTAAAGAGTATAAAGTTTATTTTAGTATGTTTGGCTGTATCTTTATTGCGGCTATCGCTATTATACTTATAGATTTTATTGCTTCGCCATTATTCAATTCTAAAAAATATTATGAAAGAATTGATGTTACTGAAGGTGATTTTAATACTGATGTTGCAGTAGTTGATTTCAATAAATTGGCTTTATTGGATAAGGATTCATCTTTAAAATTAGGTGATAGAGTCATGGGACAAATGACTGATTTAGTATCACAATTTGATGTCTCAGATCTATATACACAAATTAATTATAATGATAGTATTGTTAGAGTTACACCTCTAGAATACTCAGGTTTAATAAAGTATTTCACTAATAAAAAATCAGGTGTTCCTGGATATATTACAGTTAATTCTGTAAGTGGTGAAGCTAAATTAGTCAGATTGGACAAAGGTATGAAATATGTTCCTTCAGCTATTTTAAGCCAAGATTTATATCGTAAATTAAGATTTTCATATCCAACAGAAATATTTGGTGATATATCTTTTGAAATTGATGAAGAGGGCAATCCTTATTGGATAGCGCAAACAATTAATTACAAAGCTATTGGTTTACGCAAAGAAGTAAGTGGTGTAGTAGTTTTAAATCCTGTTGATGGAACTTCTAAAAAATATAATGTTAATGAGATACCTACATGGATTGATCATGTATATTCAGCTGAATTAATTATTGAGCAAGTTAATGACTGGGGAAAATATAAAAATGGTTTCTTGAATTCTATTTTTGGTCAAAAAGAAGTTGTTAATACGACTGAAGGTTATAACTACTTGGTTATGAATGATGATGTATATTTATATACAGGTATCACTTCTGTTGTAGCAGATGAATCTAATATTGGATTTATCTTAACTAACTTAAGAACAAAGGAAACTAAGTTTTATAATGTAGCAGGAGCTGAGGAATATTCAGCTATGGCATCAAGTGAAGGACAAGTACAACAAATGCATTACAAATCTACTTTCCCATTAATCATCAATTTGAATGGTAAACCAACTTATTTAATGAGTTTAAAGGATAATGCAGGATTAGTTAAGATGTATTCTTTCGTTGACTATGTTGATTATCAAAAAGTTGTTGTTACAGATAGTAAAGATGGTATCTTAGCTGCAGCTCAAAATTATTTAGGTGAGAACGTTATAACAAACGATTTAGTTGAAAAAACAGTAAAGGTTAGTAATGTTGCTACATCAGTAATTGATGGCACAACATACTATTATATTAAAGCCAATAACGTGGTTTACCGTGCATCAATTAAAGTAAATCAAAATGTTTTACCTTTTATTAAATCAGGTGAGACTATAAAGATAAGTTTTAAAGATGGAACTAAAGAAATACTAAAAGTGGAATATTAATTCCATTTTTTTGTTTTGATTTTTCAATTTTGTTACTTTTGTGTTATAATTAAATTAGGTGATAGCGATGAATAAAAAATTACAAGCTTCTAAATTGATTGTTGAAAAATTACGAGGTAACAGTTATTTAACATATAATGAGATAGCGACTTTGACAGGATATCATCCTAAATATGTATTAAAATTAAAAAAAGAAATAGTTGATGGAACTATTTCTTTAGAACATGGTAATAAAAATAAAGAACCAGTTAATAAGATAAGTGATAAAGAAAAGGAATACATTATAAATTTATATAAGAGAAGTAATGCTAGTATTCGTAAATTTTGTAAGTTTTATAATCGACGTAGTTATTCGTGTATATATGGCATTTTGAAAGAAGCAGGATTGATTTAATCCTCTTTTTCTTTTTCACATTCTATTACTTAATTCATACATTATCTATAGAGGTGAGATTCTGTGGTACTTAGTGATTTAAAGATGGGGAATAAGGCTGTTATAAAGAATATGAATGTAAGTAAAGATATAAAAAGAAGATTATTGGATATGGGAATGGTTGAAAATACAGAGATAGAATGTTTATTTACTAGTTTATTTAAAAATCCTGTAGCATATTTAGTTAGAGGTACCGTCATTGCTATGCGTAAGAGTATAACTGATAAAATTGTGGTGGATATGTTATGAAAATAGCATTGGCAGGGAATCCTAATGTAGGTAAGAGTACATTGTTTAATGCTTTGACTAAAGGGCATCAACATACGGGAAATTGGACTGGTAAGACGGTAGGAAACGCTGTTGGAAAATATAAAGATCATGATATATATGATTTGCCAGGCACATATTCTCTTTTAGCGCATTCAAAAGAAGAGGAAATAGCGCGTAATTCTATATGCTTTGATGACTATGATGCAATTATCGTTGTTTGTGACGCTACATGTCTTCAAAGAAGCTTAAATTTGGCTTTGCAAATATTAGAAATGACGGATAAAGTGGTTTTGTGCCTTAATATGATGGATGAAGCTAAAAAAAGAAAAATAGAAATTGACGTTAACTTGTTGTCTAAATTGTTGAATGTTCCGGTAGTAGCTATGTCAGCACGTAATGATAAAAATTTTGATATTCTATTTGATAAAATTTCTGAAATAAATAAGCCACATAAGGTAATATATTCACAAGATATAGAGGATGCTATAGACTATTTATTACCTGATATTGTGAATTATAAGAACTTAAATCCGCGATGGATAGCATTAAGTTTACTAGATGGTGATTCGAGTCTCAATATCGAATTAAAAAAATATTTAGGATATGATGTTTTAAAAAAAGTAAAAAATAAGTTAATTGAAATAAATGAAAACATCGATATACAAGATCGCCTTTTGTCAGATAGTTATAGTTTTTGTGAGGATATATTTAGTAAGGTTGTAAAAGATAATAAATATAATTCTAAATTCGATAAATTATTAACTAATAAAATAACGGGTATACCTATTATGATTATTATATTGACTTTAATTTTCTACATAACTATTGTTGGCGCTAATTACCCATCGCAATTATTATTTAAATTGTTTGCGTGGCTTGAAAGTAAGATTGTTTTACCAATATGGTTACATGGTATTTTAATTGATGGTGTTTATCATGTTGTGACGTGGGTTGTGGCTGTTATGTTACCACCTATGGCTATATTCTTCCCATTGTTTGCTTTATGTGAGGATTTTGGTTTATTGCCACGCATAGCTTTTAATTTGGATGGTATATTTGAAAAGTGTCATGCGTG
>JAEEYW010000012.1 GCA_016288305.1 Caryophanales bacterium | reverse complement strand
TAAAGACCGTCATCACTCACGCGGCATTGCTCGTTCAGAGTTTCCTCCATTGACGAATATTCCTAACTGCTGGCTCCCGTAGGAGCCTGGGCCGTGTCTCAGTCCCAATGTGTCCGTTCAGCCTCTCAGCTCGGATATGCATCGTTGCCTTGGTGGGCCATTACCTCACCAACTAGCTAATACACCGCAAGCTCATCTCGAAGTGAAGCCGAAGCTCCTTTTAGCATATCTAGTTATCTAAATATGAATTATCCGGTATTAGCGTTCATTTCTAAACGTTATCCCAGTCTTCGAGGTAGATTACCCACGTGTTACTCACCCGTCTGCCACTAAGGGGAAAATCCAAATCAAACTAAATCCGGTTTTGTGCAAGCACTCCACTTTCAATAATTATCAATGGGCCCCTTCGTTCGACTTGCATGTCTTAGGCATGCCGCCAGCGTTCATCCTGAGCCAGGATCAAACTCTCCAATAAAATATTTTTAGAATTTTTGAAATTAATCCTAGCTAATTTGAATTGACATTTTGCTCAGTTTTCAAAGATCATTCCGCGCCTTTTTCGTTGCGCATTAATAATATATCAAATCTAGAAATCTAAGTCAATACTTTTTTTAAAGTTTTTTAACTTTTTTTCTTTTTTCGACAAATTTCGTAAAATTTGTCGGATTGATATGTATTTTTTGTTATTGCAAATTTATACTTTTTGCAACGACTTACATAATATATCAAATCTAGAAATCTAAGTCAATACTTTTTTTAAAGTTTTTTAACTTTTTTTCTTTTTCCGACAATTTCTGTAAATTATCCATATCTATATATAATAGCTGCCTAATTATAGACAGCTATTTCAAAATGATAAAAATATTTATCATTCAATATAATATATGATGTTTTTTAAGAAAAATTACTATTTTTTTCTTCTTCTTTTAATTTAAAATATAAAGAACAATATTCTTTATTCTTATTATCATCAAACATAATGTTTCCTTTACTATATTCGTCAATTAATTCTGTTAAAGCGTTTTTAATAACTTTATCCAAATCATCACTATAACCCATAAGTTTTCTGTGGTAGTCATATTCCAAACGATCTAACACTTTATACTCTTTACTAGGAAATACCCTCAAATCTAGATCATAATCAATATATTTAATAGTATTATCCTCTATAATGAATGGTGTGGCTATATTACAATAATAATAAACGCCATCTTTTTTCATCTGAGCTATTACATTATACCAGCTATTCTTTTTAAAATACATAACTGCAGGCTCCTTAGTCTTCCAATAAGTACCTTGTGCCTCTGTAACCTTTGTTTTATTATTTCCGAAAACAATATAATCTTTTTGAACATCTAATACTATTGCTTCATCCCAGGCTCTATGTATTTTACCATTATGCTTATAACATTGAATTTGATACTTGTCTCCTATACATATATTCTTCATTCTCGCACCTCTACATCAATTATACAACACAAAAACAAATTTACCAACAAAAAAAGACTTTCGTCTTTATTTTAAATATTCTATAGCTGCATTTAATTGATTATCTGTATCAAATCCTGGATTTTGATAGTATTCTTCACTCAATTCAACTGTTTTATCTGGTGTAACACCTACACCATCAACCCAAGTCCCTTTTGGTGTTAACCATTTCTTAGTCGTAACTTTATATTGAACTGTAGAAGCATCTTTCAATGTTTGAACAGTACCTTTACCAAAACTTCTTGTACCTATTATATATGAATTTAAATTTTCTTTTAAAGCAGCAGCCATAATCTCGCTAGCTGAAGCAGAAGCTGAATTTTGTAAAACAACTATAGGATAATTCTTATTTACTTTACCACGTGAATAGTATTTAGTAATTCCATCTTTATCCTCTAATTGATACAATACGTTCTTCTTATTCATTAATGAACTTAGCATGCTTTCTACAGCTGATAAATGTCCACCAGTATTATCCCTTAGATCGATAATTAAGCTTTTCATACCTTGACTTTCTAAATCATCTATAGCCGCAGAAAATTGACTAGCCGTATTAAGAGCAAAAATATCAATACTGATATAACCTATTTTGTCATCAAGCATTTCATAGGCAACTGATTTAATAGTAATACTTTCTTTAGATATATTTTTTACCATTTCAACGCCATCTCTAACAATAGTTAGTTTCATATCATCACTTGAAGAAATTAAACTAACCAATGTCGTCGTTGAAACACCATTCAAAGACATGTCATTAAATTTTGTGATCATATCACCCGGTAAAATCTCAGCTTTATCAGCAGGTGTATCCTTATATACACCTTGAACAATGATATTACCTTTATTATCGTTAGCTATAATAATACCAACGCCTTCATATTCGCCATTTAAACGAATACTGAAACTATTAGATTCCTCATCAATTATTTCAGAATAATTATCCAAAGAAGATAACATACCCTTTATTGCTTCATTGATTAGCTTATCCTCATCAATGTCACCATAGTAATTATCTAATATATATTTATATTGTTCGATAAAATTAGCAACATTCTTATCATCAATAATAGTTTTAGTCTTATTTGTATTAGTTGGTACAATAAAATATCCAACTAATATGCACGATAAAATAGTTATAATTATTAATAAGATAACCTCAAATAATGAAAAACTATTTTTTTGTGTTTTAGTGTTTTCCTTTTTAGGCAATGACTTAGTCTTTTTTAATTTATCAGTTATTTCTTTTTCAACAACCTCAAAATCAACTAATTTATCATCTTGTTTTGTAACTTTTTTTCTTGAAGTATTTTTCTCCATAAGCTTATCACCCTCATATATAATATAACATATTTAAATTAAATATACCAAGAATAAGTTTTCTTTTTTCATTTTATATGTAAAGCGAACATAAAAAAAATAGGCATTGCGCCTACTTATCATCATCATGGTGACTCGTTCGGGATTCGAACCCGAGAATGTAGCCTTGAGAGGGCTATGTGTTAAGCCACTTCACCAACGAGCCATAATACATATAGTATTATATCATAAAATTCATCTTTTTCAATAAAAAAAGGAAAAATTAATTTCCTTTAGTTATCTTTTTTAATAATTCCAAAATATCTTCATGTTTTTCATATGATTTAACAATTTTACCTTTTGAAATTTCAAGTAATGTTGTTTTGCTAACTTTAAATTTTGTAATATCATTTGTTATGTTAGATTCATCAGCTAAATATTGTTTGTTTAAAGAACTATTTAAAATTGCTTTATAAACTTTTATAGAACCTTCTAAAGTTGCGTAATTATTAAGATAAGCAACATATGTCATAACATTTTTATCTTCAACATCTTCAATTAATAAATAATAATTGCTAGCAGATTGTTTAAACATATTACCAACTAATATTTCATCATATTGAATTGTTTCCTTTTGTGTTGGTGTATCTTCTGTCGTAGTTTCTTCTCTATTAATATACGCTGTTAATAAATAGAATAACGCAAATATAACACCTACGATAACGATCAATTTAATAAAATTAGCCATTTCGTTTTCATTATTAATTTTCTTAGTTTGAACTTTACTCATTTGTATCACCAGTAAAATTATAACACACTTATTTTAAAAATCAAAGATTTTTTTACTTAGAAACATTGGCTACACTAATTGAATTAGCTATTTCTAATAATTCTTGTTGTGACAGTTTATCAGACACAACATAAAATTCTACGCCATTTGTACACCATGTAACAGAATTATCCGATAACGCACCAACAGTATCCGTTATAATATATGGTTCTCCAAACATTGGTATTGTAAGCATTTCACTACTGACATTAACCTTTTCTTGAACCAACATAAATCCATTATCACCACTAAACGTCATTATGATACGATCACCGCTATCGGTAGAAACTTTTTCCTGCGATGATAATTGCGTATTTTGCGGTATATACATAGGATAAACAATAGAATCAAGAACATTACTAGTTGTCTCTGTTGTTACAGATGGCATATTACCTTTTAAAGAAAAATAAGTATCATCAAATGTAGCTTTGTAATCAATATCATTAAACTTCATTTTCATTTGTGGAACATCCGCACTATTTAAAACAACAACTTCTTTTATATCATAATTTTTATCAATAGTAACTTTTTGCTTAACTAAATCACTATTACCTGAATAATTTACTTTTGTAGTAAACACATAATTATCCTCTATTTTAAGTTCTCTATCCTTATCATTTTCTATATCTTTTAAGATAGTTTGTAGTAAATAGATTTGTGAATTATTGTATGGCCATTGACTTTGAAATTTAAAACTTTTATTTAAGGAAGGCGTTAAAACATATACACCATCACTATTTTTTAAAATTATTTGTTCATGATTATTTGTTTTGTTTTTTAAACTAACGCGGAAATTATCGCCTTTACTATACGATACCTCCACATCATATAAATAACTATCCTCATTATTTATTATTTGTAATTCGCCTTCTAAATGGTAACCATTACTTTTTTCAACTTTTTTACTAAATTCTTTAAGAACATCTTTCTCTTTATTACACCCAACCAAGCTCAAACATCCAAACACCAATAATAAATATGTTATACATCGTTTCACTTTCTCACTCCTATTCAATTAATTATATTGATACATTTTTTAAAAAATGAATAATTTAAGAAAATCTGTTTAAAATAATTAAAGAAAGGAATGATTTTATTGGAAACACTACAAAAAGCATGTCTTGTAGTTACAATTATTGGTGCTATTGTTTGGGGATTGATTGGTCTATTTGATTTCAACTTAGTTACAGCCATCTTTGGTGAAACATCGTTTATGCCTAAAGTAATATATACCTTAGTTGGTATTACAGGATTAATTAATATTGGTATTTTATTTGACCATATAGAAAAATAAACTTCTTAATTAAGAAGTTTATTTTTGATATATTCTAACTTTCATTTTCAAAATTGAAGGTAAATATTCAACTCTTGCATCATCACCAACGACTTTGATTTCAACATCATGTGTTCCAACACCTAAGCCATTCAAATCAACATAAGCATTGATATCATCAGCAGTTATGTCATTAACAATAGTTGTTACACCTTTAATCTTAACTGTTACACTATCAACATCAACTGGTGTTACACCATATCCTGCAGCTAAGTTAACTTGTGATATACCAACATTTTCAATGTCTAAATTAGATATATCGTCACTTAAAGTTACATCGATAGTAGCATTCGTACTGCTAATATGTTTAACTCCTGTAGGTTTTGTTAATTCAACTTTATACTGTGTACTTTCAGATAACTCATTAACATCAACTTCAACTGGTATGTATTCAATAGTTGATAAAATATCCTCAGCACCATATATTGTAACATTTGTATTTTGATTATCATTAATAGCAATATTACTAATACCCATATTGTAGATAACCTTACCCTTAGGTATAACTTTGATAGGTACTTCCTTGCTTGGTGAAGTAATTAAAATATTAACATCCGTTTTAGCTGGACTTATTTCAACATCAACAACATTTCCGGCTTCATCATATGCTTTTAATGTAGAAGAAACAGTAAATGTTTTACCTAATTCAAATTTAGGTAATGACTTCATATCTACCAAAGCCTTAACTGTAGCTACCTGATTAACTTTATATGCAGCACCTTTAATTACTACAGAATCTGTAGAAGTTGATACATCTTCCATAATAAATGTCTGATCTAAAGCATCTTGATTCAATAAATCAATAGATAATGTTTTAGAAGCTACAACTTTCTCATAAATAATAACTGTAGCCACTGAAGGATTAACAGTATATTTAATATCATCAGTAACTCTATCATATTTAATATCAACTTTATGTGTACCAGGTTTTAAACCCCATAAATCAATTGTAACCTCATTAAATTGTGATTGTTTAGCAATGTATAAATCAATTTTATTTCCAATTAATGTAATATCAACACTCTCTGGAATACCCTCAACAACATAATTGTCTTCATCATACATAACATTAACTTGTTTACTTGTTATAACCTCAGCAGAAGAAGTTGAATAGCCAATCTTCTTTTGATCAATAACTATAAAAATCGTTATAGCCATAACTAAAGATATAAATAATAAAGTATTGGTTCTTGATAGTAAAGCCTCTATTTTTTTACTAGGCTTAGACGCAAGCGTCGTTATAAGATTAATAAACTTACCAATAGGTATAAATAAAACCTTATCAAATGCTTTGCGAATAGAAGCTAGTATGTTATTCGGAAATTTCTTTTTCATCTTCTACCTCCTTAGTATCCACAAAAACATCTTTTCTTGGTCTTAACTCCTCTAATAAACGTAATTTAATTTCATCCAAAGTTAAATTATAATATAATTCACCATCAATAGCTAAAGATAATCTACCTGTTTCTTCAGAAGCAATAATAGAAATACAATCACTTACTTCAGATATACCTAAAGCAGCTCTATGTCTTGTTCCTAATCTTTTACTTATCTTCAAACTATCACTTGTAGGAAAAACAGCTCCCGCACTAGTTATCTTATCACCTTGAATAATTACGCCACCATCATGTAATGGATTATTAGGGAAAAAGATAGATACCAATAAATCAGTTGATATATCTGCATATATTTTCTTAGATTTCTCGATATAATCACTCAAACTATTATCACGTTCTAAAACAATTAAAGCTCCAATAGATTGTTTTCTGAAATAATCTAAAGCTCCAGCTATTTCATAAACCATCTTTTCCCTCTCATCAACTGTTAAAGTTTTATGTCTACCCAACAATTGACTACGTCCTAATTGTTCCAAAACATTCCTTATTTCTGGTTGGAATATTACGATAATTGCAAGTGGTCCCCACTCCATAATATAATCAAGTAAGAAATCAATCGTAACTAAACCAAAAGTATAACTTATTACCTTAAGTAAAATAACAATAAGAATACCTTTAAATAGTAATACCATTTTAACATTTTTTCTAATACTCTTTAGCATGTAGAATAATACTAACCATACTAATAAAACATCAGCAATTTTTTTAAGCAATTCAACAATATTATTAAAAGCCATAATTACCTCCTAATTCTCTAAGTAAGAAAAAGTGACCAAAGTCACTTTTACCATCCGAATAATTTTGAAATTTGTGGCAAGAAAGCAATAAATAAAGCCATTATAATCACAATTATCGCTATCAAAATATAAGCTGACTTAGGATTTTCCTTTTTTGGTGTTTCTATTACTTCTTGTTTAGGCATTTCAAAAGTCGTATATTGATTAGTATGTGATAATGCCTCTTCCATTGCATCTTCTTTATTTAAATTATTAACAGCAGCCATAGGGTCTACTGAATGTAACTGATTATTTTGTACTTCGTTGTTCATTTGTAAGCCTCCATTACTATTCATAATTATACCAAAAAAAATAGTAAAATGAAATACTATTTTTTATTTTATTTTAAATTTTTTAAAAATTCTTCTTCATTCCAAATAGTTATGCCTAATCTCACAGCATCATCATATTTGCTACCTGGCTCTTTACCGACAATAACAACATCTGTCTTCTTACTAACACTACCACTTACATTACCACCTAGTGATTCAATTTTTTCTTTAGCATCGTTACGCGTGATAGACTCTAAAGTACCAGTTAAAACAAATGTCTTGTTAGCAAAAACATCATTCATTTCAACCTTACCTAAATATTCCATATTTAAGCCTTTTTCTTTTAAAGTATTTATTAATTCCTGATTATTATTAAAATAATCAACTATACTTTGAGCAATAATGTCACCGATATCCTTGATGTTTACCAATTCTTCAAAAGATGCCTTCATCAAATTATCGATATTACCATAATATCTAGCAAGTATCTTAGCCGTTTTAAAACCGACATGTCTAATACCTAAACCAAATAATAATTTTTCTAAAGAATTTTGTTTACTCTTTTCTAGATTATCCAATAATCCATTAATACTTTTATCTCCAAAACCTTCTAGTTCTTTTAATTCTTCTTTATAATTGCGTAGATCATAGAAATCAGATATTTTCTTCAAATAGCCCATATTATAGAAATCTTCAACTATATTATCTCCAAAACCTTCAACATTCATAGCATCTCTTGATACAAAGTGAATTAAATTTTCAATATTCTTTTTATCACAATTATCATTAACGCAATAATATATTGCATCTTTTTTGATTAAACTAGAACCACATATAGGACATGTTTTAGTCATAACAAAATCTTTTTCAATACCTGTTCTTAAATCCTTCTTACACCCTACAACTTCAGGTATAACATCACCAGCTTTTTTAATTAAAACAGTATCACCTATTTTAAGTCCTTTATTAATTACATAATCCTCATTATGTAATGTTGTTTTAGAAATCAAAGACCCCATCAACATAACAGGTTCCAAAATGGCGTTAGGCGTAACCTGTCCAGTTCTACCTACTGTGAATTTAATATCTAGTAATTTAGTAGACACCTCCAAAGCAGGAAACTTATAAGCTATAGCCCACTTAGGATATCTAACAGTATAACCCATTATTTGTTGCTCGTTAATATTATTTAATTTAATTACAACACCATCAATATCATAAGGTAAACTATCCCTTAGATTACCTTTTTCTTCAATAAATTGCATAACTTCATCAATCGAATTAACTAGTCTATTATTAGGATTAGTTCTAAAACCTAAATTTTTCATAAAATCTAAAGCTTCGTAATGTGTTTTAATACCATAATCAGCTGGATTTGGCAAATGATATATCCATACCTCTAAATTTCTTTGTGCAGCTATTTTAGAATCCAATTGTCTTATAGAACCAGCTGCTGCATTACGGCAATTTTTAAGTAAAGGCTCATTATTCTTAGCTCTTTCTTCATTTAATTTAGCAAGCATTTCCCTACTCATGTATATCTCGCCACGAACCTCAATGTCAATAGGTTCTTTTAATTTTAAAGGTACTTGTTTAATTGTTTTTACATTAGCTGTTATATCTTCACCAACTACCCCATCACCACGCGTAGCAGCGCTCTTTAAGATACCTTTTTCATATCGCAAAGAAACAGATAAACCATCAATTTTTAATTCACATACATATTTAGGATTGATACCTTCTTTTTTTATTCTTTCATCAAATTCAGCTATTTCGTCTTCATTAAAAACATCGGCCAAGCTCATCATAGGAATCTTGTGCGTCACTTTTTCAAATTTATCTAAAATAACGCCACCTATTTTATGCGTTGGAGAATCCTCTCTAATAATATCAGGATTCTTTTCCTCAATTTCATATAATTCTCTTAGATAATTATCATACTCTTCATCCGTTAAAGTAGTAGGATTATCTAAAACGTGATATTCATAGTTTGCTTTATTTATTAAATCAACAAGTTCATTATATCTATCCATTTGTATTCACCATTAATATTATACCATAATTTTTATTTATTCTTTTAACTTATTGGTTTCCTTTTCTAATTCTTTTAAACTTTTACTAGGGGTAGGTAAATCTTCTGTTAGCTAGATCTATCATTTTGCGGCGCAACGCAAAATGATCATCGATGTTATATCTGCTTTCGTGACATGTAATTTTAGCTAGAGCAGTTGTAATCATGTTAGAATCGCCATTTTGTGCAATAAGATAACAAGCATATCTTGTTAGTCTAAAATCTTTAGTTATTCTTTTGGCATTTGAACCTATATCAACCATTTTGCCAACGTTGGCAAAATGGTCATTGACCTTAATGTTTGAGTTTTTACATGCTAGTTTTGCGTTGTCAAATAACATGCATATTGGGATAACCTATAATCTTTAATTTTTCTTTTTTGTTTTATTTCTACCATTTTGTCCATCTGGACAAAATGGTCTAAAAGATTATAATTACTTTCATCGCACGATATTTCCGTCCATACGTGATTACAGCTTACGTATTCATCCATTTTTAATTCTCTGCTAACCAGTATTCATTACCATTCTCATCAATATGTTTAATATCTTCAAATACTTTTTCAGTGTATTCTTTTATTTCATTCATTTTATCATCCTCCATATGAACTACGCATTTCTATAACCGCTTGTCCATTTTATGTATCACAATCTATAGATGTCTTTTTATTTTCCCTTTCTAGTTCTTTCAAGCTCTTTTCAGGCGTTTTTAAATCTTCTGGCATAATACCTCCCATATCAGCAATCGCTCTTCGTACCTTCTTACCTATTTCATAATGTACAGAATCAGCAGTATATTCATTATCTACATTATCTCTTTTTAATTTAGCATCCGTTTGCGCAATTCTAAAGATGTTATCAGCTAGTTCTTCGCTACCCATATTATCTAATATGTCTTCTCTATATCTTAATTTCTTTCTTTTAAATATATCATCCGCTGTTTCTCCATTATATAACCCTTTATATCCAGCATTATGGAATCTAGCTAAATCTTTTACACCACAACTAACAGCTGTTTTATTTAAATTGTAATTACCCTTTCTTGCTTGATTTCTACGACATAATCTTTTTTCATCTTCTGTAAGATCATTATATTCTTTTTCAGATAATTCTTGCTTTCTAGTTTGAATAGCAAAATAAGTTTGAGCAAGTGCAATGATTTTGATTCTTGGATTACAGTTTTGAACTATTAAATAACAAGCATATCTTGATAATTTATAATCTTGTATTTTTCGTTTAGCGCCTTTAGCAATATTTATCATTTTGTCCTTAAAGACAAAATGATCTAAAGTATAATAATTACTACCATTACACGCACAAATCGCTTTATCAATTACTTTATCAAACTTTCTCCATTCTTTATACTCTAATACTGTCATTAATTCTCTGGCTAACCAATACTCTTTACCATTTTCATCAATATGTTTTATATCTTTAAATACTTTTTCAGTATATTCTTTTATTTCATTCATTTTATCACCCTTTCTATGAACTACGCATTTCTATAACCGCTTGTCCATTTTATGTATCACAATCTATAGATGCCTTTTTATTTTCCCTTTCTAATTCTTTTAAACTTCTTCCTGGTGTAGGTAAATCTTCTGTTAGCTAGATCTACCATTTTGCGGTGCAACGCAAAATGATCATCGATGTTATATCTACTTTCGTGACATGTAATTTTAGCTAGGGCTATTACTTTTTTTCGTGAATCGCCATTTTGTACTATTAAATAACAAGTATATCTTAATAATTTATAATCCTGCAATTTTTGCTTGGTTTTTGAACCTATGTAAACCATTTTCCCAACCCCGGGAAAATGGTCGTCAATATTATTTCCACTTTTAACACAAGATATATTTTTAAGTAAATATTAAATTATTTCAGAAATTCGTTATATTGTATTTGCTAGCACTCTATACAAATTACTCACTATAACACTATTTTCACTACTTTTCATTGTTTTCAATAATTCTTTTTACTTCACCAAGTTTATCTTCAAGCAATTTTTTATCAATTAATTTTAGTTTATATTCAGCTATCATTGTTTTCGTCATATTACCATCTAAAGAGTATTCAACTATATCTTTATCCTTAGAACTACATAGTATAACGCCAACACTGGGATTTTCATTTTCTTTTTTTATATTCTTATCTAATGCTTTTAAATATAAATTCATTTTCCCTAAATATTCCGCTTTATATTCACCCAGTTTTAATTCAAAAGCAACTAAGCAAGATAATTCTCGATTATAAAATAATAAATCAATATAAAAATCATGGTTGCCTACTTGTATTCTATATTCATCTCCTATAAAAGTAAAATCTTTGCCAACTTCTAAAATAAAATTTTTAATATTATTTATAATCGATTTTTTCAAATCATTTTCTGAAAACTCACTAGGCAAGTCCAAAAACTCTAAACTATACATGTCCAATATTCTAGTATTCGGATAATCATCTTCATCAATTGTTCTTTTGTGCGTTGGTAGTTCATTACCGTTAGACAGTAAATATCGTTCATAATATGATGATGAAATTTGCCTATCCAGTTCTCTTTTAGAATAATTATTTTTAATTGCCAATTTAAGATAAAAATGTCTTTCCTCTTCTGATTTAGATCCACTTATTATTAGTAAATTATTAGTCCATGATATTTGCGTCACCAGTGGTGTCGCAATTCCATCATCTTTGTATATTTTATAAAATTGAATCATTCGCTCGATATTTCGTTTAGTAAAGCCTTTAATACTCGGATAATTATTTTTCATAAATTCTGCAGCTTTCAAAGTGATTTTGTCCCCAAATTTACTATTTTGTTGTAGATCATATAAATATTTTCCTACGTCTAAATATAATAAAATCATTTCTTCATTAACTTTTTTATAAGCATTATTTCTTCTAGTTTCAATTAATTCAATTATCTTATCAAAACTTGTATTTAGCACTATATATCATCTCCAATCTATTTGTCATTTTTTTCTAAAGGAGAGCCTTGTTTGAATAGCAAAGCAAGTTTTAGTTAGGGCTATTACTTTTTTTCTAGGATCACAATTAAGAACTATAAGATAACATGCATATCTTGATAACTTATAATCCTGTATTTTTCTTTTAGTATTAGAACCTATGTAAACCATTTTGTCGGCGCCGACAAAATGGTCTAATACATTATAATTGCTACTTTTACAGTTAATAATTACTTTATTAATAGCACCTTTAAATTTGCGCCATTCAGTATATTCTTTTATTTCATTCACTTAATTCTCCTTTCATATCAATATAGAACTAATAATAATTTATGTCGCTATAATTTCACCCCCTACTAACTATATACGACAAAAATCTGCTATTTCCTTTTTTATAAACAAAAAAAGTTAATTTTTCAATTAACTAATCCTTTCATTTTGCTTGCAACAACTTTCTTACATTCAACAATACTAATAAGCTTGCTTATATAATCCTTTATACATTTATAGCTATTAGCTTTGCCTATCCACCCATGCATACTTATAACAGCACATGCATCATGCATATTTATTATCTTCTTTTTACTGATTTTTCTTATGCGACGCGTAAAACGTAGGAAATTACTCCTTCTTAAAGTTATAAATAATTCTTTTTTAACTCTGTTAAAACGATATCCCAAAAAATCTAATGGTCTACTTTCTGTTTTAAATACCTGATAATTTTCCTTCAATCTTAAATGCAGTCTAGTTTGTAAATAATTATCGATAAGTATTCTGGCATTATGCAATTCTTTCTTGTTTCTAGAAAACATAACCATATCATCCATATACCTAACATAATGTTTTATTTTTAAATTACTTTTGATATACTCATCCAATTCTGTTAAATAAAAATTAGCAAACCATTGTGAAGTATAATTGCCTATTGGAACGCCTGATTCTGAACTATCAATAATAGTATCAATTAACCATAAAAAATCATTATCTTTAATAATTCTTCTAAACTTTTCTTTTAATATTTCTTTATCAATACTTGGATAAAACTTTTTAACATCTAATTTTAAACAATACTTAGTATTCTTTATATCTGTGCTCATTACCCTTTTTATATGGTTAAAGCCATAATATATGCCCCTATTTTTAATAGAGGCACAATTCCAATGATACATACCACGCATCAAAATACTTTCTAATTGCAGCATAATAGCCCAGTGAATACATTGATCAGGATAAAACTGTGGTTTATATATAACTCTTTCTTTTTTTCTTACCCCATCTTGAATAACCTTTTTAACATATGGTGAAGGTACATAAGTTTTATCTTTTAACATTTTTTGTATTTTTAAAGCATAAAGTGTTGGATTTTCCAACACTTTACTCACCATTTTTCTTTTTGTTTTTCCTTTGGCAGCCCTCATTATAGCTGCATTAATATTATCTAACGAAACTAATTTTTCGTATATGTAACCAATTCTTTTCATGTAAATTCCTTAATTCTTATATTGTCTACCGAGCTTTCGAGAACGAACCTACTAACCCAGCCTAGATCGACTAATTTTTAGCAAGCGCTAAGGAAGATAGCGTGTAATAATAATTTTAAATATAAGTTGGCGAGACCCGACGTTGACATTACTATTACTAGATGCATTATTCAAATTCCAATACCACAAGCCGGCATTACTGTTATTATTCCAATTACCGCCGACAAGGGACAGAAAGCGAAGCCGCCAGGTCACACGCTAAATCCCCGTTGCTGAAACAAAATTATTTGTTCCAGCAACTTATTTACCCATTTATTTATGCGGGGGTTGGTCACCCCCGGTCCCCCACTATCCTAGTTTTAAGAGGCGAGACCCGACGAAGACACTACTATAACTAGATGCAGTATTCAAATTCCAATACCACAAGCCGGCAACACTGTTATCAGCCCAAGCACCGCCGACAAGGGCTATTCTATTGCCTGAATTTTGATAATAATAATCTGAAACATAATTTGAATTTGAAATAACCTCATTTGGGAAAGCAAATAAGGAATTATTACTATCATATCCAAGTGTTTTAGGCCAATTGTTTGTTGTCGCATTTGTATATCCTAATGCTTGATATGATCCATCAAACTTATCTACAGCATAATCATTTTTATCAGTTGATACATATGCTATATTATCTTTGATATTGACACCATCTACAAATTGCCATATATGACCAAAGATATCTTCCATACCTCTATATATCATACTATGTTTTCCATCATTATTTAATGTTCCTGATTTCATTCCTAAACTATTAGTCCCACCAGAGGCTGTTAAAGCGTTAGAACCTGTTCCTATTCTATAATCTACAGCTATATTTACTGCTGCTCCATTAAAATAGATAGCTGTTCCTGTTACGCCATTCGCACTATAACTTTCTTTTTTAGTAATCGTTCTACTTACTGCAACATCAGTTCCCCACGAGCTTGTTTTACCTATATTAATTATTTGTCCTACAGCAAAGTTATTAGCCCTTGATGTTTCAATAACAATTCTATTTGTACTATTTTCGGCAATTAAAGCTTTATCATTATCATCAGTACGATATCTAGTTATACCTTCACCTAATTTAGATTGTGAATTATAATCGGCATATTCTACTAAATATAACATTTGAATTAAATTATAATGATAATCCATTTGGCCAAATTCACTACCAAGTTTATTTGATTCTGTTCTAAACCATGTTATATTTTTACTTGTTTGTGGTTTAACTCCACTTTTTGAATGTAATTTACTATCACTAAAACTTGATGTATATCTTCCTACAGAAAACTCATCTGATTTACTATATCCTGGTAATGGATATTTTGATATAGATTGATATTCTATTCCGTTTTCTTGCCATCTACGATAATAGAATGTTGGTATTTTAGTTAATACTTCTCCATTACTTCCATCAAATTTAAATTTTGTGTCACCATAATAAGCAGTTACCTTTTTACTACTTGTATTATAGTTATAACTTATAATGTCACTCCATGGATAAATGTTATCAAAATCATTTGTAACTGCACTACCATCTTTTGTAGCATTGGCTACTTTACCTACAGCATCATCCATTCTTGTCCATGCTGTTGTTACAGTAGTGGCATTTAAGTCCTTTTTTACAGTATATTTAACGTCCATTTCATCATAGTTATCAGTATCTACTAAGTCATATAATACACCATTATATACTACATTTCTGCCATTGCTTTTAACTATGATAAAATCAACTTTATTAGAATAGTCTACTTTAACTACTTCAGCTTTTTTAGTATCTACCATTAAAGCTAATTCTTCTAAAGTAATACCATCCTTACATGAGTTACTAGAACCATCTAATTGATTCATCATACCACTTGCTTGACAATAATTATTAACTGCTTCAACAATTCTTTGTGTCTCAGTATATGCTACTGAATCTTTTGAATCATTTATAACATCAATTACTATTGGTGTAGCTATTAAAGCTATAACAGCTAATATAATTATTACAGCTAATAATTCGATTAATGTAAATCCTTTTTTCATATATTTCACTACCTTTACTATATAAAAATTATAGCATATATAATATATTGTAATCAAGAAAAACGGCAAAAAAAATAGCTAATTTTTCAATTAGCTATTAATTTTTAAAATGGTGTCCCGTACAGAACTCGAATCTGTGACCCTTTGATTAAAAGTCAAATGCTCTACCTGCTGAGCTAACGGGACAAATAAATAATGGCTGCCTCGGCTAGATTCGAACTAGCGCAATGCCACAGTCAAAGTGTGGTGCCTTACCGCTTGGCTACGAGGCAATCTAACACGAAACAAAAAGTGGTGGAGAGAGATGGAGTCGAACCATCGAACCCGAAGGAACAGATTTAC
>JAEEYW010000011.1 GCA_016288305.1 Caryophanales bacterium | reverse complement strand
GGCCAACATGGCTACTCCTTGTTCCGTAAAAAAATATGGTAATTTTCTTACCCCACCATGCTGTTTCATGTTTGAAGTCACAAATTGTGACTTCAAGATATAGTACTCATCATCAGTTAATTGAAAATAAAAATCATTAGGAAATCTGGAAGCATTTCTTTTTACTGCTTGGTTTATTTCTTTAGTTCCATTAGTACAATGATATAGTTTAGCCAAATCACTATCTAACATTACTTCTACACCTCTAATCTCATATATCATGTTTTCTATATTGATTTCTTCTATTACTTCGTTCATTTTAAACCTCCTATCATTTGTAATATATCTTTTGTATATTCACAAGACATAGAATTGATAGAAAAACATTTCTTACCTAAACCCTTAAAACTAGAACCACTCACATATAATTTATTTCTATCTAAAATAACAAATCTATCATGAAATGAATTATTGTTTATAAATGTAATATTGTTATATTGTTTTTCATATTTATTTTTTAAAACACTGGCCAGCATAACTACACCTTGCTCCGTAAACACCCTTGGATGATATTTAGTGTATTTACCAACGCCACCTACTTCTAAGGTCGAAAATTTCGACCTTAGATAATCATACGATTCATTAGTTAATACAAAACTATATCTTTCAGGAAATTTATCCGGATTATTTTTAACCGCCTCATTTATTCTTTTAGTTTCAACATGATATAGTTTAGCCAAATCACTATCAAGCATTACTTCTACTCCTCTTATTTCATATATCATATTTTCTATATTAATATCTTCTATTACTTCATTCATTCTATCCCTCCTATAATATTTGCGGTCGCAAATTGCGACCACAAATTGCCTATAACAAAAAAAGAGTATACCTTCCTAAGAAAGTATACCCGCATCATGTTATTTCTATCTTGCCTGTAGAAATAACGTTATCGCATAAATTGTCATAATAAATATCAGGCAAGTTATTTAATACATTTTAAGTATATCAAATATTCAATAAAGAAACAATTATTTCTTTATTGTATTTAATAATTCATCTAATGACAAAGATATCTTTTCATTAGTTTTTATATCTTCAAGTTCATAATTAACACCATCAAAATGATTACCAATAATAACAAGTTTTGGTGTACCTAAAGCATAAGCATCTGTTATTCTGTTACCAATAGTTAAGTTTTCACGATCATCAATTATAACTGGAATACCACTATCTTGTAAACTATTATAAAGGTTTAAAGCTACATCTTTATTATTTTCTGTATAAATAATCTGAGCTTTATATGGCGCTACATTATAAGGAATAGAAAAGCCTTTTATCTTGTCATCTTTTTTAATGATATTATTTTCTAAAATACAAGCAATAATTCTTCCTACACCAATACCATAGCATCCCATGTAATATGGTTTATTTTCACCAAATTCATCTACATAATACAATTTCATAGAATCAGAATACTTAGTACCTAATTCAAAGTTGTTACCCAATTCTAAAGAATGATATTCTTTCAAATCATTAATATCTGAAACACCAAAAGCTTTAATAAATACTTCTTTATCTTCAAAATCCAAAACTTCTTTATTTAAACCAACATTATTCTTTTCATCATATAAGATAACATCTTCACCAAGAGAAGTTAAAGCTTGATATTCTTCAGAAACTCTACCGCCCATTGTTCCACCATCACTGATAACAGGGATAATATTAATACCAATTCTTTTGAAAATATTCATATAAACATCATGCATTTTTTTAAATGACTTATGCATATCTTCTTCATTTTTATCAAATGAATATGCATCCATCATCGTAAATGTTCTAGGTCTAAATAAATATCCTCTTGTTCTAATCTCTTTTCTAAATTTCTCACCTATTTGATAATATGTTGTTGGTAAATTCTTATATGAAGGTAATCTGTTAGCACCAAATAATGTAGCACATTCTTCTCCTGTTGGCGCAAGTCCATATTCACCTAAATTATTATTCATTGTAAACATGATATCGACATCTTTAGTGTATATATCCCATCTATTTGATTGTTCCCAAATTTTCTTTGGTTGTAAAATAGGAAAAGTTACTTGAATGCAATCAGCTTTATCCAATTCATCAATAATAATGCTTTCAATATTTCTTTGCATTTTATTCCAAATATTACCATATCCATATATACCACTTTCAAATTGATATAATTCACCCATTTTTAATAGCATATCTTGAACAGAATAATTTGCATCAACATCATTTAAATTTATTTTCTTAATATTTAGTTTACTTAATTTCATTTTAATCTTCCTTTCACAAAAAAATGACACACAAGGAGTCAATATATGACGGTGCCATCCTTTTATTTAACTTAATTAAGATAACGGTAATTAACCGAAAATGTTTACATTTCACTCTGAGGTAGGAATTTTATTATCACTTTGTTATCTTACACCAACCAATAACTCTCTTTAAAAGTCTTTAATAAAATCATGTCCTCATCACTGATTTACAAATAAGATTTTACCATAATATCACTAACTATTCAAATTATTTTTTAGCATTACTCGTTATTTTATCTTTTAAAATACTATATATTTTATCATTAATTGTTTCAATAGATAAAATACTATTACCTTCATAGCATTTAATCGTTTCAAAACCATATAAAGAAGCTACTTCTAAAAAAGCTTTCTCAGCATTTATTAAATGCTCTTTATTCTTTTCATTTTCATCTAAACTTTCAGCTCTATTCTTCTTTAATTCAGCCGAAACTTCATAAGGTACATGTAAGAACAACTTGATATCAGGTATAGGAAGTTCTAGTAAATCTATCTCTAACTTTTCCAACCATTTATACATAGCTAATCTATCTTCTTTATTTAATATTTTTCCACCCTGATGTGCCATATTAGAATAAAAGTATCTATCTAATATAACATTGATTCCTTTATCTAATAAATCATTAACTATGCCAATATTGTATTTTCTATCGGCAGCATAGTACAAACTAGATACTTTAGGATCAACTAAAGGTGCAGTCTCAGGAAACCAGCCTTTGCATATATGTTCTTTCCCTAAATAAGGTCCACCAACAATTTTACCAGTTGGTGAATCATAGTTTGGAAATGAAAAATATCTAATTTCTATTCCTTCTTTTTTAAATCTATCAATGATTAATTTACTTTGCGTTTCTTTTCCAGAACAATCTGTTCCTTCAATAACAATTAATTTACCTCTCATAATTTTTCCTTTCATATAATACATGTTCATATTTAATATCTTTTTCTACATGTTTACACAATACTTTCCTATTAAAATCATCTTTATTAAATGTAGGAAAATATACATCAGCATCCTTGTTAGCATCAATTTCTGTTAAATACATAGCATCAGCTTTATCTATAAATGATTTATAAATAGAAGCTCCACCAATAATGTATGTCTCATCATATTGCTTAATATATTTCAATGTGTCATCTATATTATTAAACACTGTTACTTCCTCTGGTAAGTTAGTATGTGATGTTAAAACAATGTGCTTACGATTAGGCAATAACCTATTTAGTGATAAGAATGTATTATAACCCATAACAATTGGTTTATACATTGTTTTTTCTTTAAAGAATTTTAAATCTTCTGGTAAATGCCATAATAATTTATTATCTTTACCAAGTTCATTATTCCTGCCTACTGCAGCTATAATATAAATCATAATAACCTCCTATTGCGCTACTGATAATTTAATAAATGGTGCACTTTTATATTTAAGCAATTTAATATCTTCGTTTCCAGTAGCATTTTCCTTTAAATATTCTTTATCATTACTAAAGTCAGTGCTGAAATCAAAGAAATCTTTATTAGCTAACTGGATAACTGGTTTTTCTTTTTCTAACATCAATTTATATAGTTTTAAATCATCTTCTAAAGTAGCAACTTCTTTTAATTGTTCAGCATTTTTAGCATGCATTTTAATATAAGCAATTTTATTAGCCAAATCATTATATTTTTCAAATACCTGATTATGTTTTGCCTCTTTCTCGATATCTAACATTTTTTCATATCTTCTAAGTTGTGTTTTGATGCCTTCTAATTGATTAACATAAATGTGTGGTTGCGCAATACTATATTCAATAACACCAGGTTCTAAACCCGCTGATTTAGCAAACATAGCAAGCAATATAGCATATTGTGTTACGTTGAATGGTAAGCCTACAGGTACATCAGCACTTCTTTGATGAACGCAGCAATTTAAAGTACCTTTATAAACAGTAAATTCAACAGACCATACACATGGAGGCAAAACAGCTTCTTTATCATGTGCCTTTTGATTTAAATCGATATTGATCCTTCTATCATTAGGTGTATATATCAATTTATGATTGACATCTTGCGATTGTTGATAACGTTTATTCCTCCAGCCATAAGAAGCTCCAATGGTATATGCCCACTTTTCGCCATAGTATTTAGCTGATTTAATAGTTTTACCTTCGATTAAACCTTCTACTTGATATGGCTTTCTATCTTTTAAAAGTGGTTTACCATTTATATCAACCAAGGTAACAGTCTTTTCCTTATCGTAAACACTTCCCTCTGGTTCATATTCACGATAAATACCATCTTTATCAATCATCCATTGATCCCAAATGGTATTATTTCTTTCATGTAACCATCTAACATCATTAGATTGTACTTGATGTATCCATTGAATTTCAGATGTTGCATTTTTAACACCAACTTTTTTTGTTTCCAATATAGGAAATTCATCAGCAAGATTTAGAGTAAAACTAAAAGGTCCAATTCTTATAGCATTAACACCAGTTCTATTTTCTGTTTCTTCCCCTTCATTTAAAATTAGTTTTAAAAGTTCACAGTAGATTATATCCCACTTTCTTACAACACAGTTTTCTAATTTCATCTTAACTACCTCCCCTGAGAAACTCGACTAGAATACGATTTGATGTGTAAATGTATTCTTCATTAATTTTAACCCTATTGTTGGATACAATCAATTTGTTTTCGTTTAACAGTTTTTTTACTGTCGGTATACTAAGTATATTCATGTGATATTTTTTATCAAATAAATCAATGTCTATACCATCTATTTTTCTTAGGCCTAAGATGAACTCATTTTCTAAAATTTCTTCAAAATTTAATGTATGTTCGTCATATCGATATTTACCATTTGTATACTCTTTATATGATTTTGTATTATCATATCTAATATTGTCAATGTAACCAGATGCGCCAATACCAAAGCCATAATAATTTAAATTATTCCAATAAACTAAATTATGCTTTGATTCATACCCTTTAATACAATAATTACTTATTTCATAATTATTAAAACCTTTATTTTTTAAATAATTTTTAATGTAAATATACATTTGATAGTCTAAATCTTCATCAATATTAGAAACATTATCAATATATAATTTAGTATTAGGTTCAATAATTAAAGAATATGCTGATACATGCTTAATATTTAAAGAAGTTATGAAATCTAAATCGTTATTTAAATCTTCCATTGTTTCTAAAGGTAAAGCATACATAAGATCAATATTGATATTATCAATATATTTTTTAATCATATTAATCTTATTATACACATCTTCCTTAGTGTGATGACGTCCTAAAACCTTTAATAAATGTTCATTAATTGTTTGAACACCAATACTAATTCTATTAACGCCATTTGCTTTTAATAATTTTATTTTATCCTCTGTAATATCTATATTGCATTCAAAAGTAAATTCTTCAATATCTTTGTTAAAGATCTTAATAATATCAAATAGTTTATTTAATTCATCTATACTTAAACAACTAGGTGTCCCACCACCTATATAAATAGTTTTAATAACTTCACCTTTATAATTATCTAGTATTTCCTTTTTCAAACTATCTAAATAATTACTCACCCATTCTTTATTATAAAAAAACTTAGAAAAATCACAATATGTGCATATATTAGTACAAAAAGGAATATGTATATAAATAGAATTAGTCATAATATCAACCTTCTAAAAAAATTATAGCATAAATAAATTTAAATTAGAATATTATAAAAAACACTTGATTAAATAATAATGTTTTGTTATAATTTACTCATACGGGTCTATAGCCAAGTGGCTAAGGCATGGGACTGCAACTCCCCGATCGTTGGTTCAAATCCGACTAGGCCCTCCATAAAAAAAATTAGCTAGTCATTGACTAGCTTTTTTTAATAAATTTTATGTCGTTTTACTAACTGACGCTCAATAGCATTATCGCTGTTGAAAGTATATCCAGCATCTAATAATTCATATAAAGCTGAAGAAATTGGTAAATTAGGCTCATCATCAGATAATGTTGCAAGAGTCTGTTTATATAAAATACTACCTTCTGGAATATTGAAATATCTTAAATTACCCATATATTCTTCATTTTCTTTTTCAATTAAAGATGGATAAAAATCACCTTCAGTATTGAACAAATAATAAAATAATGCATACATACTTCGTAAATCTAATTGTTTATTTACGCGAGAAATTCCATCTGTACACTTCTTCACACCAGGCGATAGATCTTTACCATACCATGGTCGCATACCTAATAAAGATGCAAAACTATATGACTCATATTCGCCAAACTGAATATCATCAGGATCAATAATTGTAAAATTCAAATTATCATCTTTCTTTGACATAATAATATTATTGGCATTAGCAACATCAGAGAAAACCATTTCATCAACACTCATTATCTTTTTCTCTAGTTCACTAATAAACTTAACCCAACTTGCAAATGATATATTGTTATTATAAATATAATCATCTAATGTCTCACCAGCTATGTATGGAAACTCAGCTTTAAATGAATTATTATATAGTTTATATACCTTTTTAGGTTTTGAAACAAAACTAGGCCAATTTGG
>JAEEYW010000010.1 GCA_016288305.1 Caryophanales bacterium | reverse complement strand
GCTGTAGCGCCATCTATTCATATGATTCGTGTTGATGTCGAAAGTACATTCGAACCAATTATAGGATCTGAAATACAAAGTAAAGAATTGATCGATTATCTAATGAAAGATAAGGATACAAATCCAGCCAATATTTGGAAAAGTGAGATATTTGGTAGAAGCTTAGATGTTATAGTAAAAGAAGGAATTCAAGCTAAGCTATCGTTAATGCCAGAAAATGCACGTTTTAAATTACAACAAACACTTTGCAAATTGGTAAATAAGGGTACGGGCAATCTTTTTGCTATAGTTTTATGAAAAAAATACTAAAATTTGCTTAAAAATCTTGCTTTTGTTATAAAAAAATGATATTCTTAAAGTGTAAGCAAGATAGATTGCTTAATTACATAGGAGGTATATAAAATGACAAAACAAGATTTAGTTAATTTAATCGCTGAAGAAGCTGGATTAACAAAAGCTGATGCTACTCGTGCATTAGACGCATTCCAAAAAGGAGTTACTACTGGACTTAAAAAAGAAGGTAAAGTTACTTTAACAGGTTTTGTTACATTTGAAGTAAAACAAAAAGCTGCTAGAGAAGGAAGAAACCCAAGAACAGGTGCTACTGTTAAAATTCCTGCTAGAAAAGCAGTTACAGTTAAAGCTGGTTCTAAATTAAAAGAAGCTTTAAACTAATTAAATATTAACTGTTAACTTTTGTTAGCAGTTTTTATTTTTTTGTTGTATAATTAAACTAGGTGAGACTATGAATAAGTACGCATTTGAAATTATTAACAAAATATCCGAGTTAGGTTTTGAAGCATACATAGTTGGAGGCTTTGCTAGAGACCTATATATGGGCATTAATACTAAAGATATAGATATATGTACCTCAGCTAGATACGAGGATTTAAAAAATTATTTTAAGATTAAAAAAGTGGCTTTTGGCAGTATGATTATAAAATATAAGTTTCATACATTCGAAGTTACAACTTTTAGAAAAGAATTAGGATATGTTAAAAATAGATTTCCTAAAAAAATTGAATATGTAAAAACATTAGCTGAAGATTTGGAACGACGCGATTTTATTATTAATACTCTATGTATTGATAAAGAAGGTAACTTTGTTGATTTAAAAGATGCTGCTTCCGATATTGACGCAAAAATAATTCGATGTGTTGGCGATGCTGATACAAAGATTGAAGAAGATAGTTTGCGAATTTTAAGGGCTATAAGATTTGCTGCCATGTTTAACTTTAAATTAGATCATAATTTAAAAAAAGCTATTAAAAAACATGGATATTTATTACGTCAGCTATCTGATAGAAGAAAAAAAGAAGAAGTTAAACGTATAATGAATGCCGATTACAAAATATATGCAGTTGAATTAATGATTGAGTTAGGTATATACGAAGAATTGAGACCATATATTTTAAAATATATAAGATCATTAAAAAAGTAAACTATTATTGTATTAATAGGGATTACATCTCTTTTTTTATTGACATGATATTAATCTTTTGCTATTATATTTAGCAATTAATTAGGGGGCTTCATATGAAAACGAAACGAGAATATAAATTCACGTTTATTAAAGAAAATGCATTAGGAATTATAAATAGTTCATATATAGAAAAAGTTGAAGAGAAAATTTCCAATAATGATTATCTTGTTATCTGCGAGTATTATTATAATGACACTCTATTAGGAACTGAAGAATATGTTAAGACGATTAATGATGACATTTACCCAGGATCTATAATTGATGCTGGCTTGTGCGTTGACCAAGAACGTTTTTATAACTTTTTAAATAATGTTGATGACGAGGTTTTGGATCGCATAATGGATGATAATGGTATAACATTCGATCAATTGGAAACATACGCTAAATGTGATTATATTATAGGTGAAGCAAGCTCGCTTTCTTTAGCGTTAAGTAATGAATTAAGTGTAATTGATAATTCTATATCTATAATAGAAAAAACAATAGAAAACATCAAGGCAAATAGGTATCTTTGGACGCAAAAATATGAAGAGACTCTTATTGCTTTACGTAGGGTTAATGATAATCACGATTTAGCAACGAGCAATTTACCTGGTGATAAAAGAAGAATTGATTTAATTAACGAAATTGGACGTTTACCAATTTTGAAACATTTGAAAAAAGATGGACTATTAGTTGATGCTGATTTTAGATTTGATACTGCATCTACTGGCACAAAAATATATTATAAAGATATAATGTTGACAGAGACAAACAAATTATGTAATGATGATTTAGAGACTATATTATGTGCAATTGAAATAAATTTGTTTGAACATTTCCTATATATTTTAGGAATTGATAATAAAAAATTATTAAATTATAAATACAAAACTAAAGAATATAATGATATTGATAAAACGATAGATATATATACTTCGCGAAGCAAACAATGCCTAAAACAGTGTTTAACATCACAAAGTATTATGGATTATTCAAACAGGAAACTATCAAGATTGAAAGAAAGAAAACAAGATATATTGCTAAAAATGAATGATGTACAAGATGCCGTAGACGATTTAATTGATGAGGCATGTGGCAATAACAAAAGGTTTAATTAAGGAGAATAAAAAATGAAAAAAAACTATATAATTGAATGTATTATTGATAATGTAGTGAGAGGGCAAAAAGAGGTTCCTAATACTAATGTTGTCGAATTAATCAATGGCGCTGGTAAAGAACATATTATTACAGGGCCAAGAAGTTGGGTTAATTATACGGAATATCCAACCGAAAAGGAGTATTATTATAATGGGTATATTATTGGTAAAGAAAAGAGTACTATTTTAAATCCAAGAAATACTCAAATAGGAAGTGTAGCTATAGGAAGTACGAAAATTTCTGGTGAAAAGTTTGCTGAAATAATAAAACAAGCTGATGAAACTACATTAAAAAGAATTTTAAGTGATAATAAGATTGATGATGAATTATTAATAGAGTATGTTAATTTGAAAAAAGCTGCTAAGGAAGAAATAACTCCAGAAATGTCTGAAACTTATGATTCATTAGAACGTTTAGATGCCGAATTAGATAGTTACAATGAGATGAAAAAATATAATTGCAATAGAAAAGCTTTACTTAATAAGGAAAAAACAAAATTAGAAGAAGATATTAAAAGCATGAAGTCTATGAAACGAAGCCAATTATTAGTACTTATTGATCGTAGCGATTTAGTTGATTTTTTAGCTGAACGTGGATTGATTGAATTATTAACTTTTGAAAACAAATATACTATTGATGGTGTTGCTTTGGAAACTAGAAAAGTAGATGATGTAACAGAATATGTTTATCCTGTTATACATGATACATATTATAACGATATGCACTATGAACATGCTGAAGAAGTATATACAAGTCGTGGAATAGAGCTAGAAAACGGCTTTAAATTTGAAACAATCATGAATTACCATGATGTAAGGATGTTATTAGGAAGATTGAATGATTATGATTTAGAATTTGTTTTGGATGATCTATATGTTAGTAAAGATGTATTGATGGATTATTTCAAAGGTAAATTACAAGAAAGAATTCAAGAAATAGTATATGAAATTAATAATGAATGTACTCCTAATGGTAGATTCTATAAACATAGAATAACTGAATTGGAACAAGAAAAAAAAGAATTAGAGGCTAAATTAAATACATTAAAAGGAAGTAGCAAGAGGATATCATTACAGAAATAATTGCTATTTCTTTTTTTATGTGTAAATATAATGTATTTTTTGGCCAAAATGCTTTGAATTAACACATATATATGCTATAATTTAGATAATAGAAGGAAGTGTTTGCATGAACAACTACAAAAACGAAACAGGTTATATTGATTTTAACAAAGTAAAAGCTTTAATGGCGTCAATAAATTATAACTCTGATATGATTAGTTATATGAATGATGAGTATACAAGGAAGCTTAAAGAATGCGATAATGAGTATATCGAGAAAATAAATGAGTGTGATGCTGAGTATTATGAATGCGCTAAATTATGGAATGAGTTTTACAGAAAAGGCACAAATTATCAAATGGAGATTAATTCTCTAAGTGAGACAATTAGTAAGATCGATGAAGAAGCTGCTTTAATTGGTGGAAAAATGTCTCCACAACAAGAGAAAAAAAGAGAAGAAGCATTAACTAAATTAGAAAGTGTTAAAGCAGAGTATGAAAAAGCTAAAATTGCTTCTAATAAAGAAGAGGCTAAGAGCCTTATCGAGGAAACTAGAGCTAAAAAAGCAGAGATTATTAAGACTAGTACAGATAAAAAAAGAAGCATCATTAGTGCTGGTGTAGGGGACGCAGAATACGTACAAGCTAGAAATAAAGAATTAGCAGATTTAACTAATATATATATTGAATGCTATAATGTCATCAAATCAAAAGAACAAGAAATTGAAAATACTATGAATATGATGAAAAGTGCAACTGCTCCAGATGAAATTCAACAAAGAGCAATTGAAATTTCTGAATTAATTAAAGAAAAGAATCAATTTATAGGTACATATACAAGAATATTAGATACTATTAAAGCAACACCAAGTTTCCCTTTAATCAAGGATAATATTGAAAAAATAACTAAGGAAAATGTTGAAAAAGAAGCTGCTCGCAAAGCAGAAGAAGCTAAAGAAGAAGTTAAAACTGAAGAAAAATCAGATGCCGAAAAGCCTGCTGAGGAAGAACAAAAAAATGATCAAAACAATAAGCCAAATGGTGGTGAACCATCAGTAGAAGAACCTGCTATTGATATACCATCAGTAGAAGAACCAGTGGTAGAAGAATCTACAAATAATCTACATTTTGATGGTAAACCTCTATTTGTTGATGAAGAAAGACTTCCTAAAGGTTACGAATGGATGAGTGCTCAAAATGCTAGAAATCTAGGAATTCTAGATAGAGATTCTAAGATAAAAGATGATAAGAAGACTGATTTGGCCAAAGAAAAGGTACATGTAGTTAAATCAGTGTCTGTGACACCAAAAGATTTAATTAAATCGGCGCTAAACAAAGTTAAAGCATGGTATGATAAACGAATGCAAGAAATGGAAGAAAATTTGGCAATGCAATCTCAATTTTCAGATTTTGCAGCTTTTGGGACAATGTAAAATGGTAGGTGAAGATATGACTGGTAAGACATTTGAACTTGATAATGGCGAAAAATATATAGCTGTTTCGACAACTATTTATGAAAATGATATTTATGTTATATTAGCTCATGTTAATAGTCAAACAAATGAAATTGATGAAGACATGGAAATAGCTAAATGCATTGAAGGTGCTATTGAATTTATCGATGACGATGAATTGAAAAATAGACTTTTACCAATGTTTGATTTAGATAAAGCACTTTAGTGCTTTTTTATTTTATTTTTGGTATAATAAATAAAGGTGATTTCAATGTTAAAAATTGGAAATGTAGAAATTATTAATCCTATTACTTTGGCGCCTATGGCAGGAATATCGGATAGTGCTTTTAGAAGAATAGCTAAAGAGTTTGGCGCTGGTTTAGTAGTAGCTGAAATGGTATCTGATAAAGCTATATTTTATAACAGCAAAAAAACAATTGATATGCTATATATGAAAGAAGAAGAAAGACCTATATCACAGCAAATATTTGGAAGTGATGTTGATTCATTTGTATATGCGGCTAAGTATATTGATAAAAATATGCATCCCGATATTATTGATATCAACATGGGTTGCCCAGTTCCTAAGGTAGCGCAAAGAGCACAAGCAGGTAGTGCTTTACTTAAAAATCCTGATAAAGTTTATGAAATAGTTAAGGCCGTTGTTGAAAGTGTATCTGTACCAGTAACTGTTAAAATAAGAAGCGGTTGGGATGAGAAAAGCATAAATGCTGTGGAAATTGCTAAGATCTGTGAAAAAGCAGGAGCAAGTGCCATAACTGTTCATCCAAGAACAAGGGCTCAAGGTTACTCTGGCTTAGCAGATTGGAATATAATTAAACAAGTTAAGGAAAATGTATCTATTCCAGTCATCGGTAATGGCGATGTTAAGACTTGCTATGATGCTAAAAAAATGATGGATGAAACTAAATGTGATGCGGTTATGATAGGAAGAGGGTTATTAGGTAATCCATGGTTAATTAAGGAGTGTATTGATTATTTAAATGGTAATGATATTAAGGAAGTTAGCAAACAAGAAAAACTTGATATGATGGTTAAACATTTAAGTTATTTATTAGAATTTAAGGATGAAAAACAGGCTGTTTTAGAGATGAGAACACATGTTGGATATTACTTAAAAGGTATCTCTAAAGAGTATCGTAATCGCTTTATGAAGGTAACAACTAAAGAAGAATTTTTAAATTTGATAGATGAAATATCAAAAACCTTGTAAAATAATACATTTTTTTAATGTTTTAGTAGAAAATAGTGCCTATTTTATGATATTATATTATTAGTGGGATTTTATATAGGAGTTGAAGAAAAAATGAGAGAGTTCACAGAACAAGAACAAGTTAGAAGAAATAAAATCAATGACATTAAAGCATTAGGCATTGATCCTTTTGGTCATAGATTTGAGCGTACAGCTTATGCTATGGATATTAAAGAAAAATATAAAGATGTCGATCATGATGCTTTTGAAAATATGAATGATATTGTAAGTGTCGCAGGAAGAATTATGTTCATAAGAAAAATGGGTAAAGCGTCATTTATATCTATTCAAGATAAAACAGGTAAAATTCAAATTTACATATCAATAAATGATGTTGGTGAAGAAACATATTCATTGTTTAAGACTGCTGATATTGGTGATATCGTTGGAATTAAAGGTAAAGTAATGAAGACACAAACAGGTGAAGTAACTATTAAATGTTTAGAATATACACATTTAGTAAAAGCTTTAAAACCACTACCTGAGAAATTCCATGGTCTTACGGATATTGAAGAAAGATATAGAAGAAGATATGTTGACTTAATTATGAATGAAGAGTCTAAGGCTATTGCTTTCACACGTCCAAGAATAATTAGATGTATTCAAAATTTCATGGATAACGAAGGATTTACTGAAGTAGAAACACCAGTACTTACAACATTGCTTACAGGAGCTAGTGCCAGTCCGTTTGTTACACATCATAATACACAAGATTTGGATATGTACTTAAGAATAGCTCTAGAATTACCATTAAAGAGATTATTAGTTGGTGGTATGGAAGCTGTATATGAAATTGGTAGAGTATTTAGAAACGAAGGTATGGATCCAAAGCATAATCCTGAATTTACTTTGATGGAAGCTTACTTAGCTTATTCTGATTTAAATGGTATGATGGATTTAACTGAAAGAATGTTTCAAACAATAGCTAAAAATGTATTTGGTAAAATGACATATAATTGGTGTGGCGATGAAATAAATCTTGAAGGTCCTTGGAAAAGAGTTAGTATGACTGATGCTATTAAAGAAAAAACAGGTATTGACTTTAAACAAATAACTGATGTTAATGAAGCATTACGTTTAGCTGGTGAACATCATATTGAAGTTCAAGAACATGAAAAAACAATTGGTCATATAATTAATTTGTTCTTTGAACAATACGTTGAAGAGACTTTAATCCAACCTACATTCTTATATGGACATCCAGTAGAGATTTCTCCTCTTACAAAGAAAAATCCTTTAGATCCAAGATTTGTAGATCGCTTTGAATTATTTATTGGCGGTAAGGAATTTGCTAATGCATATACCGAATTAAATGATCCTATTGATCAATTAGAAAGATTTGAAGAACAATTAAAAGAAAGAAATCTAGGTAATGATGAAGCTAATGATATTGATATGGACTTTATCGAAGCATTAGAGTATGGTATGCCACCAGCAGGTGGAATTGGTTATGGAATTGATAGATTATGTATGTTATTTACTGAACAAGAAAGTATAAGAGATGTAATTTTATTCCCAACAATGAAACCAAATGATAAAAAGTAGGTGATTTGTTTGAAAAAACTATTTTATGGATTAGTTTTTACTTTATTATTTGTAATTAATGTTAATGGTGTTGATGCTTTAATCTGCAACTATGAAGTTCCTTCATTGGAAATGTCTTTTGACATAACTATACCAGAATACAATGGTCCTTCTATTTATTTTAGTAATTTAAAATATAATAATTTAAATGCAGCAACACCTTTAACAAAGGCAGAAAAAGAAGCAAATTATGAAGAATTAGTTAAAAACGATATTCAAAGTAATGGTGATAGGTATTTAAATTTTTTATCAATAAATCCTTATGTCACTACAGAAGATGGAGCAACATTTAATATTAGCGTATGGAATACTCAGGAAAAAATTAACGTTCCTTTGGCTCTTGGTTTAATTAATTATAGCTCTGGTACATGTCCAGATGTTCATTTAAATATTAAATATTATGACGATGATACTAGACCATATTTTCAAATTAGTACGGAATATAATCAAAAAGAAGGTTTTTTCCAAGAAGGTGATGATTTATCTACAGCAATTGTTACAACAAATTTAAGTAAGCAAAATTCTAAAACTGTTGTATGCAGTAATAAAGATATGAATTTTGTAATATCTGATGGTATGGAATACGATGATGACTATTATTTAATAGGAAAGAATAAAAAAGGCACTTTTTCATTTTATACAGATAAGAGTTATTCAATTACTATAGGCGATTATAATATAATTGGTAAAGACTTATCAGAAAAAGCCACTCTTTTAGTTCATCGTGATAATAACCAAGAAGATTATTATGAGTTCCAAATAAAACAAAGTCTACAAACAATAATAAATGAAGTTATTAGTAAAAAAAACTGCTCTTTATTGCCTGAAATTGGCGCATATTATTGGGAGATAACGGCTGCATCAGGTAGTAAAATAGAAAGAGGATATAATATTGATACTTTAGCTAATGTAAGAAGTTATCTTGCAGATAATGTTAATGCTAAAAGTGATTCGAATAAAATGCAAAGATTATATGCCGAACTTTATACACCTTTAGATAAAGTTTATAAAATGCCTAAATATACTAAAATGTATGATTCTGTATTTGATTACAATTTATCAGCTACTAAAACAGAATTCACATTACGTAGTTTGGCAGGTACCGATTTAGTAAAAGAATATAGCGATAAAGCTTGCGCAACAAAATATTTAAAAAAATATCCAGAAGGTTGTTTAACACTTGCAGTTAAGCATATACAAGAATATTGTTCAAAATTAGAAAATGATGAAGAATGTAATAAATTCTATGAATTTAGGGATAAATATTTAAATAATTTCACATCATTAGGAACTACAGATTTACAAAACTTTAATTGTGGATCATTCTCAAACGACTTTATAGAAAAATTACAATTTTTCTTAAATATATTAAAAATAGCTGGTCCTATTGTAGCAATTGGATTAGGTATTGTAGATTTTGGTAAAGCTGTTATAAGCGGTGATGCTGATAAGGAAATGAAGAATGCATCTAAGAAATTCATAACAAGAATAATTGCAGCAGTATTATTATTCTTAGTACCATTCTTATTAGCGTTTATATTAGACGTGACTATAGGTAATAAGGATGGATATGATTCAGATAACCCATTCTGTAATGTTGTAGATTGGGAAAAAGAATAGACGGTGATTTGTTTGAAAAAATTATTTTATGGTTTGATATTTTCTTTTTTATTGTTTTATAGCGTAGACAATGTAGAAGCATTGCTGTGTAAATATGAACAACCAGGCTTGGGAATGTCTTTTGAAGTTGATTCGAGTGCAAATAAAATTAAAAATTTAAAATTAACTAATACTAGTAGAATGAGGTTTGAAACAGATCCTGATGTCATAGACGTGCTAGAAGGAGTAGCTTATGACTATGCTTTATTTGACACTGGCGAAAGTAGAACGTTTATACTTAGAGTAAGCAAATTTGATTTATCTTCTGGTAAATGCCCAAGTGCTCACATTAATGTTAGTTTCGCAGGTAATGCCTTAGGGCATATTCAATTTATGTCAGTCAATACATCAACTACTGATAATAAAGAGTATGATTATACGCTAAAGAAACTTGTAAATATTGAAACATCTTTTCCATTAACTCAATTAAATAGCCCAGGTCAAAACATTTCGAAAGCCGTATGTAAAATCGATTATTTGAACTTTTTAGTTGATAATGCTGCTGCATATAATAAAACTGGTAAATTGGTAGATATGAAGCGCAGTGGCATTTTGAGTTTTTATGACGACAACACGTTTTCATTAAAAGTAGATGATTATTTAGAGAAGCCTGCCTATCGTATGGTTTCATTTATTACGGTAAGTGCCGATAGAGTATATGAGGTAGTAATTGACGATATAGTACGTGATAAGATTAGCGATGCAGTTTCGCGAAATAATTGTTATAGTTTACCTAAATTAAATGCATTTTTCTATGAATATGATGCAGGCCGTATATTTCCTACTAGACGCTATGTTATAGTGGAAGATAGTGATATGCAGAATGCAATGAATAGATATGTTCATTGTTCATTAGTTGATCTTAATACTGGACTATGTAATAGCAGTTTTAAAGTAAATATTTGTAGTACTATTAATTGTTATCATTATGATACTACAAAGGGAGAATATATTTCTGGGAATGTAAATATCATTAATCCGATAACTTCTATAGAGCCGGGTGATCAAACTTCAAATGGTGATATATTTGATATGTATGTTGATTTAATTCCACCATTGAACAATGTGTTTACGAGTGATAAAGGTGTTGAATTAAGAAATGGGATATTAGAATATTCTTTATTATCACATGGTGTATCATTTAAAATTAAAGATATGCTTGATTCTACAGCATTAGAAAATGATAAGAATCCAGTTTGTAAAGAAAAGTATTTAAAAAAATATCCGGATGGTTGTTTAAGATTAGCAGTTAAACAATTTGATGAATATTGTAACGCAAGTGAAAATGTTAATACGGCTGATTGTCAGAGATATTTTGAATTTAGAAATAAATATTTATCAGCTTATAATACATTATCTATTGATGAAGCGGCTTCGTTCAATTGTGGATCATTCTCAAACGACTTTATAGACAAATTACAATTTTTCTTAAACATATTAAAAATAGCTGGTCCTATTGTAGCAATCGGATTAGGTATAGTTGATTTTGGTAAAGCTGTTATTAGTGATGATGCTGATAAAGAAATGAAGAATGCATCAAAGAAATTCATAACAAGAATTATAGCAGCAGTATTATTATTCTTAGTACCATTCCTATTAGCGTTTATATTAGACGTGACTATAGGTAATAAAGATGGATATGATTCTGATAACCCATTCTGTAATGTTGTTGATTGGGAAAAAGAATAATATATAAATTATTATGATATATATGAATACAATAAATAGGAGGAAAAAATGAAAGTATTATCAGTAAATGCTGGAAGTTCATCATTGAAATTTCAAATGTATGAAATGCCAGAAGAAAAAGTATTAATATCAGGTGTATTTGAAAGAATAGGAATTGACGGAAGTTTCTATACAATCAAATATAATGGTGAAAAAATTAAAAAAGAGGCAACATTAACTACACATAAGGATGCTGTTAAAATATTAATAGATGAATTATTTGCTTATAATGTAATTTCTGATTTAAATGAAATTAAAGGTATTGGACATAGAATTGTTCAAGGTGCAGATAGATTTGATAAATCAGTTGTTATTGATGATCAAGTTATCGCAACTATCGATGAATTGAGTGCTTTAGCGCCTCTTCATAATCCTGCAGCTATCATTGGTATAAAAGCATTTAAAGAACTAATCAGTGATGCTGTAGCTGTAGCTGTATTTGATACATCATTCCACCAAACAATGGCTAAAGAAACATATTTGTATGCTTTACCATATGAGTGGTATGAAAAATATCAAGTTAGAAAATATGGTGCTCATGGTACTAGTCATAAATATGTAGCTTACCGTTTAGCTGAAATCGAAGGCAGAAATGATTTAAAAGTTATCGTTTGTCATTTAGGAAATGGTGGTAGTGTTACTGCTATCAAAGATTTAAAATGCGTTGATACATCAATGGGATTCACACCAAATGCTGGTGTTATTATGGGATCAAGATGTGGCGATATCGATGCAAGTATTATTCCATATATGATGAAACAAGCTTCATTAACGCCAGATGATATAGATACTATCATTAATAAAAAGAGTGGTTTATTAGGCGTCAGCGGTGTAAGTAGCGATTCAAGAGATGTTGAAGAAGGTATTAAAAACGGTAACGAAAGATGTGCTTTAGTTCAAAAAATGTTTGTTAGAAGAGTTATTGACTACATAGCTAGATATTATGTACTATTAAATGGTGCTGATGCAATATGCTTCACAGCAGGTATTGGTGAAAACGGAATTTCTACAAGAAAAGAAATCTTAGATGGATTAAAAGTATTAGGTATAGAAGTAGACGAAGAAGCTAATAATTGCCGTGGTAAAGAAGTATTGATTTCTAAACCAACTTCTAAAGTAAAATGCTATGTTATTCCTACAGATGAGGAAGTAATGATAGCAAGAGATACATATTCATATATTGAAAAATAAGCTTTATGAAAAATAAAGCTTTTTTTATGGACTTAAAAATTCAAATATAGTATAATAAATTTGGTAGAAAGTGTGAGATATGAATTTTAAACAGGTATTAAAACAAATAAAAAAATATAATGAAATAGTTATAGCAAGACACATAGGTGGCGATCCAGATGCTTATGGAAGTTCGATTGGTTTAAAAGAAATAATACAATACAATTTTCCTAATAAAAATGTTTATGTTGCTGGCGCACCTTCTGCTAAGTTTCGTTATTTTGGTGATATGGATAGAGTTCCTGATGATGTGAGTAATGCATTACTAATCGTTACGGATACTCCTGATAGACGAAGGGTAGATGGTGTTTTACCTACTGATTTTAAATATCGTATTAAGATAGACCATCATCCATTTGTTGAAAAGTTTTGTGAAATTGAATTGATTGATAATACAGCTAGTTCAGCTTCACAAATGATTATTGAATTAGCGTTTAAGTGCAAATTAAAAATACCTTATAGTGCTGCCGAAAAACTATTTATGGGTGTTGTTGGTGATACAGGTAGATTTATGTATAGTTATACAACAACTAAGACTTTTGATTTGGTTTCTAAATTAATTAAAAATACTAATTTGAATTTTACTAGCTTATATCCTCAAATGTATTTACGTAGTTATAATGATTATAAATTCAATGCTTACATAACAAATAATTTGGTTATTACAGACAATAAGTTGGCTTACTTAAAAATAACAAATGATGTTTTAAAAGAGAATAATGTTGATGCATCAACAGCTGGTAATTTGATAGAAACATTCAATAATATTGAGGAAATATTAGTTATTATTTTGTGCTCTGAGGATTTAGCGAATAATCAAATAAAATGTTCAATCAGATCACGAGGACCTATTGTAAATGAAGTGGCTGCTAGATTTAATGGTGGTGGGCACGCTCTAGCAAGTGGGGCTAAACCAAAATCTTTCGAAGAGGTAGATGAATTAATTAAAGCTTTAGATGAGGTATGCGCTGACTACCTTAAGTAAGGGGGATATTATGTTAGAAAAAGTTGTGAGATTACTAAAAGAAGAACCTTTTACTGTTCCTGGAATACTAATAAAAAATTATAAAAACTTAGGTATTACGGATAGTGAGTTAATAGTTTTAATATATTTAATTAATGCTGATACAAGTTTTAATCCTAAACAAATAGCAAAGGATCTAAACTATGATTTAAGTACATTAATGGAATTGATCAATTCATTAATGGAAAAAGGTATCGTTAAAATTGACGTTATAAGTAAAAAGGTAAGAGAAGAAGTTATAAATCTCGATGAATTATATAATAAGTTAAGTTTTATAATTATCAATGATGAAGTGATTGATGATACTAATTTATATAGTGTTTTTGAAAAAGAGTTTGGAAGAACACTATCTCCTTTGGAATATGAAACAATTAATGCCTGGCAAAAACAATATGATGAAAAGCTAATCACTTTAGCGTTAAAAGAAGCTGTTTTTAATGGCGTTAATAATTTAAGATACATTGATAAAATACTATATGAATGGGATAAAAAAGGTATTAAACAAGAAGAAGATGTTGTGAGAGAAAGAAAAAAATTTCAAGAAAAGAAATCAGATAAGGAATTATTTGATTATGATTGGCTAAATGACAAATAGAGATTTAATTATAAGTTATTTAGATGAAATAATACCTAATCCCAGGTGTGAATTAAACTATAGTAAAGATTATGAATTGTTGATAGCTACAATGTTATCAGCGCAAACAAAAGATAAAAGGGTTAATGAAGTAACTTCTGTTTTGTTTCGTAAGTATGATTTAAATAGTTTAAAAACAGCCTCTGTAGAGGATATTAAAAGTATTATTAAACCTGTAGGTACATACAATAAAAAAGCTCATAATGTGATTGAAATAGCTAAAAGATTAGATGGGTATGTGCCTAATGATAGGGATTTTCTTGAAAGTTTACCTGGTGTGGGTAGAAAGACAGCAAATGTTGTTTTAGCTACATTATATGATGAACCATATATAGCTGTTGATACGCATGTTAAAAGGGTATCTAACAGATTAAAAATATGTAAGAGTGATGATGTATTTAAAATAGAAAATGCGTTATATAAGTACTTTAAAGGGGCTAATTTCAACCGTTTACATCATCAGTTAGTTCTATTTGGTAGGCACTATTGCAAGGCAATACCAGATTGTACGAATTGTAAATTACAAAGTATATGCAAAAAAAAGATATGAATTAAATTTCATATCTTTTTAGTTGTTTGTTTGTGTATCCACAATATTAATTGTTTTTACATGTGTAGCTGTGTAATCTTTATAAACAATATTATATGTTATCGTGTAACTTTCCGCTTTATTTGTTTCAATATTAGTAACAGTAGTATTATCAGATAATCTTACAATAGTTGTCGTTACAGCAGCTTGTGGAGTGACATTAGTAGTACCATTTTCTAATACAATAACTGGATTAGTATCCGTATAAGTACTACCAACATTTAGATTAATAGTTGCTTCACCATTTAATTCTGATGTAATAACAATTGGTACAATTGTCATAGTAAATTCTGCACCTGTACTTTCACATGTTTTAAGTATTGTGTAATTTGTTTTAATAACAAATGTTGTTGTTTCAGCAACAGGATAATTGAATGATAATTCTTCTGTAGAACCAATAAGTTGTAAGTTGTTATCTTTATCTTTTACATATATATCATATATAATCTTACCAATTTTAGTATTATTGTATTCTACTAGTTTTTTAATTTGTTCTTTTAAGTCACTCTTGTTTGTGAAATAACTATTATAAATATTTGTTAAGTATTCTTCGTTGAAATAATCGTTTAATGGAACAGCATCCCAAGTTAATGATTTAGTTTCTTCGTTGTAATTAATATTAGTAACATTAGCTAAATTATTAAATCTTGTAGATACTTCAGTAGGTTCGAAGCCTTTTCTATAATATGCTGTATATTTTAATTCATCAGGTGTATTTGGACCAGCTAGCACAATATTTGGATTAGCATATTTATCTGTGGCGTTTTCCATAACAACTTCAACTATACTATTTGGTTTATTCCATTTAGCATTTTCTTTATAAACGTTTTTAGCAACTGCTCTAAGAACAGCTTTAACTTCGTAATTTGTTGTTGTCAAATAATAATCTTCAGTTAACGATGTATATCCATACCATACAGTTACAGCGTATTGATCATTATAACTTGCTACCCATTTGTTACTTACAGCTGTACTTGGATAATCCCAAACTTCTAATGTATCTGAATCAAAGTTTGTAGTTCCTGTTTTAGCAGCAAATGTAACACCGTTTACATTACCAGCAGCATCAGGAGCCGTAGCTTCTAGCATTTTTGTCATTAGATATGCTGTTTCTGCACTTAAAACTTTTCTTGTTATAGGTTTTACTTCATAGATTTCATCAGTATCTGAGTATTCAATAGTTGTGAAACTATGTGGCTCAATGTAGTAACCACCATTTGCAAATACGGCATATGCAGCAGCAAGTGTAAGAGGTGATTCACCATTATAACCACCTAAAGCATGTGCTTCATGCATGTATCCATCTTCAACTTCTGGAGATAATCCCATGTTGGTTACAAATTCTAAAGTTTGTTTACCATTTACTTTTTGGAATGTTTTTAATGCTGTTGTATTTCTAGAATCAACTATAGCATCTTGTAGAGGAATTAAATATGAATATCTTCCATTCCAGTTTTTAATTTCAACACCACTAGAATAATAATAGTGCTCATCAGCAACAGGAGAATATGTGTTATAATTGTAAAATTCTAGTGCTGGACCATATTCATATAATGGTTTAGCTGTAGATCCAATTTGATTCTTAAGATTTACAGCATAATTGTCACCGCGAACTACGGTATTTCTACTACCACCAACGGCAGTAATTTCACCTGTTTTAACATTCAAAATAACAGTACCAGCTTGAACTTTATCGTTTTCCCATTCGAAAGTTTTACCTGTCATTATGTTTGTAACACTATCTTGAACTTTTAAATTCATTGTTGTGTATACCTTCATAGGTACTTCATATGGGTTGTTGCCAGTTCTATCGATAACTTCTTCTACAACTGTATTGATAAAGTCTTGATATTTATTATCAATATTTGGATTTTCTTTGTTTGCTAATATTTTATCAACTGTTAATTCTTTAGCAATGTCATATTCTTCTTCTGTAATATATCCGTGTCTAAGCATTAGATATAGAATAGTTTGACGTCTATCTTCACAATCCTCAGGATAAATGAATGGATCGTATCCTACAGGAGCTTGGAATAAACCTGCTATCATAGCACTTTCAGCTATATTTAAATCTTTGGCTGACTTATTGAAATATGTTAAACTAGCTTCTTCAACACCAGAGGCATTTCCACCTAAATAGTTTGAATTAGCATAGAATTCAATAATTTGTTCTTTTGTGTATTGTGGTTCAATTTTGAATACGGAATTGTAGATATCAGAGAATTTACGAATGATACCTTCGATACCACTATCTTCACTTGACGTAAGTTTATTTTTTGATACTTGCATTGTTAGTGTGGAAGCACCACCGCCACCTTTACCAAGTAGTTGACTGAATGAAGCTTTTAAGAAACGAGGTAAATCAACACCATTGTGTTGGAAGAAACGTGAATCTTCAGCGGCAACTATGGCATCAATTAATGATTCTGACATCTCATCATATGTGATTATTCTTCTAAATTCAGATCCTAATTTAGCAAACTCTTCACCATCAATGGTATATAAGAAAGATGATTCTTTGTTATATAGTTTTTCAGGATCAAATTCAGGAGATGTTTTAACAATATAGAGGATAAAACCTGTGGCTGATATTAATCCAACTATAGCCATACTAAAGATAACAATCAAAGCAACTTTTAATACACTTTTAAATGGAACTTTTTTCTTTTTTAGTTTTTTCGCCATAAAAGTAATACCTCCTATAAATAAAATTGCAACTGTTGGAATAATGAATCCTATTAGTAATATTCCCACTATGTATATTATAATACCGAGCAATATGAGAATTGATATAACACGATGTGTCTTAATATAGTTAATTAAGTTTATTATAAAATTTTTAATACTTTTAATTGTAACATTATATCCTTTTTTAATACTATTACCTAAGTTAATAAAGAAAGATTTAATGCTATTTAATACTTTTTTCACTTTTTTCAACTCCTTGATCTAGTGCTTTTAAATAGTCTAAGTCAGGTTTATATCCTGGCTTTATCAAAAAACCATTTTCTTCAAAATATTTTTTTGGAATAGATTTACGGCTATTACCATTTATAAAAGCTTCTAGTTTTTCTATTGTTAATAAATATATTTTATCATCTAAGACAAATCTTACGATAATAAATCCTATGCCTCCACAGTTTTTAATATTTATTAGATGTCTTATTTGATGCTCATGAATGTTAGCTAAAGGAAAGTATTCTTTTCTTGTTTCTTTAGCTTCAAAATCAATGTACATTCCTTTGTATACACCGTTATAATCGGTTGTTGATGGTATAATAAAATGTGCTTCTTTTATAACTGCATCTTGGCGTGATTTGTAATCAACTTTATTGATTGTTATAGGCGTTGGTTTTTTATATACAACGGCTATGTTGTTATCCCTATAGTATATATTGGTGTTGTTTATCATTGCTTCGAGAGCCATACCACGGTTGCTAGAACTTACTTTATATACCTTATTTATACCATTTGGATATTTCATTATATCACCTTATAACATTATACTATAAAATATTATAAAATTCTATATATAAGTTCTAGTTTTGACTAGTTTTGTCGAATTTGATGAAAGGTTTTGTGTAGTGTGTTTAAATATAATTGGTGATATAAATGGATCATATTGACAATATTTTTAGGGAAATGTTGGAAGATGTTAAAACAATAAAATTGTCTACTTATTTTAGATGTATAAAGAAGTAAATTCGTTGACAATAACTCATTAGTTGGTATATAATTTATGTGGGTGATATAAAGTGTATCAAGATAGAATAATGCTTACTGTTAAAGATATTTATGATAAAGAATTCAAATTAGATACAAGAGGATATCGTCCTCAAGAAGTTGACAAGTTTTTAGATATTGTTATGCGTGATTATGAAGAATTCGCACTTATCAATAAGGAACTTAACAGCGAAATTAAAGAGTTAACAGATGATAATATTAAGTTAAAACAAGAAATTAGAAGTCTAAAAATGAAATTAGATGTATTGAAAGATACAGCTGATGAAGATAATGGAACTACTAGTGTTGATGTTTTAAAGAGACTATCTAATCTAGAAAAAATAATTTACGGAAAAGAATAATACTTGACAAACGCTGCATTTAATGTAGAGGAAAGTCCATGCTTGCACTATCCTGAAATGGTAGTAGTGATTGTGCATAGGGAAAAAATAACCTATGGTAGTTTTATAACTAACGGCGTCGATTAATCCTTATGGGATTATAGACATAAAGTGCCACAGAGACGAGTCTTCTAGCAATAGAAGAATGAAACGCGGTAAACCCCACAAGCAAGAAACCCAAATTTGGTAGGGGAGTTTAAAATAGGGAATTTTTAACTTATTTTAGAACCAGTAATGGTAGATAGATGTTTGTCGCTCTTTTAGAGTACAGAACATGGCTTATAAGTATTATTTTTTTGTTAAATTAAGAGGTGAAAAATGAAAGAAATTGGTGAACAATTAAAAGAAGCCCGCGAGAGTATGGGAGTATCCATCGAAGAGGCTGCTGAAGATTTAAAATTGATACCAAGTCAAATTGAAAATATTGAAAATGGTAATTTGGAAGCATTTCAAGATGTTTTTTACCTAAAATATTTTATTAGAGACTATGCTAAGTATTTAGGTCTTGATAAAGATGAATTAGTTGATGAGTTTAATGAGTATTTATTTGATTATACTTCTAAACTATCAATTGAAGATATTAAAAAAGAAAATAAACGAATTGAAGAAGAAAATAGAATTAGATCACCTTATACTATTGAAAGAAAAAATGAAAGATTATATCAATGGTTTACATATATAGCAATTATAATCTTATTTGTTATAGTATGTTATTTAGTATATACAATTATAGCTGGTGATAAAAAACAAGTTGAAGATAATGTTGTTTATGGAGGCGTTTATGAATTTACCAAATAAAATTACGTCAATAAGACTTATATTAACTTTTTTTATAGTTATTATATTACTTTTTCCTTTTGATACATTAGGTTTTTCGTCTACGAAATTATTTATAAACGAAGCTGTTGTTGTAGATGTTAAATATTTTATTTCTGGAATACTATTTATTTTAGCTTCTATTACAGATTTTTTAGATGGATATATCGCACGAAAGTATAACATGGTAACAGATTTAGGAAAAATGTTGGATGCTATAGCAGACAAAATATTAGTTAATTCAGTATTAATTATTTTAGCTGCTCAAGGTATTATTCATCCTATTATACCTGTTATTATCGTTGGAAGGGATACAACTGTTGATATAATTAAGATGATTGTTGGTAGCAAAAAACAGGTTGTTGCTGCTAGTAAGTCTGGTAAATTTAAGACTATTTTTATGATGGTTGGTGTTGTTTTGACGTTATTTAATAATTTACCATTTGAACTTATAAATATTAAAGTTTCTGATGTTATTCTTATTATCGCAACATGTTTATCTATTTATTCTGGTATACAATATTATCAATTAAATAAAAAAATATTATTGGATTAAAGAGTATATCAAGAAAATTAAATGCTCGAAAAGGATAGCTTGACAGTTTTTGATGAAACTGTTTTTTTATTGCTAAAAACATCGAGATGATATATACTATAAATAGTAAAGGTAGGTATGTATAGTGAGGAAGAAGGGTTTTTCGTTAGTTGAATTATTAGCTGTGATTGTAATATTAGCCGTTATAGCTTTGATTGCTACACCTATAACTATGGATTTTATATCAACAGCTAGAAAAAAAGTTAATTATTCTATTGCCGCAGCTTTGATAAGAGCAGCAGAAAATTATTATGCAGATAGTATAATAAGTCCAACTAAACAAGAAAAAATAATTAATTTAGATAATATTTATGATGAAGTAAAAGTTAAAAATAAACCTTTAAAAGAAGGCGAATTATACGCTAATATTAAAGGCTTAACAGCTTTATCTATTGAATTAGATGG